>NZ_JAMMTO010000010.1:0-2782 GCF_051807745.1 Salmonella sp. NW38 | reverse complement strand
ACTACGTAAAGCTTGTCGAGTTGACGGGCGGCATCATATGAATTCCCTCGGCATGTGTCAACGGCAAAATGAACTTGCCGAATTCAATCGCTGAAAAAGCATTCAAATAAAGGACATTGCGGCACAACTCGCATTCAGTAGTTAAACACGTCACGGTTTCGACTAAAATGGTGCTATAAAATGAACCACTAATTAACCCCACGACTATTCAGGGAATCGTTATGTTCAAGGAACGGATGACGCCAGAAGAACTCGCTAATCTCACCGGTTACAGCCGACAAACCATCAATAAATGGGTACGGAAAGAAGGCTGGGCAACATCGCCCAAACCTGGCGTCCAGGGCGGTAAAGCCCGTCTGGTTCATGTAAACGAACAGGTTCGTGAATATATCCGCAGCGCTGAACGTTCAGTTGACCATCACGCAGACACATTCACGCCTGCCAGCAACGCATCGCTTGAAGCGCTGCTTATGACGCTCGCCAAAGAGATGACCTCATCCGAGCAGAAACAGTTTACCTCTCTCCTCGTGCGTGAAGGGATTACCGGTTTGTTACAACGCTTAGGGATACGCGATAGCAAATAATATGAAAAGATTACGCAGTAAAATGACCACTGAAGAGCTGGCTGAATGCCTCGGCGTGGCCAGACAAACCGTCAATCGCTGGATCAGAGAACAACACTGGAAAACCGAAAAATTTCCCGGCGTCAAAGGCGGACGCGCAAGACTCATCCATATTGATGCCAGCGTGCGGGAGTTTATTCTCAATATTCCGGCTTTTCGCAAACTGCCTGCGTTTTATCAGGCGGAAGAGGCTTTCGCAGAATATGCGAACGCGGCGCACAGTCACGCTTATCGACAAATTATTGATGCCGTTGAAAATATGTCTGCTCAGGAACAGGAAAAACTGGCGCTGTTTTTATCGCGGGAAGGTATTCGCGGATTTCTGACGCGTTTAGGTATCAATGAGGCGGACTAACAAATAATAAACGGCAGGCGTCTGCCCTGCCGTTTATTCTGTTTCAGCTGGCGTTACTGCTGGCTTTCACGCTCGGCGATAAAGCCCAGCGCTTTGTTGATGCGCTCAATGCTGCGGGTTTTGCCAATCGCATGTACGGTGACATCCAGCGCAGGCGACTGCCCGGCACCGGTCACAGCCACACGCAGCGGCATCCCTACTTTACCCATCCCCACTTCCAGCTCATCCGCCGTGGCCTGAATCGCGTGGTGGACGTTTTCTGCTGACCAGTCCGTAATCGCCGACAGCTTGTCGCGCACCACTTCCAGCGGCTGACGCGCCACCGGGCGGAGGTGTTTTTTCGCCGCATCGGCGTCAAACTCGCTGAAGTCTTCATAGAAGTAGCGGCAGCTCTGCGCCATCTCTTTCAGAGTTTTGCAGCGTTCGCCCAGCAACTTCACCAGTTCAGCAAGCTGCGGGCCGTTACGGGTGTCGATATTTTCCTGCTCGATATGCCACTGCAAATGCGTCGCCACATATTCCGGCGCCAGCGTATTGATATAGTGGTGGTTCAGCCACAGCAGTTTATCGGTGTTGAACGCGCTCGCAGACTTGCTCACCGCACCGAGGGAGAACAGCTTGATCATCTCTTCGCGGGTGAAGATTTCCTGATCGCCGCTGGACCAGCCCAGACGCACCAGATAGTTCAGCAACGCTTCCGGCAGATAACCGTCATCGCGATACTGCATCACGCTCACCGCACCGTGACGTTTAGACAGCTTTTTACCGTCGTCGCCGTTAATCATCGACACATGCGCGTACATCGGCACCGGCGCGTTTAACGCTTTCAGAATGTTAATCTGGCGCGGAGTATTGTTGATATGGTCTTCGCCACGAATCACATGGGTAATTTCCATATCCCAGTCGTCCACCACCACACAGAAGTTGTAGGTCGGCGAACCGTCGGTACGACGAATGATCAGATCGTCCAGCTCCTGATTGCTGAATTCGATCGGCCCACGGATCTGATCATCAAAAATAACGGAACCGTCCTGCGGGTTAGCAAAGCGCACCACGCATGGCTCATCGTCGGCATGATGTTCGTGACTGTGGCGGCAGCGCCCGTCATAACGCGGCTTCTCGCCTTTCGCCATCTGATCTTCACGCAGTTGCTCCAGACGCTCTTTAGAGCAGTAGCATTTATAGGCCGTTCCCGCCTCCAGCATCTCGTCAATCACCGCGTTATAGCGATCAAAACGTTTGGTCTGGAAATATGGGCCTTCGTCCCATTCCAGGTTCAGCCAGTTCATACCATCCATGATGGCTTCAATGGCTTCCGGCGTGGAACGCTCAAGATCGGTGTCTTCAATACGCAGCACGAACTCACCGCCGTGGTGACGTGCGAAAAGCCAGGAATAAAGAGCAGTACGCGCGCCGCCGACGTGCAGATAACCTGTCGGGCTAGGCGCGAAGCGAGTTTTGATTTTCATGAAATGGCCTTACGTTTATAAAGATGCCGACAACCGGCAAATCCTGGAAAGATGAATAGCCTTGTATTCTATCACTGTGGCTTGATTCCTCAATGTTGATCCGGTCAGAACGCTACGCTTTGCTATTTCCGTATAGAAATCATGCAGCGCGGAGTAATTCACGATCGTTTTGTTTAATTTTACGACGAACAAACAAAAACTTTAGAAAATGCGTTGACTCATTTTCAACTCTCCCTATAATGCGACTCCACACAGCGGGGGTGATTAGCTCAGCTGGGAGAGCACCTCCCTTACAAGGAGGGGGTCGGCGGTTCGATCCCGTCATCACCCACCAC
>NZ_JAMMTO010000009.1:0-225618 GCF_051807745.1 Salmonella sp. NW38 | reverse complement strand
GATCCCTTATCCGGGCAGCCCGTTTACGGGCCGTAAGTAACGAAGTTTGATGCAAATGTCAGATCGTATGCGCCTGTAAGGCTCTCTTATCCACCGCGCCGAGTATTCTTTTCGGTCGAAATGATATTTGAGATACCAGAGGCGGGAACCGCCCGGACTGACAAGCAGATACAGACCGTGAGAAGCGGTCAGTTTAAAGGGAGTTGGTGAAGGTTTAGTAGCGCGGATTTTACTGTCAGTAAGGGGCATGTGGTGATCACTCCTTTATCTAACTGAAATGACCCCAAATCAGACCACCAATTTGTCCCGATGCGGAGAGATAAATCAATATGCACTGAGACAGTTTTCTACGCTAACTCTCTGAATCAAAATACTATTGAGACATGCTGAGATGCCTGAAAACAGGAATTTGGCTCCTCTGACTGGGTGCGTTTTTTATCTCATTGAATAATAAAATATTTATTTTCTAAATTCAAAATAAGGCCCTTATAAAAGCCCCGATCGTAATGATGCACTAAGAATGTGATTTTTATCACATTTTAAAAGTGGGATTATTTCCCCCCATCTTGCCATTTCCACTAGATATTATTAACGGATACTTGAATTAATTCGATTATTCAATAATGATTGAAATATTGAATCATAGAGGGCCGCCCCACATTATGAACAAACAAACTGCCACAACCATCTTTGAATCCCTCTCCTCCGGCGTGCGTCTGGATGTATATCGCCTCCTGATCAAAATGGGTACCGAGGGCATGGTTGCCGGGGAGATCGCTTCAACGCTGGATATCCCGCCGACTAACTTATCGTTTCATTTAAAGGCGTTGACGCAGGCCGGGATGCTGACGGTAGAACAGGAAGGTCGTTACCAGCGTTATCGTGCCAACATCCCACTGATGCTGGATTTAATCGGCTGGCTGACCGAGGAGTGTTGTTCAGGCCACCCGGAACAATGCGCAGGTTTTCGTTCGGCTTCTTCCTGCTCAGAAGCCGTTTTACCACCACTCAACACCACGAAAAAGAGTAAATCATGAACGTACTTTTTCTCTGTACCGGCAACTCCTGCCGTTCCGTGCTGGCCGAAGCCACGTTTAACCATCTGGCTCCAGCCGGATGGCGCGCCATGAGCGCAGGCAGTCACCCGGCGGGTTACGTACATCCCCGAGCACTGGCGTTGTTGGCGCGGGAAGGCATTTCAACAGAAGGCTATTTCAGCAAATCGTGGAACGATCTGCCGCAGACGCCGGATATTGTCGTGACAGTCTGTTCAAACGCTGCCGGAGAAACCTGTCCGGCCTGGCTCGGTAACGTGATGCGTACCCATTGGGGCGTTGACGATCCGGCTCATGCTACCGGTAGCGATGCCGAAATCGATGCGGCTTTTGTCACTGCTTACCAGACATTACGTGCGCGTATTGAAGCCTTTCTGGCGCTACCGCTGAATGAATTACTGCACGATCGCGCTCGTCTGAAAGTCGAACTGGATCGTATTGGCGAAATTTTTTAACGACCTATATTTCAATAGTTGATGGAGAGTCAAATGAAGACGATTCAGATTTTCGATCCCGCTTTATGTTGTTCTTCCGGCGTCTGTGGCCCGGAAACCGATCCGGCGCTGGTCGCATTCGCCGCTGATTTTGAGTGGGCCAGAACGCAGGGCGTCAATATTGAGCGTTTCAATCTGGCACAGCAACCATTGCTCTTCGCACAGAACGAAATCGTTAAAGGCTTTCTGGCCCGTTCCGGCAAAGAGGCGCTACCGCTGATTCTGGTGGATGGTGAAGTCGCACTGGCTGGTCGTTACCCTCGCAGAGAGGAACTGGCGCGCTGGATGGGGCTTACCGTCTATTCGAGTTTTACGCCAGCGACTTCCTCCTGTTGCGGTGGCGATAAGTGCTGCTGATGGACTGATTTCCCGCTTTATTTAATTTAAAGGAGTCTTTTTTATGCTGATGCTTCGGCAGGTGCCCCCCTTTTTGTTTTTTACCGGTAAAGGCGGTGTGGGTAAAACATCGCTGGCCTGCGCTACCGCGATTCATCTGACCGCTTCCGGCAAGCGCGTATTGCTGGTCAGCACCGATCCGGCGTCCAATGTCGCGCAGGTATTTGAACAGACCATCGGCCACCAGATAACCCCGATTGCAGCGGTTAACGGACTGTCCGCGCTGGAGGTCGATCCGTCCGCCGCCGCTGCGAAATACCGTGAGCGCATTGTCGGCCCGGTGCGTGGCATTCTGCCGGATGACATCGTGGCGGGTATCGAGGAGCACCTTTCCGGTGCCTGCACCACCGAAATTGCCGCCTTTGATGAATTCACCACGCTGTTGACCAATCAGCAACTGCGCGATGAGTACGACCATATTGTGTTCGACACCGCGCCGACCGGGCATACGCTGCGAATGCTGCAACTGCCCGGCGCATGGAGCGGCTATCTTGACAACAGCCAACACGGCGCGTCCTGTCTCGGACCGCTGGCCGGGCTGGAAAAACAGCGCAGCCAGTATCGCGCCGCCGTGGACGCACTGGCGAATGCAGAACTGACGCGCATGGTGCTGGTCGCCAGAGCGCAGACCGCAACGCTGAAGGAAGTATCGCGTACGTATGACGAACTGGCCGCCATCGGCCTGACGCAGCAGTATCTGGTCATTAACAGCCTGTTGCCTGAGCAGGAAACTGCGCACGATAAGCTGGCGCAGGCACTGTATCAGCGTGAACAACAGGCGCTGCAACATTTACCTGATAATCTGCGCATATTGCCCTGCGATCGCCTGCCGCTAAAACCGTTCAATATGGTGGGTCTGTCGGCATTACGTGGCCTGCTGGACGACAGCGCAACAGGCGCTCCGATGGAAACCGGAGATATCTCCCCCGTAGATCTCCCTTCATTGTCATCACTAATAGACGGATTCGCATCTCAGGGATATGGCCTGATCATGCTGATGGGCAAAGGCGGCGTGGGGAAAACCACGCTGGCTGCGGGGATTGCCGTTGAACTGGCCCGTCGCGGTCATCCGGTACATCTGTCCACATCCGATCCGGCGGCACACCTGACTAACACGCTGGACGGCTCATTCGACGGTCTGACCGTCAGCCGTATCGATCCGCAGGCCGAAACCGAGCGTTACCGGCAGCAGGTGATGGCTGAGCAGGGTAAAAACCTCGACGAACAGGGGCGCGCCGTTCTGGAAGAAGATCTGCGTTCTCCCTGCACGGAAGAAATTGCCGTGTTTCAGGCATTTTCCCGCATCATTCAGGAGGCAGGTAAACAGTTCGTCGTCATGGATACCGCACCAACCGGCCATACGCTGCTGCTGCTTGACGCTACTGGCGCTTATCATCGCGAGATTGCCCGACTGGCCGGTGAGCACGGTCAGCCCGTACTGACGCCCATGATGCGTCTACAGGACAGCGAACAGACAAAAGTTCTCATCGCCACGCTGGCGGAAACCACGCCGGTGCTGGAAGCCGCCCATTTGCAGGACGATCTGCGCCGCGCAGGGATTGAACCTTGGGGTTGGGTGATTAACAACAGCCTGATCAATACGCCGACTACATCGCCGCTGCTGCGCCAGCGCGCCGAACGTGAACGACCGCAGATTGATGCCGTCTGTACCCACCATGCCCGCCGCTGCGCGCTGGTGCCGCTACAGGCCGAAGAGCCTGTTGGTGTCGAACGTTTGCTACAACTGAGCACAACGGGAAAATAAACCCAAAGGAGTCTGCTATGTCCGCACAAACCCAGGCCGCTCCGGCCATGAACCTGTTTGAACGTTACCTGAGCGTCTGGGTTGCGCTCTGCATCGCCATCGGCATTTTGCTCGGACAGGTGGTGCCGGGCGTCTTTCGCGTTATCGGCGGTCTGGAGATCGCCCGCGTCAATTTGCCGGTCGGTTTACTTATCTGGGTAATGATTATTCCTATGCTGCTGCGCATTGATTTCGGGGCGCTGGGTCAGGTCAAAGCGCACTGGCGCGGGATCGGCGTAACGTTGTTTATCAACTGGCTGGTTAAACCCTTCTCAATGGCACTGCTTGGCTGGCTGTTTATCCGTTATTTATTCGCACCGTGGCTACCCGCCGATCAGCTTGAAAGCTACATCGCTGGGCTTATTCTGCTGGCCGCCGCGCCCTGTACGGCGATGGTGTTTGTCTGGAGCCGACTCACTAACGGCGACCCTTATTTCACGCTGTCGCAGGTAGCGCTGAACGATGCCATCATGATTTTCGCCTTTGCGCCGATTGTTGGGCTGCTACTCGGCCTGTCCTCCATTACCGTACCGTGGGCTACGTTGTTGACCTCTGTGGTACTGTACATCGTTGTGCCGGTTATTCTGGCCCAGCTCTGGCGTAAGGCTCTGCTACGCAAGGGGCAAGCGGCATTCGATAATGCGCTGACGAAAATCGGCCCGTGGTCAATGGCGGCATTACTGGCAACGCTGGTGTTACTGTTTGCGTTTCAGGGCGAAGCCATTCTGCAACAGCCGCTGGTCATTGCCCTGCTGGCGGTGCCGATTCTGATTCAGGTGCTGTTTAACTCGGCACTGGCCTATGGGTTGAATCGACTGGTGGGCGAAAAGCACAATATTGCCTGTCCATCCAGCCTGATCGGCGCATCGAACTTCTTTGAACTGGCTGTCGCAGCGGCAATCAGCCTGTTTGGTTTTCATTCCGGTGCGGCGCTGGCGACCGTGGTTGGGGTGCTCATTGAGGTGCCGGTGATGCTGCTGGTTGTGCGAGTGGTGAATCGTTCGAAAGGGTGGTATGAGAGAGCTTAGCGGAGATATTATCCCTCTCTAATTATCCGTTCGCGGCAAACATTCAGGCAGTTTCTCAAGGGGCAGGGCCGGGTAATGCTGTGTTTCAGGCGGCGTGAACTCACCATCCAGATTTTTCGCAGAGTTCGACCTGATTAACTGTTTTTTCACCGCATAAGGGCCAAAAGCCAGCTTCTTTTCTTTCCCGTCAATGCGGTACTTCATGTACCAGAGCTTTGAGCCGTTGGGTTTGATCAGCAGGTAGAGTCCTGAACTGTCGGTAATCTTGAAGGATTTATCGGTGGGTTTGATCTTGCGGATAGCGGTATCGGTTAATGCCATCGGCGGGGGCTTCATTTTCTCAACGAACCGTGAGGCCCCCGATTAAGTCCCCAAAAACCATGGATGTCAAAAAACCCGGCAAACCTTATCAGGTCAACCGGGTAAAGATAAGTTCTTGTTTTTTAAACGTCTCCGGACTCACCAGGATGTCCCGAAACTAAAATCTGGCTCCTCTGACTGGACTCGAACCAGTGACATACGGATTAACAGTCCGCCGTTCTACCGACTGAACTACAGAGGAATCGTGTGGGGTCGTATATTAGCGGCGGAAAAATTTTTGTCAAACCCCATTTAACCCCTTACAGATTCGATTGCGGGTTATCTCATCACTTTGTTGCATTTGTAGACATTTTTTCTGCAAAAAGCTTTGCAGCCTTACGATTTCTCGCTCATTATTGAAATGTGGTTTCAACTCTCTTCTTTAAGGTCCATTTTGAACGTCTCCACTGCCTTACGCCAGGTTGTCGTCCGTACGCCCTGGTATGCCAAACGCAAGAGTTACAAGGTGTTGTTCTGGCGTGAAATCACCCCACTTGCTATCCCCATTTTTCTGGAAAATACCTGTGTTTTGCTAATGGGCGTGCTCAGTACTTTTCTCGTCAGTTGGCTGGGCAAGGAAGCAATGGCGGGCGTGGGGCTTGCCGACAGTTTTAATATGGTAATTATGGCTTTTTTTGCGGCTATCGATCTTGGTACTACGGTGGTGGTCGCCTTTAGCTTGGGCAAGCGCGACAGGCGACGGGCAAGGGCGGCGGCGCGCCAGTCGCTGGTGATTATGACGCTATTTGCCGTTGTGCTGGCAGTGGTCATTCATTATTTCGGCAGTGAAATTATTAATATTGTCGCAGGCGAGGCGACGCCAGAAGTAAAGGGGCTGGCGTTAACGTACCTTGAACTGACGGTGCTGAGTTATCCGGCTGCGGCAATTGCGCTAATCGGTAGCGGCGCGCTGCGTGGGGCAGGGAATACGAAAATCCCGTTGATGATTAACGGCGGGATGAACATTCTCAATATTATCATCAGCAGCATCCTGATTTACGGGGCTTTCTCCTGGCAAGGGCTGGGTTTTGCCGGCGCGGGGCTGGGATTAACCATTTCGCGCTACATCGGCGCGGTAGCGATTATTTGGGTGCTGATGATTGGTTTTAATCCGGCGCTGCGCATTCCGCTGAAAAGCTATCTGAAGCCGCTGAATTTCGGCATTATCTGGGAAGTGATGGGTATCGGTATTCCGGCGAGCATTGAGTCAGTGCTGTTCAACGGTGGCAAGCTACTGACACAAATGTTTGTCGCCGGAATGGGCACTAACGTTATTGCGGGTAACTTTATTGCCTTTTCCGTGGCGGCGCTTATCAACCTGCCGGGTAACGCCCTTGGTTCGGCGTCGACTATTATCACTGGTAAGCGTCTTGGTACCGGGCAAATTGGTCAGGCAGAGCGTCAACTGCGCCATGTATTCTGGATGTCAACTATCGTACTTACGGCAATTGCCTGGGGGACAGCGCCGTTCGCGGGTCTGTTTGCCTCATTTTATACCCAGGAGCAGGACGTAAAAGAGGTAGTGAAAGTTCTGCTCTGGCTTAATGCCGCCTTTATGCCAATTTGGGCGGCCGCGTGGGTGTTGCCGTCGGGTTTTAAAGGCGCGCGCGATGTGCGATTTGCGATGTGGGTATCAATGCTGGGGATGTGGGGCTGTCGCGTTGTGGCAGGGTATACGCTTGGTATTGTGCTGGGTATGGGGGTTGTAGGGGTTTGGCTGGGGATGTTTCTTGACTGGGCCGTGCGCGGCGCGCTGTTTTACTGGCGTCTGGTAAGCGGGCGCTGGCTGTGGAGATACCCGCGCGTAAAGAGGGAGTAAGCGCTTTTTGCTGTGAAAATCATCAGGAAACGGTGAATTTTAACCGAAGTGTGGAATAAAACAGCAAACGAACTTTTTTTGTGAAAACAGGCTTTGACAAGCCAGGGGCACCTCGTTAATATTCGCCCCGTTCACACGATTCCTCTGTAGTTCAGTCGGTAGAACGGCGGACTGTTAATCCGTATGTCACTGGTTCGAGTCCAGTCAGAGGAGCCAAATTTTAGTTTCGGGACATCCTGGCGAGTCCGGAAACGTTTAAAAAACAAGAAATTATCTTTGCCCGGTTGACCTGAGAAGGTTTACCGGGTTTTTTGACATCCATAGTTTCTTGAGGACTTAATCGGAGGCTTCACGGTTCGTTGGAAAAATGGAGCCCCCGCCGATGGCATTAACCGATACCGCTATCCGCAAGATCAAACCCGTATCAGTATGCTGACATATAGATGTGTTCGGTTCAAACGGAGCGATCACACAAGCTTGCCAGGTGATGCCCCTGGTGGGAATCGCGACTGTCTCTTTCATCTGATTTCAGATATTTCCCGTGATCTTGATCCGTTCTTTCCCAAAAGATTGATTTCTTTCATTCGAAACAAGGCTGTATAATAAGTAAACCAAAATAGCAGCTATAGAGTTTCTAATGGATACAGTAGAAGAACTAAATGGAACATACTTCTATGCAGGAAAATCCAATCTGACTGCTGCCGAACTTCTGTTTATGATTTTTTGTGAGAATACCGCAAGCCAGTTTGGGATTGGTGTTGCAGATTTCGGGGCCGTTGTTGCTCTGGTATCAGGTCGCAATAATCTCTGGACAAGGGCGAAACCCGCTGGAGCGACTAAAGGCACATCATACGCGTCCAGGACTGCACGTGCAGTGTTTAAAAAGTCAAAATTTCCCTTTGGAATATCCCTTCCGACATGGTTAGGGCGGTTACACCCCGTGGACAGCCAGACGTGTTATGGTTCGTAACATTGCGCCGTTTGTTGGACGTTCCATTCCTTTGATCGGGGAAATTATCCTTGCCGCAGATGTGTCACAAATAACATATCGCACTATACGCGACTACAATACCATTGCTCGGGGCAATGATAAGTTATGGTAGACAATATTGAACAGCAAGTTTACGAGCTTGTACGGCCTTATGTTGGCACATATCTGTTCAACATTAAGCAAGTGGAATTAACACCAGAGATTGACCTTGATACTGATCTGAGCATTGATGAACTTGAAGCCGAAGATCTCATGAATAAATTCTTCGAGAAACTCAATGTCGAGCGAGGTAACTTCAGAATAGAAACCTATTTTCCTAATCACCCTTTTTCATGGCATCCGTTCAAGAAAACGGAGCCTGTACCCGTCCCAGATTTCACTATCAGCATGCTGATCGAGTCAGCAAAAGCCGGGAAATGGTTATATGACTAATTGTAATGAACTTAACAAATGGCTGTACCAGTACCCTTCTTTTTGAGCGATGATGGTGGCGCTAAGATAGTTCTCTTTTCTTTTTAAAGGGTTCATGTTTACTGCCGCCGCCCTTACGCTAACCCTTTTAGTTTCTTCCTTTGCTGTCATACTATCGAATGACGTGCCTCACCTGTGAACGCTAAGGAGAATAATATGGAAAATAAAGGCACAAACCTGACGCCCGAGCAGGCGCTGGATCGCCTGGAGGAGCTGTACGAGCAGTCGGTTAACGCGCTCCGTGAAGCCATCGCTGACTATGTTGATAACGGCACGCTGCCCGATCCCCATGCCAGGCTTAACGGACTGTTTGTTTATCCTTCGCTGTCTGTAAGCTGGGATGGCGCGACACCGAACCCGCCTAAAACACGCGCTTTTGGACGCTTTACTCATCCCGGCTGTTATACCACTACCGTTACGCGGCCTGCGCTATTTCGCGCTTATCTTCTGGAACAGCTTAACCTCGTTTATCATGATTATGGCGCGCATATTGCGGTGGAGGCCTCGCACCATGAGATCCCGTATCCTTACGTGATTGACGGCTCAGCTCTGACGCTGGATCGTTCTATGAGCGCCGGGCTAACGCGCCATTTTCCTACCACAGAACTGGCGCAGATTGGCGATGAGACGGCAGACGGTCTGTTCCACCCCGGCGAATTCTATCCGTTATCGCACTTCGACGCGCGTCGTGTTGACTTCTCGTTGGCCCGGTTACGGCACTATACCGGTACGCCGGTTGAACATTTTCAGCCCTTCGTTTTGTTTACCAACTACACCCGCTATGTCGATGAGTTTGTGCGCTGGGGATGCAGCCAAATTCTTGATCCTGACAGCCCCTATATCGCGCTTTCCTGTGCCGGCGGAATTTGGATCACGGCAGAAACGGAAGCGCCGGAAGAGGCTATTTCCGATCTGGCCTGGAAGAAGCATCAGATGCCCGCCTGGCACCTGGTAACGGCAGATGGGCAGGGGATTACGCTGGTAAATATTGGTGTCGGCCCTTCAAATGCTAAAACGATTTGCGACCATTTGGCCGTGTTGCGGCCTGACGTCTGGCTTATGATTGGGCACTGTGGAGGGTTACGAGAAAGTCAGGCGATTGGCGATTATGTGCTGGCCCATGCCTACTTACGCGATGATCATGTGCTGGATGCTGTTCTGCCGCCTGATATTCCTATTCCAAGCATTGCGGAAGTACAGCGTGCGCTGTACGACGCTACCAAAGCGGTTAGCGGAATGCCCGGCGAAGAGGTGAAACAGCGACTGCGCACGGGAACAGTCGTCACCACGGATGATCGTAACTGGGAGCTTCGTTATTCCGCATCGGCGCTGCGATTCAACCTTAGCCGCGCGGTTGCGATTGATATGGAGAGCGCGACGATTGCAGCCCAGGGCTATCGCTTTCGTGTGCCTTACGGCACGTTGCTTTGTGTTTCTGACAAACCTTTACACGGTGAAATTAAACTGCCCGGGCAGGCAAACCGGTTTTATGAGGGGGCTATTTCAGAACATTTGCAAATTGGTATTCGTGCTATTGATTTGCTACGCGCAGAAGGTGATCGTTTGCACTCACGTAAATTACGCACGTTTAATGAGCCACCGTTTCGCTAACGAAATGAGCTGTCGCCTGCTGTTGGACAGGAGCGGAAGAGGCGTATTTATATGATATGGAAAGTGGCTGAATGAAGCCTTAGCGGGAGGCGATTCCGCATCCCGCTAAGGCCTTATTGTGCCGCGAGCTTCATCACCATCGCCGGAGACCTGTCACCGATAATCGCCTCTACGTCAGGAAACGCGCCGGAAGGCGAAAACATTGCGCCACACTTCACGCTCCTTGAGCGCCTGACCCACAAGCCCGGATTGACAAGTAGATACAGATCGTGTGAATCGGTCAGTTTAAAGGGGTTATCAAAAGGCTTGATACTGCGGATTTTCGTGTCGGACAGGAATATAGGGTGGTCACGCCATTATCGAACTGAAATGGCCCCAAATCAGACCACCAATTTCGCCGGATACGCAGGAAAAACCAGACACACATCGGGAAAGATTTTCACGCTAACTTATTGGAACCTAACTGAATAGTGACTTATAAGTACGCCTGAAAACAGGAATTTGGCTCCTCTGACTGGACTCGAACCAGTGACATACGGATTAACAGTCCGCCGTTCTACCGACTGAACTACAGAGGAATCGTGTGAACGGGGCGCATAGTAACGATGTGTGTTCGGCTTGTCAAAGGGGGAAATAAGATTACGCGTTTGTTTGCTGACAAAAACAACAAAGCGTTGAAGTTTTGATCTAATCCCTGCTTTGCTCCGGCATGGCGCAACTTTGTCTGTAATTACACAAGTCAAATTTTCCTGAAGGATTTTTTCATCAGCCTGTTTTTTTGCGTTCGGGTCAATCCCCTGAGCCAGCTACCTTTTAGCCTCGTCACGGCATTATCTGGCATCGGCAAGCGATACAGCAGGGTAAACCCCAATGGAAAACACCTCCTGATTGCCATAATAGCGGTAGCCCAACTGCCAGTATTTCGAACCGATAGAGGCCAAACCCGTCAGTGAGCTTGACAGCCTTTTCCGCTGGTCTGGCATTTTTTACTTTAGTATCAGTCAGTGACATGACGGTTCCCTCCGCGTGCTGGTAAAACGTAAATCGAACCAGCTTTACCAGCAAAAGGGTATGGCTTCGAATGATTTTTAGTGAACGAGGGTGAACCTGAAAAAGGGGATAATCAGTTGATATAAATGCAGAAAGCAGACGTCAGTGAACGTCTGCTTCCCTAAATTTGGCTCCTCTGACTGGACTCGAACCAGTGACATACGGATTAACAGTCCGCCGTTCTACCGACTGAACTACAGAGGAATTGTTTCAACGAGGCGCATAATACTGGGCCCGCTATAAGGTGTCAACAGTAAAATTAACGCGCCAATTCAATTGGTTAATTAACCCACAAAGTGAGGAATTAATGTTCGGATTCCTCGCCGTAGTCGCCTTCGGCAGCGTTTACCCGTAAGCGCTGAGAAGGATCCTGGCGATAGAACTGGCAAAAACGCTGCCATAGCGCCGGGAAACGTGGAGCAAACAGTTCTGGCGCGCTGAAAAAATACTCTGACAACACGGCAAAACATTCTGCAGGGTCGGTGGCGGCATAGGCATCTATACTGGCAGCGCTTTCGCCAACAAGATCGATTTCATCCTGAATATTATTCATTGCCGCGTGGAGATCGTGTTCCCAGCCAGCCACATCGCGCAACGGGATGAAAGGGATGCCGCTGGCGCGATCGCCATTACGCATATCCAGTTTGTGCGCGACTTCATGAATAATGAGGTTGAAACCCGAAGCATCGAACGAGTCCTGGATATCCAGCCAGTTCAGAATGATGGGCCCTTGTTGCCAGCTTCGTCCCGACTGTACGACACGCTGGCTGTGCACCAGACCTATGTCATCTTCCCATTCATCATCTACCACAAAGGGCGCGGGATAAATGAGCACTTCATGAAAACCATCAAGCCACTCAATACCGAGCTCCAGGATCGGTAAGCAAAAAATTAACGCAATACGTGCACTTTTTAACGAGTCGAGCTCAAATCCCTGTAGCGCTACCAGTCTTTTCTGCTGCAAAAAACGTTCGGCTAGCGCAATAAGCCGAGCCTGTTCTTGCGCGGTGAGGTTTACCAGAAGAGGTATAGCCAGCGCATCATTCCACGGCCAGTCTTCGTTCTGGGTTATTTCTTGTGCTTTCCAGGGCCACTTAATCATCGTTTTGCTCGTAAACTCGTCACTTGAACAAAATTACCCGAATAGGGTCTGTTAAAATGCCAAATTACCTGGCATCATTGCAATATACGGAGAGATGCCGGAGCGGCTGAACGGACCGGTCTCGAAAACCGGAGTAGGGGCAACTCTACCGGGGGTTCAAATCCCCCTCTCTCCGCCACAATTCAAACACTTAGCTCATCTTCTTTCAGCGATCAGTCTCACACTTAGAATACACTTAGAATATTCTGTTAGAATATTACGTGAAAAACGTATCGCCATCTTATGCTTTTTCTGCCAGAAGAGGGGGCCAGGGATGGTGTTATTTTTACTTTTCGATCATAAGTCAACTCTTGGTTTTCTGCCCCGCTCTTTCGCTGTACCCCATCTGGATTAATATTGATGTCACTAGCGGCGATTTAACGCCGTCGTCCTCGGTAATCGTCGCACCCGGCCTGTTGCCCGAAATGTTCCCCTGTAGACATGGGCGCAGGGCGAAAGATTAATTGCTGTCAGGGAAACGCGCTGGCGCGTGGCGATAACTTACGCTGCGGGGCTGTCGACGCTGTACAGAAAATGTGGCCTCCAGACTGGCTTAAATATGCACACATGACAATACAACCGGAAAATTTACAAAACCCATAATTTGAACTGAGAGAGAAACTTACAAACGAAGCGACGAAGATTTAAACAGCCGTAGCGACTCCGGTATCTTGCGCGCATGTTTAAATAATACTACTGTATATAAAAACAGTATTCGAGGTATGGATTATGGAATTTTTCAGACCTACAGAGTTGCGCGAAATTATTCCTCTCCCATTTTTCAGTTACTTAGTGCCGTGTGGATTCCCCAGCCCCGCAGCGGACTACATTGAGCAGCGTATCGATCTTAATGAGTTGCTCGTTTCTCATCCCAGCTCAACATATTTTGTCAAAGCCACGGGTGATTCAATGATTGAAGCAGGCATCAGCGACGGCGACCTGCTGGTGGTGGATAGCTCACGGAACGCTGACCACGGTGACATTGTAATTGCGGCAATTGAAGGAGAGTTCACCGTAAAACGGTTGCAGTTGCGCCCGACAGTGCAGCTAATCCCCATGAACGGCGCCTATCGACCTATACCTGTCGGCAGTGAAGACACGCTCGACATATTCGGGGTGGTGACCTTTATCATTAAAGCGGTCAGTTGATTATGTTCGCGCTCTGCGATGTTAATAGCTTTTACGCCTCCTGCGAAACGGTCTTTCGTCCTGATTTATGTGGCCGACCGGTGGTGGTGTTATCAAACAATGATGGCTGCGTTATCGCGTGTAGCGCCGAGGCGAAACAGCTTGGTATCGCACCAGGTGAGCCATTCTTCAAACAGAAAGAACGCTTCCGGCGATCCGGTGTTGTTTGCTTCAGCAGTAATTACGAGCTTTACGCTGATATGTCGAACCGGGTAATGACCACACTCGAGGAGATGGCGCCGCGGGTAGAAATTTACAGCATTGATGAGGCTTTTTGTGATCTGACGGGAGTACAAAACTGCCGGGATCTGACAGATTTCGGGCACGAGATAAGAGCGACGGTCCTGAAGCGCACGCACCTGACTGTCGGTGTAGGCATTGCCCAGACGAAAACCCTTGCCAAGCTGGCTAATCATGCTGCGAAAAAGTGGCAGCGCCAGACCGGCGGGGTGGTTGACCTGTCGAACATCGATCGCCAGCGTCGGCTGCTGGCCCTGATACCCGTAGAGGATGTCTGGGGTGTCGGCAGGCGTATCAGTAAGAAGCTCAATGCCCTGGGCATCAAGACTGCTCTCGATCTCTCTGAACAAAGTACCTGGATCATCAGGAAACACTTCAATGTCGTGCTGGAGCGTACCGTGAGAGAGCTTCGCGGAGAGCCATGTCTGGAGCTTGAAGAGTTTGCGCCGGCAAAGCAGGAAATCGTTTGTAGCCGCTCTTTCGGCGAGCGGGTCACAGACTATGAGGAAATGCGCCAGGCTATTTACAGCTACGCTGCGCGCGCGGCAGAAAAACTCCGCGGCGAGCACCAGTACTGCCGTTTCATCTCAACATTCGTCAAAACATCCCCCTTTGCCCTGAACGAGCCCTACTACGGTAACAGCGCCGCGGTGACGCTTCTCACCCCCACGCAGGATTCACGCGACATTATCAATGCGGCTGTGAAATGCCTGGATAAAATCTGGCGCGACGGCCATCGCTACCAGAAAGCGGGGGTGATGCTGGGTGACTTCTTCAGTCAGGGCGTAGCGCAACTCAACCTTTTCGACGATAACGCGCCGCGCGCCGGTAGTGCGAAGTTGATGGAAGTACTGGACTATCTTAACGCAAAAGACGGGAAGGGGACACTGTACTTCGCCGGGCAGGGGATGTCGCAACAGTGGGCTATGAAGCGAGAAATGCTTTCGCCTCGGTACACCACAAGATACTCTGATCTACTGCGTGTTAAGTAACTTGTGCGATCAATGCATGAGATAGTTGCCAAATCATCCCCGTTCTCTAACCGGTTTTGGTCGCACGAGATCACAGGAACCTCTCACGATGATGCGCATGTATCCTGGTTTACGACATCAGGAAATGTGGCGCGTTTATTGCCAGGTAGGCGTTGGGAGACGTAACTTATTTACGCCAGGTTTCAGCCGTAGCGACGGGCATGGATAAAAAGAGTATGGCAATCAGCGTGATAATGCTAAAAAACAATTAATATTTTTTTAACAAAACTAAAGCTTGCTATGTGCAGTTAACCATGCGTTAATGGTTGTGCGGTTTGATACAAACTTATCTGAAGTAGTGATTGTAATATTTCTCATCATTTGTTCCTCTTGAGATCTCCTTTAGGTTTTTTTCTCTCTGATAATTTTCTTCAGGCCATTTTGCCCAAGGGCTCATTCAAAAGGTAACAATATTATGACGACGAAAATCACTGGTTTAGTAAAATGGTTTAACCCTGAAAAGGGCTTTGGTTTCATTACGCCTAAAGATGGCAGCAAAGATGTGTTTGTGCATTTTTCCGCCATTCAAAGTAATGAATTCCGCACTCTGAATGAAAATCAGGAAGTGGAGTTTTCAGTAG
The DNA here is from genome assembly GCF_051807745.1 of Salmonella sp. NW38. Lineage (NCBI taxonomy): Bacteria > Pseudomonadati > Pseudomonadota > Gammaproteobacteria > Enterobacterales > Enterobacteriaceae > Salmonella > Salmonella sp. NW38. Next base: position 210,358 of record NZ_JAMMTO010000009.1, on the reverse strand, counting down.
AGCAGGGACCAAAAGGTCCATCAGCGGTCAACGTTGTGGCGCTTTAAGGCAACTGATATTACTAATAAAATTCACTTCCGGTGTCCATGTTGCCATGGTTCACAATACAGAACATCGACATTCGATGTTACTGAGCAAAACCCATTTGGCGCGAAATGTATTTTTTGTAAGTCAACCATGATCACTTTTGATAATGTTGGATTATACATTCGCTCAGGGCAGGTTCCGCCAGATTTTAGAAAATAATTCATATTAGCTCCGTATCGGAGCTTTTTTATGCCCGATGATTATCATCTATAGACGCTGACATCCATCATCTATAGTGGCATTTACCTTTCCCCAAAGGTGTTATTTCTCTTGCAGACAGCGCCTGAAAAGAGCGACGTTGTCTTCATCTATCCGATGAAGCCAGGTCACCTGTCTTTGCGCCCTTATCCGTTATTTAATTCTTGCCCTATAATAACAAGCCCGCGCTAAGCACGGGCTTGAATAACATAAAGTGTCTTAGAACTGGTAGACCAGACCAACACCTACGATATCATCGGTTGCAATACCGTTGTTTGTGTAGAAGTCATCATCTTCGTCCAGCAGGTTGATTTTATAATCAACGTAGGTGGACATATTTTTGTTGAAGTAGTAAGTCATACCGACGTCAACATATTTAACCAGATCTTTGTCGGTGTAACGATAGTTACCATGGCTATCCATATCCTGGCCGCCTAAATCTTTGCCCTTAGACTGCAAGTAGGCGATGGACGGACGCAGACCGAAATCGAACTGATACTGTGCAACCACTTCAAAGTTCTGGGTTTTGTTAGCGATACCGCCGCCACCCAACTTACCGTCTGCAGAGTGATAGTCGCTGTCTCCATAAGAGGTCATATTGCGGGTTTCAGAGTACATGGCCGCCAGGTATACGTTATAGGCGTCATATTTGACACCTACGGTCCAGGCTTCGGCAGTTTCACCGCCGGCATCATTGTTGCCATAGTAACGATGACCATCACCATATCCATTACCTACTTGGGCATCGGTACGGTCAGAACTTGAATAAGCAGCCCCCAGGCTTAACCCGAAGTCAAAGTCATAAGAGGTAGAGAGGCCGAAACCGTCACCGTTTTCTTTATTTGTACCGCGGTTAGTTCCATTACCGGAGCCTTCCTGGCCAAATCCGTTATTGCCACTTTCGTTATTACCCTGGTATTGCAGCGCGAAGTTCCAGCCTTCCACCAGGCCGAAGAAGTCGGTGTTACGATAGGTGGCCAGGCCGTTAGCACGCTGAAGCATATATACATCTGTCTGGGTGTAAGAGTCGCCGCCGAATTCCGGCAGCACATCGGTCCAGGCTTCAACGTCGTAGATAACACCATAGTTACGGCCATAATCGAAAGAGCCGTACTCGCCGAATTTCAGACCGGCAAAGCCCAGACGAGTCCAGGACGTATCCCTGTTACCTTCAGTGCCACTCGCCTGCATGTTGTATTCCCACTGACCATAGCCGGTCAGCATATCGTTGATCTGCGTTTCGCCTTTAAAGCCAATACGGGCGTAGGACTGGTCGCCGTCGTCGCCTGCATTGTCAGAGAAGTAACGCAGACCATCAACTTTGCCGTACAGGTCGAGTTTGTTGCCATTTTTATTATAAACTTCAGCCGCATTTGCTGCGCCTGCCACTAATAACGCCGGGACAAGCAGTGCCAGAACTTTTCTGTTCATTATGTATTCCCTTATGATAATAATTTATATGAATATGTAGCCACTTCAACAAAACTACAAATTGATACTATTCTATGAAGTTCATGGAATTTAAAAAATAACATGTAACAAAGGTATTTAAAATATTTCAATTTGTTTCTATTTGGTTTTTTATAATACAGACTATATAAGTAACTAAGAATATATATTCTATAATTATCATTTTTTATCAATGGGTTATGTGTTTTGATTTGATGGTTGTTGGTGTGAATATAATTTGTTTTTTATATGTATTTGATGCTTTGATTATGAAAAAACATAAAAAAACCGGCATAAATGCCGGTAATGTGGGTAATGATAAAATAAATGATAAAAGGCTAATAACCGAATCATTCTGACACTTAATGCTAATAAAATAAAACGCTATCGCGGTGCGTAAAAATAAGTTGTTCTGGTTATGGGTTATTCTGCATCAGAGTGCGATTCAATCACCATTCCCTTATTTAACAGCAGGTTCAGCGCCAGGCGTAACATTAACTGGGAATAAACTATTTGTGGAATGAATAACCAAAACAGGTGGATAAGGTATTCTATGGTCGAAATGTGACTAATGTCACATTATAATGTAATTAATGTCATATGACTTACATCACAAAAGCGGAGTAAAGTTTGAGTACCAGGGAGGACAACGCCACCCGTAGCATGGGTGGCAAATTAGCGTTATGGGTTTTTTATACCTTTTGCGGCTACTTCATCTGGGCGATGGCGCGTTGCGTGTGGCTGATGTCCGCCATACAAACCGAGCCGGTTCTCGGCCCAATCAGCACTCCTGGCAGCGCAACGGAAAAATGGCTTAACGCGCTTTCGCTGGGCGTCGTCTGGCTTATTCTGGGGAGTATTGCCTGGTATACCCGGCCTCGCAAAAACAGGGCTTATCCCGCCGACACTAAGCCAGAAACGCGCAAGTAAGCAGGGATGTAAAGTGGTGGCGGATATGTCAGGATAGCGAACCCTGTGCTCAGGCATGTAATAAAAATGGTCTGCTATAAAGAGAGGGCGTATGGACTCAGGATACTGGCAATCGCAGTTTGAAGACTGGCTACGTCACCACCATCAGGAACAGGATGCCGCCCATGACATCTCCCATTTTCGTCGTGTTTGGGCAACCGCGCAAACGCTGGGGGAAAACAGTCCTGTCGACTGGCTGGTGGTGCTATCGGCATGTTATTTCCATGACATCGTCAGCCTGGCGAAAAATCATCCGCAGCGGCATCGTTCTTCCATTCTGGCGGCGGCAGAAACCCGGCGTATTTTTCTGCGGGATTTTCCTGACTTTCCGGCAGAAAAACTGGCGGGCATTTGTCATGCTATCGAAGCGCATAGTTTCAGCGCAAAAATTGCGCCCACCACGCCAGAGGCAAAAATCGTGCAGGATGCAGACAGGCTGGAGGCGTTGGGCGCCATTGGTCTGGCGCGGGTCTTCGCGGTCTCCGGCGCGCTGGGCGTCGCGCTGTTTGATGCCGACGATCCCTTTGCCGACAGACGGCCTCTTAACGATAAGCAATTCGCGCTCGACCATTTTCAAACCAAGCTGCTGAAACTGCCGCTGACGATGCAGACCGAACGGGGCAAGTACCTGGCGCAGCGTAATGCGGATTTTCTGGTGTCGTACATGGCGAAACTGAGCGCTGAGCTGAAAGGCGACTATGAAACACGGGATGAGGCGGTCATCCAGATGTTTGCTACGCATCAGTAACCCCTGTCGCTGAAACGTAAACCGCGTCATTTTATGTTAGTCTGTCGGCAATTATTTTTGGCCGGTTAAATGTATGCAGGAAAATATTTCAGTAACACACGCCCGGAACCTCATCGCCGACGACGCCGGAAGCGAGATCCAGGCGATGCTGAGTCAATTGCTGGAAATCTACGATGTTAAAACGCTGGTGGCGCACCTTAACGGCCTGGGCGAACAGCACTGGAGCCCGGCCATCTTAAAGCGCGTAATGATGAACGCGGCATGGCATCGTTTGAGCGACAATGAACTCACCTGTCTTAAAACAGGGTTGCCGACGCCGCCAGCGCATCATCCACATTACGCCTTTCGTTTTATCGATCTCTTCGCGGGCATCGGCGGCATTCGCCGCGGATTTGAAGCGATAGGCGGACAGTGCGTGTTTACCAGCGAATGGAATAAGCACGCGGTACGGACATATAAAGCGAACTATTTTTGCGATCCGCTGCAACATCGCTTTAATGAAGATATCCGCGATATCACGTTGAGCCACCGGGAAGGGGTCAGCGATGATGAGGCGGCGGAACACATTCGCCAGCATATTCCGCAACATGATGTCCTGCTGGCGGGCTTTCCCTGTCAGCCATTTTCTCTGGCGGGCGTTTCCAAGAAAAATGCGCTGGGCCGCGCCCACGGCTTTGCCTGCGAGACTCAGGGGACGTTATTTTTTGATGTCGTAAGAATTATCGACGCTCGCCGCCCCGCGCTGTTTGTGCTGGAAAACGTGAAAAACCTTAAAAGTCACGACCAGGGCAACACCTTTCGCATTATTATGCAAACGCTCGATGAACTGGGATATGACGTGGCGGATGCCGCTGACAATGGCCCGGATGATCCGAAAATTATCGACGGGCAGCACTTTCTTCCTCAGCATCGGGAACGTATTGTGTTAGTGGGATTCCGTCGCGATTTAAACCTGAAAACCGATTTTACGTTACGCAATATCGCCCGCTGTTATCCACCGCGCCGTCCGACGCTGGCAGAACTGCTGGAGCCCGTCGTCGAAGCCAAATATATCCTGACGCCGGTGCTGTGGAAATATTTATATCGCTACGCGAAAAAGCACCAGGCGCGGGGAAACGGTTTTGGCTATGGCATGGTTTATCCTGATAATCCGGGAAGTGTGGCGCGCACGTTATCTGCTCGCTACTACAAAGATGGCGCCGAAATTCTGATCGATCGTGGTTGGGATATGGCGAAAGGCGAAGTTAATTTCGACGATGCTGGCAACCAACAACATCGTCCCCGCCGACTCACGCCGAGAGAGTGCGCGCGTTTAATGGGATTTGAGGCGCCGCAAACGTACCAGTTCAGGATACCTGTCTCGGATACGCAGGCCTATCGCCAGTTTGGCAACTCCGTGGTGGTGCCGGTATTTGCCGCGGTAGCAAAGCTGCTGGAACCCAAAATTCACCAGGCGGTGACGCTGCGTCAGAGAGAGACGGTAGATGGCGGACGTTCACGATAAAGCCACGCGCAGTAAAAATATGCGCGCGATAGCGACCCGCGATACGGCTATTGAAAAACGTCTTGCCGGCCTGCTAAGCGCGCAGGGGATTACGTTTCATACTCAGGACGCGACATTACCGGGCAAGCCGGACTTTGTGGTGAATGACTATGATTGTGTGATTTTTACTCACGGCTGCTTTTGGCATCATCACCACTGTTATCTGTTCAAAGTACCGGCCACGCGAACGGCTTTCTGGCTGGAAAAAATCGGTAAGAACGTTGAGCGCGATGAGCGCGATATTCAGCGTTTACAGGCGCTTGGCTGGCGGGTACTGATCGTCTGGGAGTGCGCCTTGCGCGGGCGAGCGAAATTGAGCGACGCGGCGTTGGCGGAGCGCCTGGAAGAGTGGATCTGCGGCGGCGGCGCCAGCGCGCAGATCGACACCCAGGGGATTCATCTACTGGCGTGAATCTTCCGTTTTACACGGCGTGACCACCGCCTTGACAGGAAACAGGTACTTACCCAGAGTCACCAGCACTACGGCAAACACAATCACACCCAGCGCGGCCCATTCAACGGGCGATAACCTCTCGCCGCCCAGGCCAGTGCCAAGCAACACGGCGACAACCGGATTCACATAGGCGTAGCTGGTCGCCAGCGCCGGACTGACGTTGCGAATCAGGTACATATAGGCATTAATGGCGATAATAGAACCGAACAACGCCAGGTAGCCGACGGCCATAAACCCCGATAAGCCAGGCAGCGTGGCGAGCTTTTCGCCGGAAAGAAACGCCGCGCAAAGCAATACCACGCCCGCCGCCAACATTTCAATCGCGCCCGCCATCATGCCCACAGGGAGGGCGATGCGCGAGCCGTAAACGGAACCAAATGCCCAGCTCATCGAACCTATCAGGATCAAAATCGCGCCCCACGGATTGCCGCTTAAATTGCCGCCGCTGTTCAGCAGAATAATCCCGGCAAGTCCAATGGCAATCCCCACCCATTCTAATTTGCGCGTTTTAATACCAAAAAAGTAGCTAAAGCACAGCGTAAATAGCGGGACAGTGGCGACCACGACGGCAGCAATGCCCGATGGCACGTTTTGATGCTCCGCCACCGTCACCAGACCGTTACCCACCGCCAGCAGCAGTAGACCAATCAGCGCGGCGTTGATGGTCTGGCGTAGCGGCGGAAGTTTTTCGCCGCGCAGCAGCAAAAACGCCATGAGCAACATCCCCGCCGAGAGAAAACGTACGCCTGCCATCATCAGCGGCGGCCAGCTTTCAACGCCTATGCGGATAACAAAATAGGTAGACCCCCAAATGATGTACAAGGCAAAAAGCGCGCCAAAAAGAGGTAATAACTGCCGGAAACGCATAATCACTCACGGTGAAATAAAAAGGGTGAATATAGTAAACGTCAAAATTATTATGCTGGCGAGCATTATAATTGTCCTTTTGGAATAAAAAGGCGTTGACCCGCGCCGCCGGTTTCGGCATTGCGCGTTTTGCTACATACTTAACGTCTTAGAAGAAAAGACCGAGGAAATCATTTTGGCAGGAAGTAGCTTACTGACATTACTCGACGATATCGCCACGCTGCTGGACGATATTTCGGTAATGGGCAAATTGGCCGCGAAAAAAACCGCGGGCGTACTGGGGGACGACCTGTCGCTCAATGCGCAGCAAGTGACCGGCGTTCGCGCTAATCGCGAGCTGCCAGTGGTATGGAGCGTGGCGAAAGGATCATTAATCAACAAGGTTATTCTGGTGCCGTTGGCGCTGCTGATAAGCGCATTTATCCCGTGGGCCATTACGCCTTTATTAATGTTAGGCGGCGCGTTTCTCTGCTTTGAAGGGGTAGAAAAAGTCCTGCATACCTTTGAGGCGCGAAAACACAAAGAAGACCCGGCGGAGCGGCAAAAACGTCTTGAGGCGCTGGCTGCGCAAGATCCTTTGGCCTTTGAAAAAGATAAAGTAAAAGGGGCGGTCCGTACCGATTTCATTCTGTCCGCTGAAATTGTGGCCATTACCCTGGGGATTGTCGCGCAGGCGCCGCTGCTTAATCAGGTGTTGGTGCTGGCGGGGATTGCTTTGGTTGTGACTATTGGCGTGTATGGCCTGGTGGGTATTATTGTCAAACTGGATGATATGGGGTACTGGCTGGCGGAAAAGCGTAGCGTGTTGGCGCAGGGCGTCGGTAAAGGATTACTGATTATCGCGCCCTGGTTAATGAAAGCATTATCCATTGTCGGTACGCTGGCGATGTTTCTGGTCGGCGGCGGGATTGTCGTACACGGTATTGCGCCGCTACACCATACCATTGAACATTTTGCGCAGCAGCAGGGGGCTTTCATGGCGCATACGATCCCTGCGGGGCTGAATCTGGTGCTCGGCTTTATTATCGGCGCCATTGTGGTGGCGCTGGTGAAAGGTGTGGCGAAAATTCGCGGTGTTTCGCACTGATTTTCTACAATGAATTATGCAAAATTGCCCATCCTCGTCTAAGGTGAAAACGTTTCATCTGATACAGGAGGCAGGTATGGTCTTTTCTGTCAGTGAGGAAGTTACCGTGAAAGAGGGTGGGCCCCGGATGATCGTCACCGGTTATTCCAGCGGAATGGTAGAGTGTCGCTGGTATGATGGTTTTGGCGTAAAGCGGGAGGCATTCCATGAGAATGAGCTCGTGCCAGGCAAGGAAAGGCGCGTGCGGGACGAAGCCCGATGACAAAACGCCCGGTTAATGCCGGGCGTTTTGCTGTGGAGAAAAAGAGTCGTCGCGCTGCGACATGCTGCTACCTGGTTATGCCAGGATTGAGTGGTATCCCTTGATGAGGTCTGGCTACCGTAAGCCATCAGGGGGCGTTGTATCAATAACCAGGAGTTACCAGGGTGCCGCACGAAACACTGTTAGATAATCAAGGCTGGTTTAAAAAGCTGGCGCGGCGTTTTGGTCCCGGTCATGTCGTCAACACCTGTTTTCTGATCGTAATGCTGTTCTCGACGCTACTTACCTGGCGGGAAGTGATGATACTGAAAGACGCGTATGTCGCCAGTCAGCGCAATCATCTGGGGAGCGTCGCGAATGTCCTTGACCGCCAACTGCAATTCAACATGGACAGGTTGATCTTTTTACGCAACGGTATGCATGAAGCGCTGGTGGCGCCGCTGGCTTTTTCCGCATTGCAAAGCGCGGTGACGCAGTTTGAGCAACGACGCGTCAGACATTTCTGGCAACTGGAGCTGGATAAGCGGCGGACATTGCCGTTATATGGCGTTTCCGATCAATTTGTCGCCCGGACGACGCTTCTTTCGCGGGAGAGTCGTGACCTGGCAAATGAATTAACCGCCACGCTGGAGTTAGGGTATCTGGCGCGTCTGGCGCGCTCATCCGCCATGCTGACGCTGGAGACGATGTATGTTTCTCGCTCAGGGTTTTACCTCTCAACTCTCCCTACGGCGTACGGTAGCGATATTGTCTCCCGTTACTATCAGTACGTGACCCAGCCCTGGTTTATCGAGCAAAGCCAACGGCGTAACCCACAGCGCGGCGTGCGGTGGTTTACCTCCGCACAGCCCTATGTTGCTGACGAGCAGAAAAAAGTGACAGCCAGTCTACCGCTGGATCACGATAATTACTGGTATGGCGTACTGGCAATGGATATTCCCGTCGCGTCATTACAGCGGTTCCTGCGCGATGCGGCCGAAAAGGATATTGAAGGGGAATATCAGCTATACGATAACCATCTCCGTTTGTTGACGGACTCCGCGCCGGAACAACAAACCGCGAATACGTTAAATGACCGTGAGCGCGCCTTACTGGCGCGTGAAATAGAAAAAGATACCCTGGGCGGGCTGCGTTTAGGAACGCATTATGTAAGCTGGGAGCGGCTGGATCATTTTGATGGCGTCCTGCTGCGCGTGCATACATTACGTGAAGGCATACAAGGGAATTTTGGCAGTATTAGTATCGCGCTGACGTTGTTATGGGTGCTTTTTACGGCGATGCTGTTGATCTCCTGGGGCGTTATTCGACATATGGTCAAAAACATGTTTGTTCTGCAAAATTCGCTGCAATGGCAGGCATGGCACGATCCGCTGACCCGGCTATATAACCGTGGCGCGCTGTTTGAAAAAGCGTCCAGGCTGGCAAAGCGCTACCGGGAAGCCCGCCAGCCATTTTCTGTGATACAGCTGGATTTAGATTATTTTAAAAGCGTTAACGATCGCTTTGGTCATCAGGCAGGCGATCGCGTGTTGTCCCATGCCGCTGGGCTCATTGGCAGCACCATTCGAGCGCACGACATCGCCGGACGGGTAGGGGGCGAAGAGTTTTGTATCGTGCTGCCCGGCGCGACGAAAACGCAGGCGCTGCAGATTGCCGAACGCATACGCCAGCGCATTAATGACAAAGAAATTCTGGTGACGAAAAGCACGACGCTTCGTATCAGCGCGTCAATGGGGATCAGTAGCGCGGAGGAATACGGCGACTATGATTTTGAGCAGTTGCAGTCGCTGGCCGACAAACGGCTTTATTACGCCAAACAGTCCGGACGTAACCGTATTTGCGCCAGCGACGCGACTCAGGAGCGGGAAAAGAAATAGTCCATTCCTTCGCGCCAGCCATCCGGCCCTTCGTTCTGGCTACGGTAGACGCGCTGAGGATCGTCGTTACGCAAATGTACGCCCTCCCGGTTTAGCCCTTTAACGACAACCGCATAATCCATCACATCCAGTAAGGGCGCATCATTGGGGCCGTCTCCTAGCCCCAACGTCAGAGGGCGCGTGCGCCACTGCCGACGATATGCTTCTATCAGCCAGTTGGCAGCCTGATCTTTACCGGCGGAGGCGTCCAGCACATGCCAGAAACGGGCGCCATGGACAAATTGCAGTCCCAGGTCATTTAAATGGGCGACAAACTGCGCCATGCGTTCATCGCTATCGCGCCAGATCAGCGACACCGACGCTTCATGCAGACGGGTTAGGGCAGACTGTGCCCGGTTTAGGCCCGTCCATTCGCTTATCACCTGATCGTCAACGTCATCAAACGTGGTGAACTTAAACTGTTCCTTTTCACGCAATTTATGCAGGACGAGGCGGATTTCGTTGTGAGAAATACCGGCAATCAGACGGGGATAGTTGGGATGGTCTTCCCAATGAACGTCCAGTTGGATCACCGCGCCGTTTTCCGCAATCAGCGGCAGTCCCTGTAGATTTAACGTCGTCTGGAGCTGGAGCATTTCAGCCGCGGTTTTACTGCTACAGAGGATCACGGGCACGCCGCTTTCATGCAGGCGAGTAAGCCAGGGGGCCGCGGGCTGCCACTCAAAAGTGTGGCTGTTCAGCAATGTGCCGTCCAGATCGGTAAAAATCAGCAAGGGGTCATGGATTGAGAGCATTTTTTCCTCATTTTCCGTTGCAACGGCGGGCTTATTTCCAGGAAAAGTCCTAAAGCACACCCGAAAGAAGTCGAACGCTAACTGGAACCGATCCCGTCGCTTCCAGGCAGCACATGCGTTGTCACACTTTTGCTACCGAACTATTAGCGTGCTTAATCATTCATGTAAAAAATATTTACTTGTCATGCAAAAAAATTGCAGATAAGGTAAATCTCACATCAGATTTCCTGGTGTAACGAATTTTCAAGTGCTTCTTGCATAAGCAAGTTTGATCCCGACCCGTAGGGCCGGGATTTTTTTCGGCCATTTTTAACGGTTTACTTCTGTTACACTAAAATCATGAATATCCAGCTCGAATGCTTCAGCTAATTCATGCCATGTATGATATTCCCGTCCGTCTACGCTCACCCGCTCAGGATCTTCCTGGCTACGGTGAACCTCGCTTTCGCTGATTTCATTGATGGCCGCCAGTAGCGCATCTACATCGACGCTCACTTCGCGCTTGGCCGTATCACTGTACTCTTTTGCCGTTTTCATCTTCACTACCTCACGGGTTCCTGACAGCCTAAGTATAGACCGTTGAGAAAACCAGCAAACACGCCGGCAAGGCGCTGTCAGACGCAGAAAATTGTTCTACACTGGCACAAAGCGACAGGAGGAAAATGATGAAGGTGAATGATCGGGTAACCGTTAAAACGGACGGCGGTCCCCGCCGACCGGGCGTGGTACTGGCAGTGGAAGAATTTAGTGAAGGCACAATGTACCTGGTTTCGCTGGAGGATTACCCGCTCGGCATCTGGTTCTTCAATGAGTCAGGTCACCAGGATGGTATTTTTGTCGAGAAGGCGGAGCAGGACTAATTGAGCCGGACTGGAGGTACATTGCCAGTCCGGATGTCTCAGCGCATGTTAACAAAAATGCCGTTAGTGACGTTATCTGTCAGCCGTACTACATGATAGATCACTTGTTTATTATGCGTTTTTATCTTTCTTTTTATATTCCCCTTATGGGAGGATACTGTTTTTGCTTTAATATTCATTCTGTCAGAAATCTGAATGGTTCCCTGACCTTCCATCCACATTCGCAACATGCTGGATTCAGTTCGACTTAACGATAATGTTGGTAAATTTATGGTTCCTGAAATACCCGACTCTTTTTTCAGAATATCGCCAAGAAGGGTATCCAGCGAGTCAGGTTTAATCGATTTTGAGCTAATCAATAAGTTTTTTCTTACTAATAAATATTCATCAAAATGCACATTAGCAATTGCCATAAAAACAATAAATAACGTGTCAGGATGTTGATTAATGATTTGCTTTATTTGTTGACTGTCTGAAGGCGTATGAATGAAACAGTCCTCATTAATAAACACCACCGAAGGCTGATGCGCGCCACAAGCGATAGCGAGTTCGTCAACGGTTTCGATGTCGTTGATTTCCCTTTTTTTCACCCCTCTGCTGACCAGATACCCGCTTAACCCTAGCCGGGTGTAACTGCATAAATCCATAATAATCGTTGACATGGCATACCCTCACTCAATGCGTAACGATAATTCCCCTTACCTGAATAACTCACCATAATCAGACGGAACACGAATAGTCACCTTAGACAACGCTTACGCGGTTTTTCAGGCGAACTTACTATCCCGTAAAGTTACATATAATTTGCCAGGAATCATCTTAAAGTAAAGTGAATGTTGCGTTATGTGAGTGAAGTAAAAACAAATAAGGGGCAGCGGATATATCCTGGTGAATGTTTTTTAAAATTTATTTTCGGATAAACCTTAGTAAAACAGGATAAAAATTATGGGTTATTATTTATCGGCATCTCGCTAACAATATCAGCAAGCAAATTGAAAATTTCGCTGAATAAATGTTCGCAAAACGGCGCAATTAATGGCATTAGCGCGGCCATCAGCATAATGCCGACGGTGAGGGTAAGCGGGAAACCGATAACAAATATCGAGAGCTGCGGCGCCATGCGGTTTAATAGCCCCAGCGCCAGGTTGAGCGTAAGCAGGAGGGTAATGACCGGCAATGCCAGCATCAGTCCGTTTAAGAAAATGAGTCCTCCGGCCCTGGCGAGCGCCATAAATGCATTACTGTTCACCGGGTTACTACCGATGGGCAGAGTGTGGAAGGTATCGACCAGCAGCGAAATAAGCCACAAATGGCCATTAAAGGTGAGAAACAGTAGCATGGCGAGCATATCCATAATACGCGCCAGAACCGGCATATTCAGGTGGCTGCCCGGGTCGACGAAGGTGGCAAAGGAAAGCCCCATTTGCAGACCGATAAACTCACCTGCGGTACGCACCGCCGCAAAGGCGAATTGCATGGTAAATCCCAGCGCAATACCGATCAGAATTTGTTGCATCGCCAGCCATAAGGCGGCAATAGAAAAAAGCGGCGTATCGTTTGCCGGTAGCGACGGCGCGATAACAAGGGTAATCATTATTCCCAACCCCAGTTTTACCCGCTTGGGAATAGCGCGCTCGCTGAGAATTGGCGCCGTTGAAATCAGCGCCAGTACGCGCAGCAAAGGCCAGAAATAGAGATGCAGCCAGTATAGCCATTGCTCGCTTGTAACCTGTATCATCGTTCTGTTTATCCGATGATATAAGGTAAATTGCTGAACAGAGTGCGCACGTAATCCAGCAGCAGGTTGAGCATCCACGGGCCGGCAACGATAATTGCGATGAATACCGCGACGATTTTAGGGATAAACGACAGCGTCATTTCATTAATCTGAGTCGCGGCCTGCAAGATGCTGATAATGAGGCCGGTAATCAGCGCGACGAGTAACAGCGGCGCAGCCAGGGCGAGAGCGACTTTCATCGCCTCGGTGCCCATCATCATGACGGATTCAGGAGTCATTTTGCGCCTCTAACTGTAAAAGCTTTGGGCCAGCGACCCCACAAGCAATTGCCAACCATCGACCAGCACAAACAGCATCAGCTTAAACGGCAGGGCGATTGTCGCTGGCGGCACCATCATCATCCCTAACGCCATCAATACGCTGGCGATCACCAGGTCGATAATCAAAAAAGGGATAAAAATCGTAAAACCGATCTGAAATGCCGTCTTTAATTCGCTGGTGACATAAGCGGGCAGGAGGATACGCATCGGTACTGCTTCCGGTCCCTGTAACGGACCGCTATTGGCCAGACGGGCAAACAGCGCCAGATCGGCTTCGCGGGTTTGGCGCAGCATGAACGCGCGTAACGGTTGCGCGCCTTTATCCAGCGCTTCCTGCATAGAAATTTTCTGCTCGCTAAACGGCTGGTAAGCGTCCACGTAAATCTTGTCAATGACGGGCGACATAATAAAAAAGGTCAAAAACAACGCCAGTCCGAGTAACACCTGGTTTGGCGGTGCCGAGGGCGTGCCCAGTGCGTTACGCAACAGGCCAAAAACAATGATGATACGCGTGAAGCTCGTCATCATCAGTAAAATCGCCGGCAGAAACGTCAGCGAGGTGATGAAAACCAGCGTCTGGACGGATAATGACCAGCTTTGGCCTCCGCCCGCTAATGGTTGGCTGATAAGCCCCGGCAGTTGCGCAGCGGCGGTGGGACTAAAAAGCCACAGACCCGCCAGAGAAAGGAATAACAAACGGCGCATCAGGATCTCCCGGAACGCTTGAGTAAGCTCTTCATCATGTTCTGGAAATCCGCCGGTGGGGCAACGGGTGCTTCCGTGTCATTCTCCGCGGGCGGAAGGGTGTGCAGCAGGTTGATCTGCGAGGCGGTCACGCCAAGTACCAGACGCGCATTTTCGACCTCGACAATCACCACGCGTTCGCGCGGGCCAAGCGAGGCGCTGGCTGACACCTTGAGTCCCCGGACGCTATTTCCTTTTGGCGCGAATCCCATACGCTTAATCACCCAGGCCGCCGCCAGAATGAGCGCAATAATGCCAATTAATGCGCCGCTCACCTGCATGAGCGGCGATCCGGCTGGCGCGGTGGGCTGAGAAACCGTGGCCTCTGTCTTCATCATTAACGACTCAAACGACGCATACGCTCGGATGGCGTAATAATATCGGTGATACGTACGCCGTATTTATCCGCCACGACGACCACTTCACCCTGGGCAATCAGGTAGCCATTAATCAGGATATCCAGCGGCTCGCCCGCCAGCCCGTCCAGCGCGACGACCGACCCCTGCGTCAGACGCAACAGTTCTTTAATGGTCATTCGCGTGCGGCCCAGCTCTACGGTCAGTTTGACCGGGATATCCATAATCAGATCGATATCCTGCATAGCACCGCTGACATCGCCGCCGCCAAGCTGTTGGAAAACCGCGTCGGCGGCGCTTTTATTGGTGGTCGCTTTTTGCTCGTTTAACGCGTCAGCCCACAGATCATCCAATGCGCCAGTATTCTCATCGGACGGATTATTCATGTCACTCATTTGGGCTGTTCCTCATTCAGCGAATTCAAAATTGGGTTGATCAAATGTTCTACGCGTAGCGCATACTGTCCGTTTACGGTGCCATATTGGCTGGTGAGTACCGGAACGCCGTCCACATGAGCAATAATGCGGTCGGGTTTTTCAATCGGCAGTACATCGCCGGGTTTCAGCTTCAAAATCTGGGAAAGACGTAACGGAATATCGGCAAAATTGGCTACCAGCTCCAGTTCAGAGTGCTGAACCTGGCGCACCAGGTTATCACGCCAGTTCTGATCTTCATGGCGCGAGTTTTCCAGCGGCGGATTCACCAACAGCTCACGCAGCGGCTCGATCATGCTAAATGGCAGACAGATGTTAAATTCACCGGTCAGATTGCCGATCTCCACATGAAACGGCGTATTGACGACGATATCGTTCGGCGAGGTGGTGATATTGGTAAATTTCACCTGCATTTCGGAACGCACATACTCCACTTCCAGCGGATTAATGGCTTTCCATGCGTCGCTATAGCCTTCCAGCGCCAGTTTCAGCATACGGTTGATGACACGCTGTTCCGTATGGGTAAACTCGCGGCCCTCGACTTTGGTCGGAAAACGGCCGTCGCCGCCGAACAGGTTATCGACGGCAATAAACACCAGACTCGGCGAGAACACCACCAGCCCGGTGCCGCGTAGCGGCTTCAGGTGGATCAGGTTCAGGTTGGTCGGTACCGGCAGGTTACGCGCAAATTCGTGATACGGCTGAATACGTATGGCGCCCACGGTAATATCCGGGCTGCGGCGCAGCAGGTTAAATAATCCCATCCGGAACTGGCGTGCGAAACGCTCGTTAATAATCTCCAGCGCCTGCAAGCGTTCACGCACGACGCGACGCTGGGTATTGGGATCGTAAGGGCGAATATCGCTATCGCTTGCGATACCGGGAGTGGGTTCGTCTTTGGTGTCGCTGTCGCCGTTCAACAGCGCATCGATTTCAGCCTGAGAAAGAATACTATCGCCCATATCGTTACCGCAGAATAAAAGCTGTATAAAGCACGTCAGTGACGACCTGTTTTGGTTGTCCGGCAACGAGTGGCGCGGCCAGCGTCTCTTTAATGGCGGCAATCAGTTTTTGTTTGCCAGCTTCTGTTGAGAGCTCGGCGGCATTCTGACGGGAAAACAACAACAGCAGACGGCTGCGCACTTCCGGCAGATATTCATTTAATCGCGCGCGCGTCGCTTCGTCTTTCAGACGCAGGGTCACGCCGATATACAACACGCGATCCGCATCGCCCAGATTGACGGTAAACGTATCCAGCGCAAAAAATACCGGCGCGGGCGGCGGAGCCGGTTCCGCTTTAGCGTTCGTGGTCGGTTGCTGCTGCATACGCCAGTAGCTATAACCGGCGGTCGCGCAGGCGGTGAGGGTAATCAACACCAGCAAAGGTATCCAAATCGAGCGTTTGCTCTTTTTGTTAATCGCGGAGTCAGTCATCTGATACGGGCTTCCTGTTTCGGTACTGCTTATTGGCTGATTATCCCGTGTCCTGTCCACGACAAAGCGTGGAAAAGACGCGGATAATCATGCTACCTCTGGCGTTAGGCGAAGATATCCACTGCGCCATTGCCGCGCGCGGCGGCCTGAAGCGAGGCCGGCGCCGCTAACGCTATGTCATCTTCAGCGCCAAACGCGTCCGTGTGTTGGGCGCGGGAAGACTGTTGTTGCGACGAAGACTGCTGCTGTCCGGCAAAGCTTTCGCTACTGATACTGCTTTGTCCCAACTGAATGCCGCTTTCCGCCAACTGAGTGCGTAACATGGGCAGGGCGGCTTCCAGCGCGGCGCGGACATGGCTGTGCGGCGATACCATCTGGAGCTGCGCCTGATTGTCATCCAGCTTGAGCGAAATATGCACCTGACCTAACTCTTCCGGATGCAATCGAAGCTGCGCGCTTTGCTGTCCCTGACGCGTAAATAACATGACCTGCTGACTGAACGTTTGCTGCCATTCATGGCTGCCTAACGGCGCGCTGAGTACCGGGGCTGAGGCGACAGGTAGCGGTTGCGCCGTGGCGCTGCTGAGCGTCGGCATTGCCGCGCCATGCGTTACTGGCGCGGGCGGGCTATCCACCTCCACTTTCGCGCTGGTCGCGGCGGCAGCGACCACCAGCGGCGTCAGTGATGGCCCCGTGGCGCGATCGTCGCTGGCGCGCGCAAGCGACGCCTCGGTTTTCCCTTTTTCATGCTCGCTAAAAGAGAGCGTATGTGTCTCTTCCTGCGGCGCCGATGGCATGTCGCCGCGCAACAGTGACGGCAAGGCGATGTGATTTTCAGCCGGCGTCTCTCCGGCGACAGGCGTCGCGACAGGTTGTCCGGGCAGCATGGCGAATAAGGCGCTCAGACTGGCAAGATCCTCATCGCTCAGCGCGGGCGTTTTCTCATCATGCTGCGCCGTTTTACTCAATGCGGCCAGAGCGCTGGTTTTCAACGATGGCGTTAGCGTAGACAGTAGATGCTGCGCTTGTGTCAGATCGGTAAGCGTTTCATCCGTCGCATTCGCTTTTTGCGCCAGCAGGTCGGCAAGCTTCACCGCCTGGCCCGGCTCGCCATGTTGGGTCAGTAGCTCTTTCGATAACTTGCCGCCTGCCGCCTGTAAATCGGCCAGCGTGATGCGGGCGTCTTTGCCCTGTGCGCCGTCTGCGCCTAACGCGCCCGCCAGGAGCGCCAGAAAGTCCTCGGCTGAACCGGTGGTTTTTCCTGACGTCAGACCCGCGGTCATGTCGGTATCGGTGGTGATCAGTTGGGGCAGGGTGATCATTCGGGTTTCCTCATTGCTGCACGCTGAGCAAATTCATCCATCTTTTTCTGATCCATGCGGTTTTCAGCTAACAGCGCTGCCGCGGTTTGTCGGTCCTGTAAGGTTTGCCAGGCCTGAAGTCGCTGCTTTTTCTCACGCCAGCTCTTCAGCGCCAGGTCGACTTTTTGCGTCCACTGCGTAAGCTGGAGGCGATGCTGCTCTATCGCCTTTTCCAGTGTCTGAATAAACTGCTGATAGTTGATCCAGCGATTACTGGCGATGCCGTTGCCCATATCGGTGTTCAAATTACTGCGATACTCATTCTGATAATCGATCAGCATTTTGAGCTGTTCTTCCGCCTGTTGGCAGCCGCGACGCATTTCGCCCAGTAAACGCGCCGCGTCATCTACCTCTTTTTCGGCCAGATCTTTGAGTGTTTCCAGAGCGCCATGTTGTGCCATGATCGTCGCCCTCCTGCTTTATCACACCGTCGGGAAAATTAAATCGAGCGCCTGCAGAGAGTCTTCCCAGTCGGCCCGTTCAAAAATGCCTTGCTGTAAAAACGCTTCCAGTTGCGGCCATAAGGTAATGGCTTTATCGAGCATCGGATCGCTGCCTTTGGCATAAGCGCCGACGCTGACCAGATCGCGGTTACGCTGGAAACTGGAAAGCAACTGTTTAAATAGCCGTACCCGCGCATAGTGCTGCTCGGTAATGAGCGCGGTCATCGCCCGGCTGATTGACGCCTCGATATCAATGGCCGGATAGTGCCCGGCCTCCGCCAGACGGCGGGACAAGACAATGTGCCCGTC
Source organism: Salmonella sp. NW38 (assembly GCF_051807745.1). Classification (NCBI taxonomy): domain Bacteria; kingdom Pseudomonadati; phylum Pseudomonadota; class Gammaproteobacteria; order Enterobacterales; family Enterobacteriaceae; genus Salmonella; species Salmonella sp. NW38. The sequence goes on along the minus strand of NZ_JAMMTO010000009.1, from coordinate 192,024 downwards.
GAGGATTGCGCGTGCTGAGTCGGCAATGGGATCTTGTTGGTCGTCCCCCTCGGTCAACACGGTATAAAACGCGGTGATAGAGCCGCCGCCATGGATACCATTACCGGCACGCTCGACCAGCGCCGGTAGCTTTGCGAACACCGAGGGCGGATAACCTTTGGTGGCTGGCGGTTCGCCGATTGCCAGCGCAATTTCACGCTGCGCCATCGCATAGCGCGTCAGCGAATCCATAATCAGTAACACATGCTGTCCGCGATCGCGAAAGTCTTCGGCGATGCGGGTGGCATAGGCGGCGCCCTGCATTCGCAGCAGCGGCGAAACATCCGCCGGGGCGGCAATCACCACCGAACGCGCGCGACCGTCGGGGCCGAGAATATTTTCGATAAAATCTTTAACTTCGCGGCCACGTTCGCCGATAAGTCCCACGACAATCACGTCCGCCCGCGTGTAGCGCGCCATCATGCCAAGCAGAACCGACTTACCGACGCCGGAACCGGCAAAGAGTCCCATACGCTGGCCGCGCCCTACGGTTAACAACGCGTTGATAGCGCGTACGCCGGTATCCAACACATGTTCGATTGGCGTTCGCTGTAGCGGGTTAAACGGCGGCGTGATTAACGCGCCGGTTTCCAGCGTATCCGGCGCAGGCAGTCCGTCGAGCGGTTTACCGCCGCCATCCAGCACCCGACCAAGCAGAGCCGGGCCGAGCGGTAACTGTTTGCCGCTTTGCAGACCGTCGCCATGCCCGTTACGGGCGTAAACGCGGGCACCGGGCAGAATGCCTTCGACCTCTTCCAGCGGCATTAAAAACAGACGCTGGCCGTTAAAACCGACGACTTCCGATTCCACCTCTTTGGTTTCAGGGCCGTCCTGGCGCTCAATAATGCAGGTGGCGCCCAGCGGAAGCTGGAGACCGGTGGCCTCCAGTACCAGGCCCGTGGCGCGGGTTAAACGTCCATAACGACGCACCGCCGGCAATAACGCCATTTTTGCTTCAAAGTTGTCGAGCGCAGTAAGCCAGCGGGTCAGGCGCGTGGTCATCAGAGCACTCCCGGTGCCGCCAGGCGACACAACTCTTGCCAGCGAGTAGCGACGCTGGCGTCCAGATCGCCCTCATCGGCAGAGACTTTACATCCGCCGTGATGCAACGTTGGATCGCCGCGTAACCGCCATCCGTGAAGGCTGAGCGTGGCGCCCAGCATCTCTTCCACCCGCTGTAAGTCGTCCGGATGCACGCGCAACTGCGGCTTGCCGCTAAAGAGCGGCTCTTGCTGCAACAGTTGTTGGATCTGTTTAATCAGCGCCGAGTTGTCCACCGCCGGCGTTTGGCCGATGACCTGACGCGCAGCCTCCAGGGCCATTTGCATCAGCCGTGAGGCGATAACGCTATCGAGCGCGTCAAGCGTGTTCTGAAACTCGCTCACTAACTGCTGCATACGGGCATGAATCGGCGCCTGCTGCGTCTGCGCCTGAGCTTGTCCTTGCTCCAGCCCCTGCGCTAACCCTTCCTGGTATCCCTGCGCGTGTCCTTTTTGCCGTCCCTCCGCCAGCCCGGCGTTATAACCTTGTTCATGGGCCTGTATTTTTAACTGCGCCAGCTCCTGCTCCAGCTGCTGTTCGGCAGTGAGTTCGGGCTCCGGCGTATCGTCTGTCAAGGTCACGTTATCAGCCTCAACCGGCACAAACGTCTCCGGCGGCGGGGCGAGATCGTCGGGGGTCCAGACTTGCCACGGCAATTCATTAGACATAGGTATCCTCGCCGCTGCCAATCACCATTTCGCCGGTTTCCGCCAGACGACGCACAATAAGCAGAATCGCTTTCTGCTCGTTTTCCACCTGAGACAGACGAACCGGGCCACGGTTGGCAAGGTCGTCGCGCAGGATATCGGCGGCGCGCTGGGACATATTGCGCAGGAACTTCTCGCGTAATGGCGGTTCGGCGCCTTTCAGAGCGATCAGCAGCGATTCGGAATCCACTTCCTGCAACAGACGCTGGATACTGCGATCGTCCACATCCACCAGATTTTCGAACAGGAACATCTCGTCGATGATTTTCTGCGCCAGTTCACCGTCGAATTCGCGCACAGCGGTAATAACCGCTTCTTCCTGCTGCGTTTTCATCAGGTTGATAATTTCCGCCGCGGTTCTTACGCCGCCCATTTTGCTGCGTTTCAGGTTCTGACCGTCGAGCAGGCCATTCAGCACTTCGGTCAACTCCGCCAGTGCCGCCGGCTGTACGCCGCCAAATGTCGCGATACGCAGCATCACATCATGACGCAGACGTTCGTCAAACAGCGCCAGAATATCGGCGGCCTGACTGCGTTTGAGGTGGACCAGAATGGTGGCGATAATCTGCGGGTGTTCATCGCGAATCAGGTCGGCGGCGCTCTGCGGTTCCATAAAGTTGAGCGTTTCGATACCGCTGGTGGTATCGCGCGTTTCCAGAATATCTTCCAGCAGGCTGGAGGCGCGTTCTTCGCCCAGCGCTTTAACCAGTACGGAGCGCAAGTATTCGTTGGCGTTAATATTCAGCGCGGCGAACTGCTCCGCTTCTTGCTCAAACTCTGATAGTACGTCCGTCAGTTGTTTGTTGGAGATCTGACGCACGTTAGCCATCGCCGTACTTAGCGCCTGCACTTCGCGGGTGGAGAGGTGTTTAAACACCTCTGCCGCCCGGTCTTCGCCAATGGTCATCAACAAAATGACGCTTTTATCGGTACCGCTAAGATTACTCATGATCGTTACTCATCCACTGGCGAATGACCAGCGCCACCACGCGCGGATCGTTGTCTGACATTTCGCGAATACGCTGGCTCATCACCTCAGCGCCCAGACGCTGGTTAGCCCGGCGTTGCTGGAGCTGCTCGTCTTTGCTAAGGCGTACTTCCACGGCTTCTTCGGTTTCCTGACGAACCTGCGCCTGTTCCTGCGCCGCTTTCGTTTCTTCAACACGGCGCGTCAACTGCGGACGTACCGCTTTGCGCCACAGAATCCAGGCCACCACCAGCACCAGTAACCAGCGACCTGCCGCGAGCAACTGATCGATAAAGGACTGCTGTTGCCAGAAGGGCAGTTCGCCGCCAGTGTTATCCACTGCGCTAAACGGTGAATTCACCACGTTTAGCGTATCGCCGCGTTTATCGGAAAAACCCATCGCTTCACGGGTTAAATCCTCGATCTGTTTCATCTGATCGGCGGTCAATGGCAGCGGTTTGCCATCTGCCAGCGTTTTGTAATTCACCACGACAGCTACGGAGAGACGCTCAATATCGCCCACATTCATTTTGGTGTGACGAATGGTGCGGTCCACTTCGTAGTTACTGGTTTCATTACGCTGTGTATTGCGCGGGCCAGCGCTGTTACTGTTAGTACTGGTGCTGGTTTGTGGCGTATTCTGCGCGTTTTGTTGATTGGTCGGCGGCGTGGCGATCGGCGCCTCGTTAGGCGGCGCTGGTTGGTTCGACAGCGCGCCAGGCACGCCGCCGGGATAGCCCGCGCCTACCTGTTCGCTAATATTCAACTGACGTGAACGCAGGGTGGCCTTCGACGCATCGCCGTTCGGGCTGTAGTGCTCTTCCGTCTGTTCTTTATTGGCAAAATCCAACTGGGCGGTTACCTGAGCGTGAACATTACCGTTCCCGACGATAGGCGACAGAATGGCTTCGATACGGCGTTGGATGCGGCTTTCCACATCATTAGCAAATTTTAATTGCGCGTCATTAAGGTCGCGACCGCTGGTATTGGATTGCGTGAGCAGATGACCGGATTGATCGACCAGAGTGACGTTTCCTGGCGGCAAACCGGCGACAGCGCTGGAAACCAGATGTACCACGGCGCTAATTTGTCCTTCATCCAGCGCCCGTCCCGGTTCCAGTGTGACGGTGACGGAGGCGGAAGGGGATTTTTGTTCACGCACAAATAGCGACGGCTTTGGCATCGCCAGGTGAACACGGGCGCTTTTTACCGGACCCAGCGTCTCGATCGTCCGGGCCAGTTCACCTTCCAGCGCGCGCTGATAATTCACCTGCTCGCTGAACTGACTGATACCGAATTTTTCCTGATCAAGCAGTTCAAAGCCTACCGCGCCGCCTTTAGGCAGCCCCTGCTGCGCCAGACGCAGACGCAGTTCATGCACTTTGTCGGCGGGCACTTCAATCGCGCCGCTGCCATTGGCAAAGCGATAGGGGATATTCATCTGGGTCAACTGCGCGACGATCGCGCCGCCGTCCTGATCGGAAAGGTTGCTAAATAGCGTGCGGTAATCGGGCGTTTTGGCCCACAGCACCATCGCAACGACGATCGCCACGGTAGCGGAACCCGCCACAATTAACGGAATTCGGGGATTCGCGCGTAGGCGATTAAGCCACTCGAGAGGTTTAGGTTGGGTTGCAGTCGATGCAGTCGCACTCATCTCGCACCTCGTGACTGATCGTGGACGGCGTTTTTTGCAAAGTGGAACAAGACTCACTCCCGGGTCAGCAAACTCGAAAAATTGACGGTCTCATTATTTGTGGTTTCGAATTTTTCTATGCGCTAAAAACCGAGGTTTTTTATCGTTATTTAACGCCTTTATCTTATTGACAAACTGGTAATCTCTGCTGCGTAAAAAATCATCCAGGGGAATAGCATGGCAGCAATACAGGGGATTGAAGGGGTTATTAGCCAGTTACAGGCGACGGCGATGGCCGCGCGCGGGCAAGACACGCACTCGCAGTCGACGGTGAGTTTTGCCGGCCAGCTACATGCTGCGCTGGATCGTATTAGCGACAGACAAACGGCGGCGCGCGTTCAGGCAGAAAAATTCACTCTGGGTGAGCCGGGCATTGCGCTTAATGACGTAATGGCCGATATGCAAAAAGCGTCCGTCTCCATGCAAATGGGGATTCAGGTGCGCAACAAGCTGGTCGCCGCGTATCAGGAAGTCATGTCCATGCAGGTTTAAGCCAGAGCTGACAACACATCCGCAGCGAACTCCCGGGCGCTTACCTACGTCAGCGGCGGGGGACGCGACGCCCATGCAACCAGTGCGTGATTATGTGGGCTTGTTTTTGCGAGGCGCGCTCATTTTATTGATAAGCGGGTTGCACATTGTTGCAGGGACTTATTAAAAATAGGGTACGCCTGTTTACTGACGCCATTCATTCCTACTATTCGTTCTGACGCTATTGTCATTGAGTTTGCAATCCAGAATGTTCCTGCAATATATGCGCCGTTGCGATAATACACGGTAAATTCTTTATTAATGCCTGGAATATCTGTTTCATGGAGATCCAGTATATACCCATACGGGGACAGATTATCAGCGAGACAGCGGGCAATGGCGCTCGGATGTGCATTGACCACTGTGACGGGTGAGTAACGGGCAGCGGCAAGACAGACGACTCCAATAATGGAGATGAAAATAAATTTTATCATTTTTTTGGCTTCTGCTGTGCATAAATAAATCATCACCTGATAATGTCAGTGAGTAAAAATATAAATACCTGATAGTCTTTTATGACGTAGAGGGAAAATAATAATTGTTTTATGTTTTGCTTAAAATAACCCTGGATTTTTCATCGGCTCAGACAAAATTAAAACGGTATACGTTATATAATAGATTTATGCCACGGCGCACAAGACGACCTTGTCTGATTTCTTTTATGCGTTGTAGATTTTTGCCGGTTACGCCGTAAAAGGTCTCCCGCCGTAACGTACAGCGGGAGCATGCGTTTATTTTTGAATCAGATAACGAATTGTCGGGCCATCCTGCTGGATATCCAGCACTGTATAGCCGTGATTGCGCGCATCCAGCGGAATATTATTAATGGACTGCGGACAGTCGCTCACCACCTCCAGGATCTCACCTTTTTTTAACTGCGGCATCGCTTCCAGAGTGGCGACCGCCGGGTATGGACAAGGTTCGCCAACCATATCCAGACGGTAATCAGGGACGATATTTTTCATACAGATTCCTTAGCAGGCGTCAGACCCGCACGGCGGAAAAAACGTTTTTCCCAGCCGATAATTAACATCAGCGCGGTAAATAACAACAGGTAGGTGACCAGCAGACCGCCCAGCGGACCAAAGGTATTCAGCAGGTTAACTTTATCCCAACTGGTCGCCAGAGCGGGCGCGAAATCATCCCAGTAGTAAGCCAGGATGGTCGAACCGATGACATTGCCGAGGCCCACCCACCAGTAATGCACCTGGCCTTCTACGGCGCGGTACATCCAGCCGGTTTCGCAGCCGCCCGCCAGCACGATGCCAAAACCGAACAGCAGTCCGCCAATGACCGCATTCGGGCCAGCCCACATAATTTTAGGTGCAACGCCCAACTGCACGTAGCTGAAAATACCAATAGCGCTGACCGCCATGCCGAAAATAATCGCTTTCGCCATATGGGCGCGTCCGGAGATCCACAGATCGCGAAAGGCCGAAGTAAAGCAGATTTGCGCGCGCTCGATCAGCAGCCCAAACCCGACGCCGAACAGCATCGCCAGCCCCAGTTTCGGCTGATGCATTGCCGTTAATAACGCCCAGCCAATCATGCCGATAAAGACCAGCATACCGAGCCTGAAACGCCGTCTTGCCTGATCCGGTTTCTGCGTCAGTGGTGAAGCCGCGGAGACCTTCTGCATTTTCACCGGTATGCGAAATATCGGCAGCAACGTAAAGCGGGCGCCGAACCAGGAGCCGATAGCGGTCGCCAGCGCAAAGAACCACGCGTGTAGGGAGAACTGCGGGATCCCGGTAAAAAAGGCGGCCAGGTTACACCCCATCGCCAGACGCGCGCCGAAGCCAGCGATCATGCCTCCGACCACCGCCTGTACGATACGGATTCGGCTGCGCGGCATACGCAGTTTTACGTTGTTGGCCCACAGCGCCGCGGCGAAGCAGCCGCCGAACATGCCGAGGATCATCATGCCGTCGATACGCGTCAGCGGCGTACCTTCCAGATGAATCATCTTGTAGTAGCCCCACTGTTCGGCATGAACGCCAAAAAGCTGCAAAATTTGCCCGCCCCAGCGGGTAAATTCGCCCGTCACGGCCCAGAACGTGCCGGTGATGCCAAAATAGTAGGTAGAGAGAATACCGGCTGCGATCACCGCAGGGGCCGGCGCCCAGAATTTAATTAACCAGGTTTGCTTGAAGTGTTGCCATGACATGTGTTTAGCCTCTGAACTCAGAAGGTGTGAAACAAGAAGTGCGCATACTACACCGATCACAGAATTTGCCTACACCTAATAAGCGGTAATACCGACTGGATCAAATTGCGGTCAGCGCCTGGAAAGGCTGGCGGCGTCAGGGCTTTAATGCCACAATTCCTCTTTCTTCTGATGCAGGATGAATGATGAAAAAAGTAGCGATCGTTGGCGCATTGCTGGTTCTGGCCGGATGCGCCGAGGTGGAAAACTATAATGATGTGGTGAAAACGCCCGCGCCGGCCGGTCTGGAAGGGTACTGGCAGTCAAAAGGCCCGCAACGTAAGCTGGTGAGCCCTGAAGCTATCGCCAGCCTGGTAGTGACTAAAGAAGGCGATACGCTGGACTGCCGCCAGTGGCAGCGCGTTATTGCTCTGCCGGGTAAGCTGACCATGCTCTCCGATGACTTAACCAATGTTACGGTTAAGCGTGAGCTCTATGAAATTGAGCGCGACGGGAATACCCTGGAATATGATGGCATGACGCTGCAACGGGTCGCTCGTCCGACGCCGGAGTGTGCCGCCGCGTTAGAAAAAACGCCGCTGCCGACGCCGCTGCCGTAATTTCGCTTCCCGGCAGCGCTCTGCCGCCGGGAACGCTCATCACACGTCCTCAATGACCCACACGCTGACGCTGCCTGCGTTGCAGAAGAACGTCGCTTCGCCTTGATCATTAGTTACAACATGCTCACTGCGGTTTCCCAGAAAATCACGCCAGGTCTTGTTAGCGTAATTGTCGCCGAGCAGGAGGGTTTTTTCACCGTCGTCGCCATTGGAAAGTACAACCACACAGCCCGGATTCTCTTCAGTACCGCTGCGACTAAAGGCGATACAGTTAGGATGATCGAAAAAGAGAGTTTGTATACCGTGCGCAAAACGCTGACGAGCGAGGATCAGCCGATCCAGTTGGTTAATCACCGGCATGTCGACCCGACAGGTCTCGCCATTTTCGCCGCTATCCTCATAGCTGGCGCCGTATAAATCGGGATAAAACACCGACGGTACGCCGTTTTCACGAAGCAGGATCAGCGCATAGGCCAATGGTTTGAACCAGGGTTCTACCGGCGCTTCCAGCGCCTGTAACGGTTGTGTATCGTGGTTAGCGACCAGTGTCACCGCATGAAAAGGGTCGGCTTCTACCAGCGTGCCGGTGAATATGTGGCGCATGTCATACTCCGCGCCCTGGCGCGAGGCTTCGTGAAATTTCATCTGCAACGGCGCGTCGAACAGCATGGTTTTCCCGTCGACCTGATCGATGTACGTTTGCAGTTTATCTACTTCATGCGACCAGTATTCTGCGACAATAAACAGCGGTTTTGGCGCAACCGCCTGTACATGCTCAATCCATTCTTTATAAAACCAGGCGGGTATATGTTTTACCGCGTCCAGGCGAAAGCCGTCACAGTGGGTTTGTTCCATGACCCAACGAGCCCAATATTTAATCTCTTCCGTAACCGCGTGATTGCGAAAATCGATATTTTCCCCCATCAGATAGTCGAAATTACCCATCTCGTCATCAACCTGATCGTTCCAGCCATCGCCGGTATAGTCATTGACGATCTTAAAAATCCCGTCTTCGTCGGGATTCTCGATGTGATCAATGCCGCTGAAACAGTGATAGTCCCAAATAAAGTTGGAATACTGGCCCGCGCGGGCAGGGAAGGTGTAGCGCGTCCAGCCTTCGCATTCAATGATGTTGTCATCGATTTGCGTGCGGTCATCCTGATTCACGCGCTGAACGCGAATACGTTCTTTTTCGTCTGCGCCCATTTTGTGGTTCACGACGACGTCGAGCAGCACCGCAATATTATTTTTTTTGAGCGCGTCTATCGCCGTCAGTAACTGGCGTTTATCGCCGTACTTTGTCGCGATAGTTCCTTTTTGGTCAAATTCGCCGAGGTCAAACAGGTCGTAGGTATCATAGCCTACGGAATAGCCGCCGGAGGCGCCTTTACAGGCGGGCGGTAGCCAGACCATATTGATACCGATATCATTCAGCCCATCAGCACGTTCCGCCAGCTCAGACCAGAGTTTACCGCCGTCGGGATAATACCAGTGGAAGTACTGCAATAAAGTGGGGTTTTTCATCTTCCGTGCTCCAGAAGTCGTTTAGCCGACCTCTGGAGTATGGAAGAATTTTCATACGAGACGGGAAAATATTATGAGGCGCCAGGCGCGTCTGGCACGAGTAACATACCGGAAAGACGGCCATAAGCGTTGTTGAGTGATTTTTGGCGGGTGGATTGTCCGATCAAACTACTGAGTTCATCCAGTCGCTGTTGCAGCAGCCCTTTCAGGAGCTGCTCATTATCCAGCGTTTGTTTGATGTATCCGGCGACCATATCCTGAATACTTCGCGTAATGCCCGGTGGAGTTTGCTTTTCCATCACCGTTTCAATACTTTGCAGATAGGAGACCTCTTGTTGCAGTAAGAGATCCCATTCACCTCGCTGCGCAAGTTCAAGCAGCGATTGACTGAGCAGCGCAATACGCTGCCAACGGTTGATAAACTCCACGGTTGAGGTCATTAACGAGACTCCTGGAAAGATGCTTTCGGTGAAATCTGTTTCCAGGCTTCTGCAATATTGCTGAGTAACCCTTCCACTTCTTCGATGGCCTGAGCGTCGTTACGCAAATTAGCCTGCAGTAAACGGCGAATCATATAGTCGTATAGCTCGGAAAGATTCGTCGCAATCTCACCGCCTTTTTCCTGATCGAGGCCGGCTTTCAGCCCGTTATCGATAATATTGATGGCTTTGCTTAACGCTTCACCTTTCGCGACAACATCGCCTTGTTCTAAAAACAGGCGAGCGCGCACCAGAGCGCTATTCGCGCCATCAAACAACATTTCAATCAACTGATGCGGGCTGGCGCTCATCACGGCGCTTTCCACGCTGACTTGCGCATAAGCTTTGATACCGCTCGCGGTGTACATGGTAACCTCTGTTATCAGGACTTGTTCATAGCATTAAATTGCTGGGTCAAATAAGTACTGGTGTTATTCAGTTTACTCATCATGGTATCCAGTTGGGTAAACTGGGCCTTGTAACGGGCAACGGTGTCGTCAATGCTACTGCTGACGGTCAGATATTGCTTAGTCAGCTTTTTCAGCGTGGCGTTAATACTGTCCTGGGCGCTGTCAATAATGCCGTCATCGGCCAGATAACTTTTCACTTCGGTGGCAATTTTGGTGGTGATCCCCGTTTCTTTACCATCACCTACCAGCAGCTCACGTACAGAAGCGGTATTTTCATCCAGCGCTTTTTTAAGCTTGGTATCATCAATTTTTAGTTTTCCGGTGGTACCATCAGAAGTAATACCAATTTCATTCAGGGTCTTAAATGTACCTGTACTTGCACCATTAGCGAACTGAGCGCGGATTCCAGTTTGAATCGTTCGCACCACGGTATCTCCAAGTAGTGCACCGTTGTTTTTGTCCTGTTCTTCAGCCCCTGGATCAACCTCTGTATATTTTGTTAATGAACTAAAGGTATCAAGCAGCGAGTTGTAGGCATCAACCCAACCTTTGACGGCTTCGGTCGCCTTTTCATTATCTTTTGTGACAGTAATACGGGCGTCTTTTACTTCTTTGGTTAGTTCAAGCGTCACACCTTGTGGAGCGTCAGTGATTTTATTACTTGGTCGCTCAATATCAATGCCGTTAACGGTTAACAAAGCATTATCTGCAGCAACCAGTTGCTTCATTTTGCCCGTGCCAGTACTACTATCATAGGACAACAGATCGCTGAGTTTGCTATCGCCTTCCACAGAGATAGTCATTTGATTATCCGTGCCACTATCTGCGGTCAGTACAAGCTGATAATCGCCTTCTTTAACTTTAACGATACTGGCGGAAATACCACTGTCAGCATCATTAATGGCGTCACGGATGCCCTCTAAAGAGGTTTGATCTTTAGTGAGCTTGATTTCAAGTGGTTCTTTACGGCCTTTCTGTTCAATTTTTATGGTACGGCTGTCAGATGTGGTATCTCCCAGCACTTCTTTGGTGGATGTAATTTTGGTTGCTGTACTCAAAGATTGTGCTTGTGCTAACTGAGTTACGCTAACCACATAAGTTCCAGGTGCGGCCCCAGCTTCCGTCGAGACTTTCAGGTCTTCTGTACTGCTGGTGACATTCGTACTTTTAAACAGATCGGCTTTATTTAACGCCGTGTTTGCTGTTTGAAACTTCTCCAGTGCACTTTTTAAAGTACCGTATGCCGTTAGACGGGCCGTATTAGCGCTCTGCTGCTGTGTGATCGGCGTTAAGCGTCCTTTTTCAGCGTTGGTCAGTTTAGTCAGCAGTGAATCCAGAGGTAAGTTTGACCCTACACCTAATGATGAAATTGAAGCCATGCCATCTTCCTTTCGATTGCAAACAGTAGTTAAACGCGTTATCGGCAATCTGGAAGCAAAGTTTAATGATAATTTTGCAAAAATAATGCGTGGAATAATGATGCATAAAGCGGCTATTTCGCAGGCTAAGAAAAAGATCGGGGGAAGTGAAAAATTTTCTAAAGTTCGAAATTCAGGTGCCGATACAAGGGTTACGGTGAGAAACCGTGGGCAACAGCCCAATAACATCAAGTTGTAATTGATAAGGAAAAGATCATGGCACAAGTCATTAATACAAACAGCCTGTCGCTGTTGACCCAGAATAACCTGAACAAATCTCAGTCCTCACTGAGTTCCGCTATTGAGCGTCTGTCTTCCGGTCTGCGTATCAACAGCGCGAAAGACGATGCGGCAGGCCAGGCGATTGCTAACCGCTTCACTTCTAATATCAAAGGTCTGACTCAGGCTTCCCGTAACGCTAACGACGGCATTTCTATTGCGCAGACCACTGAAGGCGCGCTGAATGAAATCAACAACAACCTGCAGCGTGTGCGTGAGTTGTCTGTTCAGGCCACTAACGGGACTAACTCTGATTCCGATCTGAAATCTATCCAGGATGAAATTCAGCAACGTCTGGAAGAAATCGATCGCGTTTCTAATCAGACTCAATTTAACGGTGTTAAAGTCCTGTCTCAGGACAACCAGATGAAAATCCAGGTTGGTGCTAACGATGGTGAAACCATTACCATCGATCTGCAAAAAATTGATGTGAAAAGCCTTGGCCTTGATGGGTTCAATGTTAATGGGCCAAAAGAAGCGACAGTGGGTGATCTGAAATCCAGCTTCAAGAATGTTACGGGTTATGACACCTATGCAGCGGGTGCCAATAAATATCGTGTAGATATTAATTCAGGTGCTGTAGTAACTGATGATGCAGCACCGGATAAAGTATATGTAAATGCAGCAAATGGTCAGTTGACAACTGACGATGCGGAAAATAACACTGCGGTTAACCTATTCAAGACGACTAAATCTGCTGCTGGTACCGATGAAGCCAAAGCGATAGCTGGTGCCATTAAGGGTGGTAAGGAAGGAGATACCTTTGATTATAAAGGCGTGACTTTTACTATTGATACAAAAACTGGTGATGACGGTAATGGTAAGGTTTCTACTACCATCAATGGTGAAAAAGTTACGTTAACTGTCGCTGATATTGCCACTGGCGCGACGGATGTTAATGCTGCTACCTTACAATCAAGCAAAAATGTTTATACATCTGTAGTGAACGGTCAGTTTACTTTTGATGATAAAACCAAAAACGAGAGTGCGAAACTTTCTGATTTGGAAGCAAACAATGCTGTTAAGGGCGAAAGTAAAATTACAGTAAATGGGGCTGAATATACTGCTAACGCCGCGGGTGATAAGGTCACCTTAGCTGGCAAAACCATGTTTATTGATAAAACAGCTTCTGGCGTTAGTACATTAATCAATGAAGACGCTGCCGCAGCCAAGAAAAGTACCGCTAACCCACTGGCTTCAATTGATTCTGCATTGTCAAAAGTGGACGCAGTTCGTTCTTCTCTGGGGGCAATTCAAAACCGTTTTGATTCAGCCATTACCAACCTTGGCAATACGGTAACCAATCTGAACTCCGCGCGTAGCCGTATCGAAGATGCTGACTATGCAACGGAAGTTTCTAATATGTCTAAAGCGCAGATTCTGCAGCAGGCTGGTACTTCCGTTCTGGCGCAGGCTAACCAGGTTCCGCAAAACGTCCTCTCTTTACTGCGTTAATCCGGCGATTGATTCACCGACACGTGGTACACAATCAAGGCAGCGAAAGCTGCCTTTTTTAATTCCGGAGCCTGTGTAATGAAAGAAATCACCGTCACTGAACCTGCCTTTGTCACCCGCTTTTCCTGTTCTGGCTCGGCCTGCCGCGATCACTGTTGTAAGGGCTGGAAAATCACGCTGGATAAGACGACGGTCAAAAAGTACCTTACCAGCAAGGATGTAACCATCAGAGAGATTGCCAAAAATAGTATTATTCTTTTAAAGAAAGACCCAAATAACTGGGGGGAGATTAAATTACCATCTGGGACAGGAAGCTGCCCTTATCTGGATGACGATCGTCTGTGCAAGGTACAAAAAACACTGGGGGCTAAAGCATTAAGTTATACCTGCACTACGTTTCCGCGGGTGTTCCATACTTATAAAAACGAGGTACGACATTCTCTAAGCCTTGCTTGCCCGGAAGTGACTGCGCATATTTTAAACGATGCTGATGCGGTAACACTCAATGAAAAGGCGATCATTCAGCAGAAGTACAATACCGCGCCGCTATTCTCCCCACAGCAAAAACTACTTAACTTGTTTTGCCTGAGTTTGATTAACCATGCTGCCAGCAATCCGGATGCGGCATTATACGCGTTGATCAAGTTTGTAATGTACGTGCAGAAGTTTCCCCGGATTGATGACGCTGCATTAGGGGAGATTGAGCAAGTGTATGGCACGTTAGTTTCCCAGTTGCAGTCCGGTTCGTTAACTCAGGAACTCGCTAATATTACGCCGGATAAGAAATTCAAAACATCCCTGGTATTGTTGATGCAGGATTATTTCAGGGCTCTCCCACCGAGCAGAGGAAGCTATGTCCTCGATCACTACATCCAGTGTCTTCTGCGGGTGCTGACGGCGGAAGAGGGCGTTTCAATGGAGCAGAAGGTGAGCGATATTGAGTCCTCATTAGCGCGCTGTTTACAGGCGGATGAGCAGCAGAAGAACTGGGCCTTCAGAAATTTAATTCTCTATAAAATTTGGGAAAATAATTTCCCCAACCAGCCGAATGTCGACCCGTTACGCGCGCTGTATATTATCGTGGCGGAATATGCCTTTATTAAGCTATTAACGGCAGCCAGCGTGTATGAGCGCGGGCGTCTTGAGTGGGATGACGTTACTAATATTGTGTATAGTTTTCACTCCCGCAGCCAGCATAACAGCGAGGTGGCGGCGAATTTTCATCGCCATATAGAAACGGTGCGTACTGGCGACGATCTGTCGATGATTCATCTTCTGACATAGTTTTGTTCGGGGTGGGCTTTTGCGCATCCCGTTTATCCTATCTGGCTGATTTTATTCTGCTCTTTGAGCCGCTAAAAAGGCGCTACAGGTTACATAAGTGAAATAACCCTTCTTTTATAGCCTTATTCCTTCGATAGAACCTTCTGTAGAAACGGATAATCATGCCGATAACTCATTTAACGCAGGGCTGTTTATCGTGAATTCACTGTATACCGCTGAAGGTGTAATGGATAAACACTCGCTGTGGCAGCGTTATGTACCGCTGGTGCGTCACGAAGCATTGCGCCTGCAGGTGCGATTGCCGGCGAGCGTGGAACTGGACGATCTGCTACAAGCGGGCGGCATCGGGTTATTAAATGCGGTCGACCGATATGACGCTTTGCAAGGAACGGCATTTACCACTTACGCAGTGCAGCGTATTCGTGGGGCGATGCTGGATGAATTACGCAGCCGCGATTGGGTGCCGCGTAGCGTCCGGCGTAATGCCCGCGAAGTGGCGCAGGCGATGGGACAACTGGAGCAGGAACTGGGGCGTAATGCGACGGAAACCGAAGTGGCGGAACGTCTTGGCATCCCTGTTGCGGAGTATCGTCAGATGTTGCTCGATACCAACAACAGCCAACTTTTCTCTTACGATGAGTGGCGGGAAGAGCATGGCGATAGCATCGAACTGGTGACTGAAGAACATCAACAGGAAAACCCGTTACATCAACTGCTGGAGGGCGACCTGCGACAGCGGGTAATGGATGCGATTGAATCGCTGCCGGAACGCGAGCAACTGGTGTTAACGCTGTATTACCAGGAAGAGCTCAATCTCAAAGAGATTGGCGCAGTACTGGAAGTCGGCGAATCGCGGGTCAGCCAGTTGCATAGTCAGGCCATCAAACGATTACGCACCAAACTGGGTAAGTTATAGGTCGCGCATGGTCGCACCCGAAAAGTGCCGCACAACGTATAGACTACCAGGAGTTCTCATGACGGTGCAGCAACCTAAAAGGCGGCCCTTGAGCCGCTATCTTAAAGACTTTAAACACAGCCAGACGCATTGCGCGCATTGTCACAAATTGCTCGACCGCATTACGCTGGTTCGCCGTGGCAAGATCGTTAATAAAATCGCTATTTCACAGCTGGATATGCTACTTGACGACGCTGCCTGGCAGCGGGAGCAGAAGGAGTGGGTGGCGCTGTGTCGCTTTTGCGGCGATTTGCACTGCAAAAAGCAGAGTGATTTTTTCGATATTATCGGTTTCAAGCAGTATTTGTTTGAACAAACCGAGATGAGCCATGGCACGGTGCGGGAATATGTTGTGCGTTTACGACGTCTTGGCAACTACCTCAGCGAGCAAAACATTTCCCACGATCTGCTGCAGGACGGTTTTCTCGATGAAAGCCTGGCGCCATGGTTGCCGGAAACCAGCACCAATAATTACCGTATCGCACTACGTAAATACCAGCAATATAAAGCGCATCAGCAGATTGCGCCCAGACAGAAATCCCCCTTTACCGCCAGTTCTGATATATATTAAAAAAGCATAAGATGTAGCAGAGTCGTGTTGGTGAAACGTGGCAAACCTTCTACATTAGGCTGAGTCCCCCAAAGGTTCGCGAGACGTGACGATGCGCCATGGCGGGACACAGTCTATGGTCATTAACGGCAATATTCGGGGTTACTATGAAATTAGCACTGCTGGGACGTCAGGCACTGATGGGAGTAATGGCTGTAGCGCTGGTGGCGGGAATGAGCGCGAAGAGCTTTGCCGATGAGGGTTTGCTGAACAAAGTTAAAGAACGCGGCACGCTGCTGGTAGGGCTGGAAGGTACCTATCCGCCGTTTAGTTTTCAGGGCGAAGACGGCAAATTAACCGGTTTTGAAGTCGATTTCGCCGAGGCGTTGGCAAAACACCTGGGCGTTAAAGCGTCGTTGAAGCCGACCAAATGGGACGGAATACTGGCGTCGCTGGACGCTAAACGCATTGATGTGGTGATAAACCAGGTCACGATTTCAGACGTCCGCAAGAAAAAGTATGATTTCTCTACGCCTTACACTGTCTCCGGCGTTCAGGCGCTGGTGAAAAAAGGCAATGAAGGCACGATCAAAACGGCGGCCGATCTGCAGGGCAAAAAAGTTGGCGTTGGGCTGGGGACTAACTATGAAGAGTGGCTACGTCAACATGTTCAGGGTGTGGATATCCGTACTTATGACGATGATCCTACAAAATACCAGGATCTGCGCGTAGGCCGTATTGACGCGATTTTAGTCGATCGTCTGGCGGCGCTGGATCTGGTGAAAAAAACCAAAGGTACGCTGGCCGTCACCGGTGATGCGTTTTCGCGTCAGGAGTCCGGCGTTGCGTTACGTAAAGGCAACGAAGACTTGCTGAAGGCGGTAGATAACGCCATTGCGGAAATGCAAAAAGATGGCACCTTAAAAGCGCTCTCTGAAAAATGGTTTGGCGCTGACGTGACCCAATAATGCTCTACGTTGCCCGGCAGGCAGAGCGCCGCCGGGCAATATCAACCTCATACTATGTTAGCAAACGGAGGCGCGTGAATCGGCGCCTTTTTTATTTCCGTTAGATCAACGTGCATAATAAAAAGAACACACCACAACGTTACCGGAGGCTCAATGCCACTACATCACTTAACGCGCTTCCCTCGCCTGGAGCTTATCGGCGCGCCGACCCCGCTCGAATACCTGCCGCGATTGTCTGATTATCTTGGCCGTGAGATTTACATTAAGCGCGATGACGTTACGCCCATTGCAATGGGCGGCAATAAATTGCGCAAGCTGGAGTTTCTGGTGGCCGACGCGCTGCGAGAAGGGGCGGATACGCTGATAACCGCAGGGGCGATTCAGTCGAACCATGTCCGTCAGACGGCGGCGGTCGCGGCCAAATTGGGGCTGCATTGCGTCGCTTTGCTGGAAAATCCAATCGGTACCACCGCGGAAAATTACCTGACGAATGGTAATCGCCTGTTACTGGATTTATTTAATACACAAATTGAGATGTGCGATGCGCTAACCGATCCGGATGCGCAGTTGCAAACGCTGGCGACGCGCATTGAAGCGCAAGGGTTCAGGCCCTATGTGATTCCGGTCGGCGGCTCCAGCGCGCTGGGCGCAATGGGATACGTAGAGAGCGCCCTGGAAATCGCCCAGCAGTGTGAAGAAGTTGTCGGGCTCTCTTCGGTAGTGGTGGCCTCCGGCAGCGCCGGAACGCACGCCGGGTTAGCTGTCGGGCTGGAACATCTGATGCCGGATGTCGAACTGATTGGCGTGACCGTTTCACGTTCTGTCGCCGAGCAGAAACCCAAAGTGATTGCCTTGCAGCAGGCTATTGCCGGTCAGCTGGCGCTGACGGCGACGGCGGATATTCATTTATGGGATGACTATTTTGCCCCGGGTTACGGCGTGCCAAATGACGCGGGGATGGAGGCGGTGAAACTGCTGGCGAGCCTGGAGGGGGTGCTGCTGGATCCGGTATATACCGGCAAAGCGATGGCGGGTCTGATAGACGGCATCAGCCAGAAACGCTTTAACGATGATGGGCCGATTCTCTTTATTCACACCGGTGGGGCGCCTGCGCTGTTTGCCTACCATCCTCATGTATAACCTCCAGGTAATCAACGCGAATGCAAGAAAGTATCCAACTGGTTATTGAATCGCTGCCGTATTTGCTTAAAGGCGCCGTCTTTACCCTGCAACTGAGTATTGGCGGTATGTTTTTTGGTCTGCTGCTGGGATTTGTGCTGGCGCTGATGCGGATGTCTCCGCTATGGCCGGTTCGCTGGCTGGCGCGCTTTTATATCTCGATTTTTCGCGGTACGCCGCTTATCGCCCAGTTATTTATGATCTATTACGGCCTGCCGCAATTTGGGATTGAGCTGGACCCTATCCCGGCGGCGATGATTGGTTTATCGCTCAATACCGCGGCTTACACGTCCGAGACGCTGCGCGCGGCAATCTCGGCTATCGACAAGGGACAATGGGAAGCGGCGGCGAGCATTGGCATGACGCCGTGGCAAACGCTACGTCGCGCTATTTTGCCGCAGGCGGCTCGCGTCGCGCTTCCGCCGTTGAGCAACAGTTTTATCAGCCTGGTGAAAGATACGTCGCTCGCCGCGACGATTCAGGTGCCGGAGTTGTTCCGCCAGGCGCAGTTAATTACCTCGCGAACGCTGGAGGTGTTTACCATGTATCTGGCCGCGTCGTTAATCTACTGGGTAATGGCGACCGTCTTATCGGCACTGCAAAACTATTTTGAAAACCAGCTTAACCGCCAGGAGAGAGAGCCAAAATGAGTGCGATCGAAGTCACTAACCTGGTCAAAAAATTTCATGGTCAAACGGTGCTGCACGGTATCGACCTTGAGGTGAAGCCCGGAGAAGTCGTCGCCATTATCGGCCCGAGCGGCTCAGGGAAAACAACGTTATTACGCTGCATTAACCTGCTGGAGCAACCGGAAGCGGGCACCATTAAAGTGGGCGATATTATCATCGATACCGCCCGCCCATTCAGCCAGCAAAAAGGGTTGATTCGCCAGCTACGCCAGCATGTCGGCTTTGTCTTTCAGAGTTTTAATCTGTTCCCGCATCGTACCGTGCTGGAAAATATCATTGAAGGTCCGGTGATTGTAAAGGGAGAGCCGAAAGCCGAGGCGACGGCGTTGGCGCGGGAACTGTTAGCCAAAGTCGGGTTGGCCGGTAAAGAGACCCGTTATCCGCGCCGCCTGTCGGGCGGGCAACAGCAGCGCGTGGCGATTGCGCGTGCGCTGGCGATGCGCCCGGAAGTGATTCTGTTTGATGAGCCGACGTCGGCGCTTGATCCTGAATTAGTTGGCGAGGTGCTTAATACGATTCGCCAGCTGGCGCAGGAAAAGCGCACGATGGTGATCGTCACTCACGAAATGGGCTTTGCGCGTGACGTGGCTGACCGGGCAATATTTATGGATCAGGGGCAAATCGTCGAGCAGGGGCCGGCGAAAACCTTGTTCGCCGATCCTCAGCATCCGCGTACCCGCCAGTTCCTTGAGAAATTTTTAGTGAAATAATACCTTTTCAACGCTCGCCCGAATTAGCCGCGCCTCGGGCGAGCGCAATGAATAATTATGAAGTCATTCTGCCAGATTATTAACCTCGCTCTCAGGCGGAAGCCAAAAAACTGTAATGCCGCTCAAGTATTCTACGATTCGTCCGATATTTCTTATATATAAACACTATTTATGTGTTAATTTAAGTCATTCATAATAATGATTATCAATATCAAAGGCGTGACCATAAAATATGCAGGAAAATGATTTCTTCACCTGGCGACGCGCAATGTTGTTACGCTTTCAGGAGATGGCGGCAGCAGAGGATGTTTATACTGAATTGCAATATCAGACACAGCGGCTGGAATTTGATTATTATGCCCTGTGTGTTCGTCATCCCGTTCCCTTTACCAGGCCTAAAATATCGCTTCGTACCACTTATCCTCCGGCGTGGGTAACGCATTATCAGTCCGAAAACTATTTTGCGATCGATCCGGTATTAAAGCCGGAAAATTTCAGGCAGGGTCATTTACATTGGGATGACATGCTATTTCATGAAGCGCAGGCGATGTGGGATGCCGCCCAGCGTTTCGGATTACGCAGAGGCGTAACCCAGTGTGTGATGTTGCCGAACCGGGCGCTGGGCTTTTTATCTTTCTCCCGAAGCAGTTTACGCTGCTCCTCGTTTACCTACGATGAAGTGGAGCTGAGGTTGCAACTGCTGGCGCGGGAGAGTCTTTCGGCGCTGACAAGATTTGAAGACGACATGGTGATGGCGCCTGAGATGCGTTTCAGTAAACGTGAGAAAGAGATTCTGAAGTGGACGGCGGAAGGGAAGACCTCATCAGAGATCGCCATTATTCTGTCGATTTCTGAAAATACCGTTAACTTCCATCAGAAAAACATGCAGAAGAAATTCAATGCGCCAAATAAAACACAGATTGCCTGCTACGCTGCGGCGACAGGTCTGATATGACGTGCTGACGATGCTTCGCGCCAGACGCGAAACCGGCTGAAAGCGATGCTAACAGCCGGTTTTTTACTACTGGCGGTAAGCTTGTTTAATTTGCTTAACCGTACTGGAAAATACCGCCGCTTGTGCTTCATCATCCATCTGCGCGATCTGTTTTTCCATTTTAAGAATCACGCGCCCTGCATCGGCCTGGCCCATCGCCTGCAGCATCAGCGTTAACATGGCTTTCAGGCAGTTGACTTCAGTAGCCAGTTCTTGATTATTCTCAGCGGTGGAAAAATCAGGCGTACTCATTTATTTTCCTCGTTATGTTTCAGTGAAAATGTGCGTTAGCAGATGTTAAGGCGGCGGAGTATACCATAAGCTACGCTAAAAATAGCAGTGGTTGTTTTTTGATCAAAAAGAGGAAGGTTTACCCACAAAATAAACGTTGCCGCGTGATGCATATATTTTCTTCATTCTTTGTTTATTACGCGTATTTCACTCGTTAATTATTGTTACAAAGTTGATTCTCTAATTAGTGTTTAGACAGCGGAACGTGAAATTTTTGTCACCATTATGAAATATCAGCCCGGGACTGCGCCGCCAGAAGGGGCTACAACGTTGGCAGTTGCCACATGACGTACAACATAATTTCCAAAAACGAGAGCAAAATCGAATACCCGGTGTTTTTTTACGTTTCAAAGTTGAGATAAAACCAGCTAATATAAGGACGATTAACTATCAGTAGCGTTATCCCTATTCTGGAGATATTCCTTTGATCAACGTTCTTCTTGTTGATGACCACGAACTGGTGCGCGCAGGGATACGACGCATTCTTGAAGATATAAAGGGCATTAAAGTTGTCGGTGAAGCGTGCTGCGGAGAGGATGCGGTAAAATGGTGCCGTACTAACGCCGTTGACGTCGTGCTGATGGATATGAACATGCCCGGTATTGGCGGCCTTGAGGCGACGCGTAAAATTGCCCGATCGACAGCGGATATCAAAGTGATCATGCTGACCGTCCATACGGAGAACCCGTTGCCCGCCAAAGTGATGCAGGCTGGCGCAGCTGGCTATCTCAGCAAAGGCGCTGCGCCTCAGGAGGTGGTGAGCGCTATTCGTTCGGTGTATTCCGGACAACGTTATATCGCCTCCGATATCGCTCAGCAGATGGCGCTCAGTCAGATCGAGCCTGCAAAAACGGAAACGCCGTTCGCCAGTTTGTCTGAACGCGAGTTGCAGATTATGCTGATGATCACCAAGGGTCAGAAGGTCAATGAGATTTCAGAACAGCTGAATCTCAGTCCTAAAACGGTGAACAGCTATCGCTATCGTATGTTCAGTAAATTAAACATTCATGGTGATGTTGAGCTGACTCACCTGGCAATCCGCCATGGCCTGTGTAATGCGGAGACGTTAACAAGCCAGTGAGTGAAATATTTGACGCAAAGGCGTTTTTGAAAACCGTTACCAGCCAACCCGGTGTCTATCGTATGTATGACGCCGGCGGTACGGTTATCTATGTTGGTAAAGCAAAAGACCTGAAAAAGCGTCTTTCCAGCTACTTTCGCAGCAACCTGGCTTCGCGTAAAACCGAAGCGCTAGTTGCGCAAATTCAACACATTGATGTCACGGTAACGCATACCGAAACGGAAGCGCTGCTGCTTGAGCATAATTACATCAAGTTATATCAACCGCGTTACAACGTGTTGTTGCGTGATGATAAATCCTATCCTTTTATTTTTCTGAGCGGCGATACCCATCCGCGTCTGGCGATGCACCGTGGCGCTAAACATGCGAAAGGCGAGTACTTCGGCCCATTTCCTAACGGCTATGCCGTGCGGGAAACGCTGGCGCTGTTACAGAAAATTTTCCCTATCCGCCAGTGCGAAAACAGCGTGTATCGCAACCGCTCGCGTCCTTGCCTGCAATACCAGATTGGCCGCTGCTTAGGCCCCTGCGTTGCAGGACTGGTCAGCGAGGAGGAGTACACGCAACAGGTGGAGTATGTCCGGTTGTTTTTGTCCGGCAAGGACGACCAGGTCTTAACACAGCTGATTGCCCGGATGGAAAAGGCCAGCCAGGATTTGGCATTTGAAGAGGCGGCGCGTATTCGCGATCAGATCCAGGCGGTACGCCGGGTCACGGAGAGACAGTTTGTCTCCAATGCGGGCGACGATCTCGACGTTATCGGCGTGGCTTTCGATGCGGGTATGGCCTGTGTGCATGTGCTGTTTATTCGCCAGGGTAAGGTGCTGGGCAGCCGCAGCTATTTTCCAAAAGTGCCTGGCGGTACGGAACTGGGCGAAGTGGTGGAAACCTTTGTCGGGCAGTTTTACCTGCAGGGTAGCCAGATGCGCACGCTACCGGGCGAGATACTGCTCGATTTTAATCTTAGCGATAAAACGCTGCTCGCCGACTCGTTGTCGGAGCTTGCCGGACGGCGTATTCATGTCCAGACAAAACCGCGCGGCGATCGCGCCCGTTATCTCAAGCTGGCGCGGACCAACGCGGCAACGGCCTTAATTACAAAACTTTCGCAGCAGTCCACCATCACGCAGCGTTTGACTGCGCTGGCGGCGGTATTAAAACTTCCTGCTATCAAGCGGATGGAGTGTTTTGACATCAGCCATACCATGGGGGAGCAAACGGTCGCATCCTGTGTGGTATTTGACGCTAACGGGCCGTTACGCGCCGAGTATCGTCGTTATAATATCGCGGGCATCACGCCGGGTGATGACTACGCGGCGATGAATCAGGTGCTACGTCGGCGTTATGGCAAGGCCATAGAAGAAAGTAAGATTCCGGACGTTATTCTGATCGACGGCGGAAAAGGGCAGCTCGCCCAGGCGAAAGCCGTTTTCGCTGAGCTGGATGTCCCCTGGGATAAGCATCGCCCTTTGTTGCTCGGCGTCGCCAAAGGCGCAGACAGAAAGGCCGGTCTGGAAACACTCTTTTTTGAACCGGAAGGAGAGGGGTTTAGCCTGCCGCCGGACTCGCCGGCGCTGCATGTTATTCAGCATATTCGCGATGAGTCGCACGATCACGCGATCGGCGGACACCGTAAAAAACGCGCAAAGGTTAAAAATACCAGTACGCTGGAAACTATTGAAGGCGTTGGGCCTAAACGTCGCCAGATGCTGCTGAAATATATGGGCGGTTTGCAAGGACTACGTAACGCCAGCGTAGAAGAAATTGCAAAAGTGCCGGGTATTTCGCAAGGTCTGGCAGAAAAGATCTTCTGGTCGTTGAAACATTGAGGCCACTGTAGCAACATAGGGGTAATTTCACTGACAACAGATAGTTACCCGTCACTATGCAATTTAATATCCCTACGTTGCTCACGCTGTTTCGCGTCATCCTGATTCCATTCTTTGTCGTGGTGTTTTATTTGCCGTTCACCTGGGCGCCGATGGTCAGCGCGCTGATTTTCTGTATTGCCGCTATTACCGACTGGTTTGACGGCTTTCTGGCGCGACGCTGGAACCAGAGTACGCGTTTCGGCGCTTTCCTCGACCCCGTCGCCGACAAGGTGCTGGTGGCGATCGCCATGGTGCTGGTCACCGAGCATTATCATAGCTGGTGGGTGACGTTACCTGCGGCGACGATGATAGCCCGCGAAATTATTATCTCTGCTCTGCGTGAATGGATGGCGGAGCTGGGCAAACGCAGTAGTGTAGCGGTCTCCTGGATCGGTAAAGTCAAAACTACCGCGCAGATGGTGGCGCTGGCGTGGCTCTTGTGGCGTCCGAATATCTGGGTAGAGTATGCCGGGATCGCGCTTTTCTTTGTCGCAGCGGTGCTAACGTTGTGGTCCATGTTGCAATATTTGAGCGCTGCACGCGGAGATTTGCTTGATCAGTGATCGTTTCGCCGCAAATTTCAGCAAACGATCGTGAGTGACGAAAAATATCGTTGACTCAGTGCGTCAGGTAAGTAGAATGCAACGCATCGAACGGCAGCACTGATTGCCAGACGATAACAAAATCAAGTGATTAACAAAGTTGCTTGATGCTGCGGGAATAGCTCAGTTGGTAGAGCACGACCTTGCCAAGGTCGGGGTCGCGAGTTCGAGTCTCGTTTCCCGCTCCAGTTTAAAAGCATTGGCGTAAAGCGGATGCTGGCTGAAAAGCCAAAAAATTTGGCGCGTTAACAAAGCGGTTATGTAGCGGATTGCAAATCCGTCTAGTCCGGTTCGACTCCGGAACGCGCCTCCAATTTTTCCCGAGCCCGGATGGTGGAATCGGTAGACACAAGGGATTTAAAATCCCTCGGCGTTCGCGCTGTGCGGGTTCAAGTCCCGCTCCGGGTACCATGGGAAAGACAAGAATAATCAAAGCAATAAGCAGTGTCGTGAAACCACCTACGGGTGGTTTTTTTGTGTCTTCAATTTGTATGCCGACCGCGAGCGTGAACTTTCCAGCGCGATACACAGTAAAAACCTCGGTAGCGGCATTTCTGCCAGTACAACAGTTATGTGCTACCGACCCGCAAGAACTTATGCCTGGTAAATACTAAACGTCGGGTAAATCAGCCGATAAAATCCATTAATCTCTATAAAAATTGCTGATATGTTTTATGCCTGCTTTATAAAGTGAGTGGGTCTGCCAGTGAAATATACCGATAATGCAAAATTGTTTATTAGCTTCATTAATATTGGGATTGTAGGTTGCGCTTTTTTACTTTTTTTTATTTTGTATGAGCCTGAGAGTGCAATCGCAACCTACTCTCTTCCAGGCGAGTTTTCCTCTTCGACATGTGATGCGCGTAATTTTATTGGCTACGTCGATGAAAACGACTTTGCAGAGTATATAAAAAAAGTAGAACTGACGCGCTACAGTATGTATTGTCTGAAAAAAACAGGGGCGGGTCAGTGGAGTATTTATGCAAATTAAACGAGTATATAACTGTTCAGGGGGGGGTTCTGCACAATTTAATTAAAGGTAGATAGCGAACTAATATTCATCATAAGGTAATGTGATCCGCTTCATGCTTTAATCACGTTTTGCAATATTGTCTTAATAACAGGTCAACTACAGATAATTTCGGGTTTTCGTGAATGGCGGTTTTGGTCAGTCTCTATATTATGCTTTCCCCGCTTTACGGAGATGATGATGCAAAAGAAAACCTGGGCCGTTTTATTGATACCATTGTGCCTCACCGCTTGCCACCAGACGACCTACCGATCAACAGCCAAAGATGAAATTCTCACAGGGAGCTATATTGACCCGACAAAAACACGCTTTCCGTTAGCGGATTATTCACAGTCGGTTGATAAATGGATACCTCCGGACTCGGCTGATTACACTATTCCGGTTATTGATAGTGCTACCCAACAACGCTACTTTAGCGCACTAAAATCTCATTATTTCGGAATGGACAGTGAAGCGCACTCGCCGTGGAATGGTTTTTATATTACCGCATTGCTGAAAAAAAACGCAGCACAGGCCCGGGATGCCAGTATTAAGCAGTTTCTTAGCGACGGCAGTGCTTATTGGGGGGAAAACTTCAGACTTTATACCTCTCGCTGGAAAGAGGAGGTTAGAGGGAATACGGATACGCAGATTGACAATATCTATCATGCCTCCCGGCGAGGCATTATGGTCAGAGAAAGTTTAGTCAGAGCGCTGCCAACGGACGACCCGCTCTTTAACGATCCCCGTCAGGCGGGCGAGGGGTACCCGTTTGATAATTTACAAATGTCTTCGCTGCGTCCCGGTACGCCGGTCTATACGCTGACGAAGAGCAAAGACCAACGCTGGCAATATGTCGTTTCACCGGCGGTAACTGGCTGGGTTCATAGTGAAGATATTGCCAGTACGGATCAGAAATTTATAACACAGTGGGTTTTGCTCGCTCACAAGCAACTGGGGGCATTTATCAACGCGCCGGTTTCTGTCCATGCCGCAGGCGTCTATTATTTCACCGGGCGCCCGGGCACTATTTTACCGTTCCGACATCAACGGGCGGGCCAGTTCCTGATTGCGGCGCCAGTTCGCGACAGCAATGGTCGCGCGTCTATCCATTGGGTCTGGCTAAGCGGTAACGAGTTTACGGCTATGCCGTGGAAAATGACGCCGGAAAATATCGCCGTGCTAATGAAAGCAATGCACGGCGCCCCCTACGGTTGGGGAAATTTTAACTTTTATAATGATTGTTCAGCCGAAGTCCGCAGCCTGTTAATGCCGTTTGGCATATTCCTGCCCAGACATTCATCCGCGCAGGTAGAGGCTGCTGGACGGGTGGTCGATCTTAGTCATAAAAGTCCCCAAATGCGGATCGATTATCTCACCAGATACGGAAAACCGTTTACTACGCTGGTCTATATTCCAGGGCATATTATGCTGTATATCGGTAACACAACCATGAATGGGCAGGTCGTACCGATGACTTATCAGAATATCTGGGGATTGCGCCCAAACCATGCTAATAGCCGGAGCATTATCGGTGAGGCAGTATTTTTGCCGTTACTGCGTTTTTATCCTGAAAATCCTGAGCTGATATCGCTGGCTGGTAAGGTTCTGTTTAAGCTTGGTTATATAGAATAGGTTGACAAACTGTGTTATCGCGGAAGATATGATTAAGGCAACCGTGCTCGTGGATATAAAGAGAGTATCCCTGTAAACTGTGTCTGAAAAAAGTATGCGCTATAGTGCGGGCTGTTTATTTGAAATACTATCTAGAGCTGATTCTGGATGTGATTATGTGCCTCACACATTGAAGTGAGAGTTATTGTTGGCGGTATCTGGCTGGAGGCTGGGTGGTAAAAAGACGTAATTTATTGCATTTTAATAACGGTGCCCGGTCAGAGCGCGATCTTGGAGATCTGGTCACTAAAGTTTTTGAGAAAGCGGCGAAAAAAGAACCGCAACCGCTATACACATTTAGCCTGCCGTTGCTGAGTGTGCAGGATGAGATCCGTGTTTACTGTAAGAAAAAAAATATCAAAATAGGGTACGATACGCTGTTTATGGAAATAACCTTTTCTGCTGACAGAGAAGCGGTAGACGAACTCATTAAACACTTTTTTACTGAAAATAAGCTCTATTTGAGAGGGCGGTTTTATCTGTCCGCGGCGGTGGTATAAGTTAGCATGAGTATAATATAGCGAGAAACCCATCTCTCGCTTTTGTGTGGGGCGAGCGTTTCCTGGCGGAAAATCTGCGCCCTGATCCTCCTTTTGTGCGTTAACTTCCGGAATCCTCCTCATTTCGTGTTAATCTGGCCCCTGATGGTTGCCATCCAAACTGCCTGCAAAAAAATTATTTTTATCCGCTGCAATGTAAGAGGCCTACAGGCGGAAGTCATCACTGAGGAAAAGCGTTATGAAAATGGAACCATTAAACGAGAACGAGCTGGAATGGCTGGATGATGTGCTGACGAAATACAATACCGATCAGGCCATTTTGGATGTCGCGGAGCTGGACGGTCTGATTACTGCGGTACTAAGTTCTCCGCGTCCCATCGAGCCGGAACAGTGGCTGGTCGCGATATGGGGGGGACCCGCGTACGTACCGCGCTGGACATCTGAAAAAGAAATGACGCGATTTATGGATCTGGTGTTCCAGCACATGGCGGACACAGCCGCCCGGCTTGAAGACTATCCAGAACAGTTCGAGCCGCTGTTTGGCCTGCGAGAAGTTGATGGCCATGAATTAACGATTGTTGAAGAATGGTGCTTTGGTTACATGCGCGGAGTGTCGCTGTCCGACTGGTCTGACTTGCCGGATACGCTAAAACCGGCGCTGGAAGCGATTGCCTTACACGGCACTGAAGAAAACTTTGCGCTGTTGGATAAAATGAGCCCGGAAGCGTTCGATAAAAGCGTTGACGCTATCCGTATCGCGGCGCTTGAGCTTCATGCCTGGTGGATGGCGCATCCGCACACGACGCCGCTACAGATGCCGATAAAAGCAGAGGTGAAAGTGGGGCGTAACGATCCTTGTCCATGCGGGAGCGGCAAAAAATTTAAGCAGTGCTGCCTGCATTAATGGCTCGTAAACGGCCATAGCGTGATGATTATCGAGCCTGGACGGCGTCCGGGCCCGGTAATCTTTGCCTGGCATTAACCTGGATCGGGCAGGAACCCCAGTGCGATCGAAAACTGGACGCCAATCACGACAATGCCGCAGATAAACACCAGCGCCAGCGCTGGCGTGCCGCCTGCCACACGATATCCCGCCTGAGGGCTCTGTTTACGGCATTGCCAGACCAGCATGGCAGGGATGAGCAGTGCCAGCACTGCCAGCGCTACGCCGGCATAGCCTAATGCCATCACAAATCCACGTGGGTAGAAAAGCGCAAACGCCAGCGGCGGCAGAAAGGTAATCAGCCCGGTTTGCAGACGTCCGGACACCGTACTGCGGCGCTGGAATAGATCGGCCAGGTAATCAAATAATCCTAGCGCTACGCCCAGAAAAGAGGTCGCCAGCGCCAGATCGGCGAACAGGTGGACCGCCAGTTCGACATGTGGCGAAGCGACCACTTCTCTGAGCGCCTGCAGCAGGCCATTTAACCCGGCATGGCTGGCCAGTAGCCCTCTGAATGTCGGCGAGTCGATACTTCCCAGCGTGGCGAGCTGCCAAAAAATATAGGCCACTAACGGAATGGCACTACCCGTCATAAAGACCCAACGCAGCCGGCGAATGTTGCCGTTCATATAACTCACAATACTCGGTACGCTTCCGTGAAAACCAAACGAGGTGAAAATGACCGGTATGGCGGATAACGCCAGCCCCTGCTGTAAAGGAAGCGTAAGAAGATTTACTTTATGAATATGTGGCGTGAGCAACGCAAGCATGATGACCAGAAAAATGATCTTTGCGCTAAACAGGAAGCGGTTAAAAAGGTCGACCAGCGAGGTGCCCACACACACCACCCCACCGGCAACAAAGGTGAACAGCAGCACCCCGGCAGCGGGCGAGAGCGTGGCGCCAAGCCAGTTATTAATACTGGATGCCAGTAATTCTCCGGCTCCGGAAATGTAGGCGGCGGTGAGCGCATACATTAAGAACATCATACTGAATCCCGTAAGCCACTGTCCGTAACGTCCAAGATAGCGTTTTGCCAACGAGCCCAGCCCGGTATCTGCCGGAACGTGTTGATATACCTCCAGTAATAGTAGCGCGGTATAACACATCAGCGCCCACAGGCCAATCAACAATCCCAGCGTGACGCTGAAACCAACGCCAGCCGCTGCCAGCGGCATTGCCAGCATCCCGGCGCCGATAGTGGTGCCTGCCACGATAAAAATACTGCCCAGAGTTCTGTTTTTCACGCTTTCTACTACCCCGGTAACAAAGAACGGTGATATCCGCGGCGCAGGGTAAGGCATTACGCTATTTTCGTCAAATGGTCGTTACAATGGGTGTACTGTAAAATTTACAGTTCCGGGCATAAAAGCGAATATGGAAGGCGACGCGGACAACCGCCGTAAACCTGCGCTAGCGCAAAGTCGCTCGTACAAGGACACATTAGGCTACGAGTTTTATTCAGGAGGGGTTATGGATTCCATTCACGGTCACGAAGTGCTCAACATGATGATTGAGTCTGGCGAGCAGTACACGCATACCTCGCTGGAGGCGGCAATAAAAGCGCGCTTTGGCGAGCGGGCACGATTTCACACCTGTTCAGCGTCAGATATGACGGCGGCGGAACTGGTCGCGTTTCTGGCGGCGAAAGGAAAGTTTATTGCCGTGGAGGACGGTTTTTCAACGCATGAGAGTAAAATCTGCCGCCACTAATACGCCACGGTGAGAGCTCGTCTCACCGTGTAAGGACGTGTTGGATTAATTTTGCGTATCCAGTGTGGAGAGTTCTTTATCAATGAAATAAAGCCCTTCGCCGCTTTTTCCCGCCAGCGTTAATTTATCAATAATAGATTTGAACAGTTTTTCTTCTTCATGCTGTTCTGCCACATACCACTGCAAGAAATTAAATGTCGGATAATCCTGGCTGGTCATTGCGGCATGAGCCAGTTCATTAATTTTTTGCGTAATAAGCTGCTCATGCTCATAGGTCGCGCGGAACAGCTCATCCAGTGAGGTGTACTCAGCGAAGGGCGAAGAAACGGTATTAATGCGCGGCAGGCTTCCGGTATCGGTAAGGTAGTCAAACAGGCGCTGCATATGCGTCATCTCTTCTTGCGCATGGCGACGAAGAAATGCGGCCGCGCCTTCAAAACTGTGATAGCTGCACCACGCGCTCATTTGTTGATAGAGCAGGGAGGAGTACAACTCCAGATTCATTTGCTCATTCAGTTTGTCGATCATTTCTGTTTTCAGCATGGTTCCGCTCCACAAATAGCAAAAGATATACAGTAATGTGGCGCCACTATAATTTGTTATTTTATTATTTGCAAAAGGTAAAATATTAAATTTAATTATTAAAAATACGAATGGGAATAAAACGCATTAACGCCAGTGTATAGTGTATAAAAATAAAGGAAAGCCAGCACCTTCATGCTGGCAATAGCGACCTTGCACTCTCCTCCATTGTAGATGGTGTCGGCGTTAAGCCAGCCGCCTTAATAATAAAGCGGCATGATTTGCGGGACGGCAACGCCCCGGCACTGCCAGGAGAGGGTAAATCGGGTGTTCAGACACAACGAGCCCGCATAAATGCTACAGGTTCCTACCGGCTGACCAAACGAAACGGCATCGGCATAGCCCATCTGCTGGCATTCGCGTGTTGCGGTCCCGTGAGATACATAGTCATCTGTCCGTGAAGTAAAAAATAGCGGCTGGTTATACGTCAGGCGCACGATGCCGCTTATCGGGCTGGCTTCGCTGACCTGCGCTTGTCGAGTAATGGTGCATCCCGTCAGGGCTAGCAGTGAAAGAGTAAAAATAAGAGGCTTCATAAAATCGCTCCGACAATTCGGTATCAGACCATGCTACCTCGTGTCTTGCACCGTCAATGGCTGGAATAACTTACGGATTCGCCTTGATTAAAGGTAACGGCAGGGGGTTTACAGCGGGAACAGAAAATGTGTGAGCGTCTTTTCATTTAATGAAACTTCGTTTCATTAAATTTGAATGTGTGTTCGCAAATGTGTAATGTGGGAAAAACGTCATGATTTACGCAGGCGCGGCCGTCTGCATTCAGGAGGAACACGATGAAAATTGCACTGATGATGGAAAATAGCCAGGCCAGCAAAAATGCCATCATTTATAACGAACTTAGCGCCGTCGCCAATGAAAAGGGATTTCCCGTTTTTAACGTCGGCATGTGCGACGAAAATGACCATCACCTGACGTACATTCATTTAGGCATCATGGCAAGTATTCTGCTTAATGCAAACGCGGTTGATTTTGTGGTTACTGGCTGTGGCACCGGTCAGGGCGCGCTGATGTCGTTAAATATTCATCCAGGTGTCATTTGTGGCTATTGCATCGATCCGGCAGATGCTTTTCTGTTTGCGCAGATCAACAACGGCAATGCGTTGTCCCTGCCATTTGCGAAAGGCTTTGGCTGGGGCGCTGAGCTGAACGTGCGTTTCATCTTTGAAAAAGCGTTTACCGGGCGTAAAGGCGAGGGGTATCCGCCTGAGCGCAAAGCGCCGCAGGTACGCAATGCGGGCATTTTGAACCAGGTTAAGGCCGCGGTCGTCAAAGAGAATTATCTGGATACACTACGGGCTATCGATCCTGAACTGGTTAAAACGGCGGTTTCAGGGCCGCGTTTCCAGCAATGTTTGTTTGAAAACGGCCAGAATAAAGAAATAGAAGCGTTTGTACGTGAGATGCTGGGGTAATGCCCAGACAAGACAGAGACGTTTCGCGCCTGTCGGCTGGCATGATGTGCCGATAATACGCCAGTAGCGACAGGCGCCACCTCTGGCAAACAGACCAGAAACGGTGTAGGCCGGATAAGCTGCTTCGCGTTGCTATCCGGCTAATAACGTCTCAATATTGTCGCTCGGTGTGCCGCTATCAGTGATGCTGATAGGTCACAACGTTAAGGAGATGCTGATCGGTTTGCGCCAGGCATAACCCTGCTCGTTTAGCGCTGCGAACTTCTTCGAGAATAGTTTGTAAAAGTACGCCATCCTGCTGCTGCTCTTTTTCCAGGGTATGGAGAAAATCGAGCGTTGAGGCATCATTCAGCGCTTTCGCTTCATCTGCCAGACGCGACAGCGTGCTGGCGCGTTGCTGATAATCCTCCAGTGTTTTCTGGAACAATTCTTCCAGAGAGCAGAGCTCTTCACCCGGAACGTCAATGGCTTTAACGATAGGGGTGGCGCCGGCGTTTTTCATAAAATTAAACATGCGCATCATTTGCGTCACGTTGCCTTGCGCCTGGGTACGAAGAAAGGTGGCGGTGCCTGTTAAACTGTGTTCAGAACACCATTCGCTTAGATGGAGGTAAAGATTTGATGCGTAAAACTCAAGGTTCATTGGCGTGTTGAGCTTTTGAACCATTCCTACAGCTGCCATAACAATATCCTTATTTCCAGAAAGTGTTGATGTGCATGACAGACGAGAATGCAACGGGCCGTTGTCACTTTCTTACATCTATCATCTATGCACAATAAATACTCTTAGCAGAAGAACTCCGTTCCGCCAGTCCCTTATGCGATCTCATTTCCTGTTTATCGATCGGTAATGAGAATAGCGCGTCAATAAAAATAAGAAAATCCTTAAATGCAATTGTTTATCTTTTTTTACATTTTCAGCGGTGTGATTTTTTCAGGTGTAATGATTTTTGGTGTGGAGTAGTTGCAACTGTTTGAAAGTTAAATGATATTATATAGATTTATAATTTATGAAACATTGTTTCAGATCATGGGGTGAGCCTTTCAAGTATGGTAATTTCAATAAAATAAACATTAGCCAGTCTGGATATCACACGCATAAACGGTTGAGAGCAAATATGCCTGTTTTTATAAACTAGCCGATTTTGCGGTAGATCATTTTTAATGTCATTAATCATACGAGCACGTTATTCGGTTGAGCGCAGTTTTGATGGGTGACTCGTTAACAAGGAGCAGTCAATGAAAAAGGTCGCGGTGCTGTTGGCACCAGGATTTGAAGAAGCAGAGGCCATTGTTACTCTTGATATTCTGCGACGTTTGCATATCGACGTCGAAACGCTGGCGTGTGCTGAATCACGGGCGGTGGTGAGTTACCATGATATTCCTATGGTTGCGGACAGCACGCTGAGTGAACGCCAGCAGGCGCTTTTCGATGCGGTAGTGCTGCCGGGCGGTCCGCAGGGGAGCGCTAATCTGGCGGCTAATCCGGCGGTGATCGCTTTCGTTGCGCGTCATGATGCGGCAGGCAAATTAATTTGTCCTATCTGTTCCGCGGCGGCAAGGGTGCTGGGTGCTCACGGATTGCTGAAGGGGCGTCGTTATGTCTGTTCCGGCGACCTGTGGAAAGCGGCTCCGGAAGGTGTCTATGTGGATGCGCCCGTTGTTGAAGATGGTAATTTAATTAGCGGCAAAGGCTTGGGGCATGTCTTTGATTTCGCGCTAACCCTTTCCGCCAGACTGCTGGGAGACGATGTGCCGGTTCGCGAACAGGCTGAACATATCTATTATTCCTGGTAATCGTTATTCACCCAGGGCCGTAAGGATTAGCTGGCTGATGTTATGGATTAATGTGCTGGCTTTCCTGCCTTTTGGCTGATGAATTCGCTCTGGGTTATGTCATTTTTCGCTAAAACTATTCCTGCCATCAGCATTTATCTAATGAATGAAAGATAGTGCACCGTTTTACGTCTTCTCTAACAAGAATCGTTTGACTTTACCCTACATAAAAAACGCTAAAGCTGGTCAATGACTTCCCTGGGTTATGAGTTAATCGTTATTTCTGCGTGTGTCTTAGGGGAGATTCCTGAAAGGCGGCCTCGGAAAAGTCTCATATGTGGTGGCGAGCGTACTGATATCAGGAACGGTGGAGAACGCGATGAACCTGTTCAAAATTTCACCTTTTGCACAATACGTGGTTCGCGGCTGAATCCTTCTGGCAGCAGTTATCTTCGACCATTATAAGCAAAAAGCGAAGCGTACGATTTGATGAATTAACACTCAACTAAACAGTATAGCTTCACGTCATCGCCAGCCGCTACCCCGGCTGGCGATGGTCTTTCTAAATGGCGAGCAGCGTCACACT
Organism: Salmonella sp. NW38; assembly: GCF_051807745.1. Taxonomy (NCBI): domain Bacteria; kingdom Pseudomonadati; phylum Pseudomonadota; class Gammaproteobacteria; order Enterobacterales; family Enterobacteriaceae; genus Salmonella; species Salmonella sp. NW38. The sequence goes on along the minus strand of NZ_JAMMTO010000009.1, from coordinate 157,325 downwards.
GTCTATACTTACATGACTAATGAGACCGTTTGTGAGTCTCAATATGATGATAAGGAGGAGACAAGGGTGGCAGAACCGTTAACCGTATCCCCCGAACTCACTGCGAACTATGCGTATTTTTTTGACCTTGATGGCACATTGGCAGAGATAAAGCCTCATCCCGATCAGGTAGTGGTACCGCATAAAATCCTTCAGTTGTTAGACCGTCTCGCGGCGCACAACGCAGGGGCACTGGCATTGATTTCAGGGCGTTCAATGATTGAGCTGGATGCTTTGGCGAAGCCTTTTCGCTTTCCGCTCGCTGGCGTTCACGGGGCAGAGCGTCGTGACATCAATGGTAAAACCCATATCGTGCGCCTTCCTGAAGCGGTAGTCCGTGAGGTGGAGGCGTTATTACGTTCGACGCTTGTAGCGCTGCCCGGAACGGAGCTGGAGACGAAGGGGATGGCGTTTGCGCTGCACTACCGTCATGCTCCGGAACATGAAGCGGCGCTATTGGCGCTTGCGCAACACGTTACGCAGCACTGGCCGCAACTGGCGTTGCAGCCTGGTAAATGTGTTGTGGAAATCAAACCTAAGGGAACCAATAAAGGCGAAGCGATTGCCGCCTTTATGCAGGAGGCGCCCTTTGCGGGACGGATTCCCGTTTTTGTGGGCGACGATTTGACCGATGAGACTGGCTTTGGCGTGGTGAATCACGCTGGCGGAATTTCCGTAAAAGTGGGCGTCGGGGCAACCCAGGCGGCATGGCGGCTGGAAAGCGTACCCGATGTCTGGCGCTGGCTGGAGCAAATCAATTATCCACAACAAGAACAACAAGTAATGAATAACAGGAGAGATGGCTATGAGTCGTTTAGTCGTAGTATCTAATCGAATTGCCCCCCCGGATAATAAAGGCGGCGCCGGCGGCCTCGCCGTTGGCGTGCTTGGCGCGCTAAAAGCGGCTGGCGGGTTGTGGTTCGGCTGGAGTGGCGAGACAGGTAACGAGGATGAGCCATTAAAAAAGGTGACAAAAGGTAATATTACCTGGGCATCGTTTAACCTGAGTGAACAAGATTACGAAGATTATTACTGTCAATTTTCCAATGCGGTTCTCTGGCCTGCGTTCCATTATCGTCTGGACCTGGTACAGTTTCAGCGTCCTGCATGGGAAGGCTATATGCGGGTGAATGCGTTATTAGCGGATAAGTTATTGCCCCTCATTAAAGAGAACGACATCATTTGGGTGCATGACTACCACCTGTTACCGTTCGCCAGCGAGCTGCGTAAACGCGGCGTGAACAACCGAATTGGTTTTTTCCTGCATATTCCATTCCCGACCCCGGAGATTTTTAACGCTTTACCGCCGCATGATGAACTGCTGGAGCAGTTGTGTGACTTTGATCTGCTCGGGTTCCAGACCGAAAATGATCGCCTGGCTTTTCTGGATAGCCTTTCGAGTCAAACGCGAGTCACGACTCGCAGCGGCAAGCAGCATATCGCGTGGGGTAAAGACTTCCAGACAGAAGTGTATCCTATCGGTATTGAGCCCGATGAGATTGCTCTGCAGGCAGCCGGGCCGTTGCCGCCTAAACTGGCGCAGCTCAAGGCGGAACTGAAAAATGTGAAGAATATTTTTTCCGTTGAGCGGCTGGATTATTCGAAAGGGCTGCCGGAACGCTTTCTGGCGTATGAAGCGCTACTGGAAAACTACCCGCAGCATCGGGGAAAAATTCGTTATACCCAAATTGCGCCTACGTCACGCGGCGAAGTACAGGCATATCAGGATATTCGCCACCAGCTTGAGACGGAAGCAGGCCGGATTAATGGGAAATATGGACAATTGGGCTGGACGCCGCTCTATTATCTGAATCAGCATTTTGACCGTAAACTGTTAATGAAGATATTCCGTTATTCAGACGTCGGGCTCGTCACCCCGTTGCGTGACGGGATGAACCTGGTGGCGAAAGAGTTTGTCGCCGCGCAGGACCCCGCTAATCCTGGCGTATTGGTACTGTCACAGTTTGCCGGCGCGGCGAATGAACTGACGTCGGCGTTAATCGTCAATCCTTACGATCGGGATGACGTGGCGGCGGCGCTCAATCGTGCGTTAACGATGCCCCTTGCCGAGCGTATTTCGCGCCATGCGGAAATGCTGGACGTGATCGTTAAAAATGACATTAACCGCTGGCAGGAGCGTTTTATTCATGACCTAAAGGAGGTCACGCCGCGTAGCCCTGAGCGTCAGCAGCAGAACAACGTGGCGACGTTCCCTAAGCTGGCCTGAAATATTGCGAGCGGCGACTAGTCGCCCGCTAACGGCACCAGCAACACATCTACCTGGCTGGCGCTGACGACACTTTTTGCCGAGCAGGACGCGCGCGAAAAGAAACTGTGGTTATGGTTGCCGCAAATGACCAGATCAACATGGTGTTTGCGGCACACAGCTAAAATGTGCTGGCTTAACTCACCTGATGCGATGAAAGTTTGTTCAATCGGATAATCCGCCTTTTCCCCCAGCATCTTAAGAAAATTCTCGGTCTCCTCATGCATAACCGCGCGTAAATCCTCCATCATGGGCGCGGCGAACTGGTTATACAGTTCGGGATCGGAAGCGAGAGTAATCAGGCTTACTTTCGCCTGAACAGGGCGGGCGATAGAGACCGCTTTAGCCAGTAGCTGGTGACTTTCCGGGGTGACGGCAACGGCGACAAGAATATGGGTGTAGCTCATAACTCGCTCCTTGATTGCAAGAATATGAGATTGTGCTTTAGCTTTACTCTGTTTAGCGCATTTCTGCAATGCGCTAATGCCACATTAATGTGAAGGACATCATAATTAATCATTAATTATTCTTATGTAAAGAATCGTGGCATAAGACACTTTTTACACACCACTAGGATGCTTTATTTAAACGGGTGAACAAGGAAAGCTAAAAGTTAAATCAAATGAGCTTATTTTTAACAGAGGAGGGCGTATGCTGTGACGAGATTAATTAATAACGTTTAATATTTAAGCCACTGTTTACTAAAGGTAAAATAGAATCGTTTCTAAAATAGAAATAATAGCCTGTTATCTATTATCCTGGCGTTATTTTAACAGAGAGAAACAAAAAAGAATTTGGTGTTGACGTACCCCTATTCAGCAGTGTGGAATAGAAAAAGTGAACATTAGGTTATTAATTAAACAAAGTAAAAGCCATGCTGATGGTTTTATAGTAAGTATTCTGTTAAATTATGTGATCTACATCACATATTTTCTAAAATCGCCGTCCCGCTCCGTTGTATGTCACGAAGCTGACGAGTAGAGTTGCGTCGAATTAGGAAAAATCTTAGGCATTTGTAAAAATTGATGTAAACGTGTAAGGCGAATCTCAGTGGGAAGCTGCGTTATACGTCACAATGTCCACAATGTCTGAGCGCTGCTATGCATTTGACCTTTTTGCTTCTTTTACCGGGCCTTCCCGGCGACATCACGGGGTGCGGCTACGTCGCACAAAAATAAGTTGGTTATTCTGGATGGGAACAATGCATACATCCGAGTTGCTAAAACACATTTATGACATCAATTTGTCATATTTACTCCTTGCACAGCGTTTGATCGTCCAGGACAAAGCATCTGCGATGTTCCGCCTCGGTATCAACGAAGAGATGGCAAACACACTGGGCGCGTTGACCTTGCCGCAGATGGTCAAACTGGCGGAGACGAACCAGTTAGTTTGTCATTTCCGGTTTGACGATCATCAGACGATCACCCGTTTGACTCAGGATTCGCGCGTCGATGATTTACAGCAGATTCACACAGGTATCATGCTTTCAACGCGTCTGCTCAATGAAGTGGACGATACGGCGCGTAAGAAAAGGGCATGATAATGAGTGAAAAAAGCATTGTTCAGGAAGCTCGCGATATCCAGTTGGCGATGGAGTTGATTAATCTTGGCGCTCGTCTACAAATGCTGGAAAGCGAAACACAGCTCAGCCGTGGTCGCCTCATCAGGCTGTACAAAGAATTACGCGGTAGCCCGCCGCCTAAAGGGATGCTGCCATTTTCGACAGACTGGTTTATGACCTGGGAGCAAAATATTCATGCCTCCATGTTCTGCAACGCCTGGCAATTTTTACTGAAGACCGGCTTATGCAGCGGTGTGGATGCGGTGATTAAAGCTTATCGGCTTTATCTTGAGCAGTGTCCGCAACCGCCTGAAGGGCCGTTGTTGGCGCTGACTCGCGCATGGACGCTGGTGCGTTTTGTTGAAAGTGGGTTGCTTGAATTGTCGAGTTGTAACTGCTGCGGTGGGAACTTTATTACCCATGCGCATCAGCCCGTGGGCAGCTTTGCGTGTAGTTTATGCCAGCCGCCATCCCGCGCAGTAAAAAGACGTAAACTTTCCCGAGATGCTGCCGATATTATTCCACAACTGCTGGATGAACAGATCGAACAGGCTGTTTAACCGAAACGGTGTGGACAAACACTCCAGCAGCGGTAAGTCATTACCGCTGCTTTTTTTTGCCTTGCCTTCGCGTTAATCGCCCGACTGCGCATCCTGTCATAGTCAACAGCGGAAGGATGATGTCGTGCTTATCTTATTAGGTTACCTGGTGGTTATCGGTACAGTTTTCGGCGGTTATGTCATGACCGGCGGACACCTTGGGGCACTCTATCAACCTGCTGAACTGGTCATCATTGGCGGCGCGGGGATAGGGGCGTTCATTGTCGGCAACAACGGGAAGGCCATCAAAGGCACGATGAAAGCGATCCCGTTGTTATTTCGTCGTTCGAAATACACGAAATCTATGTACATGGATTTGCTGGCGTTGCTCTATCGCCTGATGGCCAAATCACGGCAGCAGGGGATGTTCTCCCTTGAACGCGATATTGAAAATCCGAAAGAGAGTGAAATCTTCGCCAGTTATCCGCGTATTCTGGCCGATACGGTAATGCTTGATTTTATTGTCGATTATCTGCGCCTGATCATCAGCGGCAACATGAATCCGTTCGAAATTGAAGCGTTGATGGATGAAGAGATTGAAACCCATGAAAGCGAGGCGGAAGTCCCGGCCAACAGTCTGGCGATGGTGGGGGATTCGCTGCCTGCCTTTGGTATCGTCGCGGCGGTAATGGGGGTGGTTCACGCTCTGGCTTCAGCCGATCGTCCGGCAGCGGAGTTGGGGGCGCTGATTGCCCATGCCATGGTAGGTACGTTCCTCGGTATTTTACTGGCTTATGGATTCATTTCACCGTTAGCGACCGTTTTGCGCCAGAAGAGCGCCGAAACCACCAAGATGATGCAGTGCGTAAAAATTACACTGCTGTCTAATCTGAACGGCTATGCGCCGCCGATTGCCGTGGAATTTGGTCGTAAAACGCTTTATTCCAGTGAGCGTCCATCGTTTATTGAGTTGGAAGAACACGTTCGCGCAGTGAGAAACCCAAACCAGCAGCAGACGACTGAGGAAGCATGAAAAATCAGGCTCATCCCATTGTCGTCGTAAAACGCCGCAGGCACAAACCGCACGGCGGCGGGGCGCACGGTTCCTGGAAAATTGCCTACGCCGATTTTATGACGGCGATGATGGCTTTTTTTCTGGTGATGTGGCTGATTTCCATCTCCAGCCCTAAAGAATTAATTCAGATTGCCGAATATTTTCGTACGCCGTTGGCCACCGCGGTAACGGGGGGGAACCGGATTGCCAATAGTGAGAGCCCGATACCAGGCGGCGGCGATGATTACACCCAACAGCAGGGTGAAGTGGAAAAGCAGCCGAATATCGACGAGCTGAAAAAACGGATGGAGCAGAGTCGCTTAAACAAACTGCGCGGCGATCTGGATCAGCTGATCGAATCCGATCCCAAACTGCGCGCGTTACGTCCGCATCTGAAAATTGATTTAGTTCAGGAGGGGTTGCGCATCCAGATTATCGACAGCCAGAACCGCCCGATGTTTAAAACCGGCAGCGCCGAAGTTGAGCCGTATATGCGCGATATCCTGCGTGCGATTGCGCCAGTGTTAAACGGTATACCTAATCGCATTAGCCTGGCCGGCCATACCGATGACTTTCCCTACGCGAACGGCGAAAAAGGCTATAGCAACTGGGAGTTATCCGCCGATCGCGCCAATGCCTCGCGTCGCGAACTGGTCGCTGGCGGGCTGGATAACGGAAAAGTATTACGGGTGGTTGGCATGGCCGCCACGATGCGGCTGAGCGATCGCGGTCCTGATGACGCCATCAACCGCCGTATAAGTCTGCTGGTGTTAAACAAACAGGCGGAGCAGGCCATTTTGCATGAAAACGCTGAAAGCCAGAATGAGCCGGTAAGTGTATTACAACAGCCTGCGGCAGCCCCGCCGGCAAGCGTACCCACATCGCCAAAAGCGGAACCGAGGTGATAGCGTGAGCATGGATATTAGCGATTTTTATCAGACATTTTTTGATGAAGCTGACGAGCTGTTGGCTGATATGGAGCAGCATCTGCTGGATTTGGTGCCGGAATCCCCGGACGCTGAACAACTGAACGCCATTTTTCGCGCGGCGCACTCCATTAAAGGCGGCGCGGGCACATTCGGCTTCACTATTCTGCAGGAAACCACACATTTAATGGAAAACCTGCTGGATGAAGCCCGACGCGGTGAAATGCAGCTCAATACCGACATTATCAACCTGTTTTTGGAAACGAAAGATATTATGCAGGAACAGCTCGACGCCTATAAAAACTCCGAAGAGCCGGATGCCGCAAGCTTCGAATATATCTGCAATGCGCTACGCCAGTTGGCGCTGGAGGCGAAAGGCGAAACCACGCCGGCGGTCGTAGAAACCGCGGCACTAAGCGCGGCGATCCAGGAAGAGAGCGTAGCCGAAACCGAATCGCCTCGTGACGAGAGTAAACTGCGCATTGTACTTTCACGGTTGAAAGCCAATGAGGTCGATCTGCTTGAAGAAGAGTTGGGCAATCTGGCTACTCTGACGGATGTCGTTAAGGGAACGGATTCACTGTCGGCAACTCTGGATGGCAGCGTCGCGGAAGATGACATTGTCGCGGTGCTCTGTTTTGTCATCGAGGCCGATCAGATCGCTTTTGAAAAAGTGGTCGCCGCGCCGGTTGAAAAAGCGCAAGAGAAAACCGAGGTAACGCCGGTAGCGCCTCCGGCAGTCGTTGCGCCAGCCGCCAAAAGCGCGGCGCATGAACATCATGCGGGGCGTGAAAAACCTGCGCGTGAACGCGAGTCCACCAGCATTCGCGTGGCGGTAGAGAAAGTGGATCAGCTTATAAACCTGGTCGGCGAGTTAGTGATTACCCAGTCAATGTTGGCCCAGCGTTCTAACGAGCTGGACCCGGTAAACCACGGCGATCTCATTACCAGTATGGGTCAGTTACAACGTAACGCCCGCGACTTACAAGAGTCGGTGATGTCGATTCGCATGATGCCTATGGAGTACGTCTTCAGCCGTTTCCCGCGTCTGGTACGCGATTTAGCGGGTAAACTGGGCAAGCAGGTAGAGTTGACGCTGGTGGGGAGCTCCACTGAACTTGATAAAAGCCTGATCGAACGCATTATCGACCCGCTGACGCACCTGGTGCGCAACAGTCTCGACCACGGGATTGAAATGCCGGAAAAACGCCTTGAGGCGGGGAAAAATGTTGTCGGCAATCTGATTCTTTCCGCGGAACATCAGGGCGGGAATATTTGTATTGAAGTGACCGATGACGGCGCGGGGCTTAACCGTGAGCGTATCCTGGCGAAGGCCATGTCGCAGGGGATGGCGGTGAATGAAAACATGACCGACGATGAAGTAGGCATGTTGATCTTCGCGCCGGGATTCTCAACTGCGGAACAGGTCACGGATGTCTCCGGTCGCGGCGTTGGCATGGATGTGGTGAAACGTAACATTCAAGAGATGGGCGGTCACGTTGAGATCCAGTCAAAACAAGGCTCCGGCACCACGATTCGTATTCTGCTGCCGCTGACGCTGGCCATCCTCGATGGGATGTCGGTTCGCGTGGCGGGGGAAGTTTTTATCCTGCCGTTGAATGCGGTGATGGAGTCGCTGCAACCGCGTGAAGAGGATCTTCATCCGCTGGCGGGCGGCGAACGGGTTCTGGAAGTTCGCGGCGAGTATTTGCCGCTGGTCGAATTGTGGAAAGTGTTTGACGTGGACGGGGCGAAAACCGAAGCCACGCAGGGCATTGTTGTGATCCTGCAAAGCGCGGGACGCCGTTACGCGCTGCTGGTCGATCAGCTCATCGGTCAGCACCAGGTGGTGGTCAAAAATCTGGAAAGCAATTATCGCAAGGTACCGGGGATTTCCGCCGCGACGATCCTGGGCGACGGCAGCGTCGCGCTGATTGTTGATGTTTCCGCATTGCAGGGTTTAAACCGCGAACAACGTATGGCGATCACAGCCGCCTGATTGAGTGAGAAGGGAATAATATGACCGGTATGAGTAATGTAAGCAAACTGGCCGGCGAGCCGTCAGGTCAGGAATTCCTGGTGTTTACACTGGGAAATGAAGAGTACGGCATCGATATCCTGAAAGTGCAGGAGATCCGTGGCTATGACCAGGTGACGCGTATCGCCAATACACCGGCCTTTATAAAAGGGGTGACTAACCTGCGCGGCGTGATTGTACCCATTGTCGATCTGCGCGTGAAATTCTGTGAAGGCGACGTTGAGTATGATGACAATACGGTAGTGATCGTACTGAATCTGGGGCAACGCGTCGTCGGGATAGTGGTAGACGGCGTGTCTGACGTACTGTCGTTAACGGCGGAACAAATCCGTCCGGCGCCAGAATTTGCCGTGACCTTGTCAACAGAATATTTGACGGGATTGGGCGCGCTCGGCGAGCGTATGCTGATTCTGGTGAATATCGAAAAACTGCTTAACAGCGAAGAGATGGCGCTGCTGGATATCGCAGCATCACACGTCGCGTAATAACGTTGCCGGATGGCGTCGCGCCATCCGGCAATATTCACCGTTATGCTTCCGCCAGCGGTGAGAGTGCCTCTTCATCGCCCGCGCCCAGCCCCTGCATTTTGCGCCGGCATCGCCGCTGCGACACTGTTATTGTCAATATCGTCTTCCGGAACAGCGTATTTCCTTTTTGCAAAAGTAAAGTTATCACCGCAGGTGCCGATAACGTTGATAACTCGTTATCAGGAAGGTGCCTTATGTTTAACCGTATCCGCGTTGTCACAATGCTGATGATGGTGCTGGGGGTTTTCGCACTGCTACAGCTTGTTTCCGGTGGTTTGCTGTTTTCTTCATTACAGCATAACCAGCAAGGTTTTGTTATTTCTAACGAATTACGCCAGCAACAAAGCGAACTCACGTCGACATGGGACTTAATGCTGCAAACGCGCATTAACCTGAGCCGCTCCGCCGCACGCATGATGATGGACGCTTCTAACCAGCAGAGCAGCGCCAAAACGGATTTACTCCAGAATGCAAAAACGACCCTCGCACAGGCGGCGGCGCACTACGCCAATTTCAAAAACATGACGCCATTGCCAGCGATGGCGGAGGCCAGCGCGAACGTCGATGAAAAATATCAGCGCTATCAGGCCGCATTAACCGAACTTATTCAGTTTCTGGACAATGGCAATATGGATGCCTACTTCGCCCAGCCAACCCAGGGAATGCAAAACGCGTTGGGCGAGGCGCTGGGCAATTACGCCCGGGTGAGCGAAAACCTGTACCGCCAGACATTTGATCAAAGCGCTCATGACTACCGTTTTGCGCAATGGCAACTGGGGGTTCTTGCGGTCGTGCTGGTGCTGATTTTGATGGTGGTTTGGTTCGGCATTCGTCATGCCCTGCTTAACCCATTAGCGCGAGTGATTACTCATATCCGTGAAATTGCCAGCGGCGATCTGACGAAAACGCTCACCGTCTCAGGACGTAATGAAATTGGCGAACTGGCGGGAACGGTTGAACATATGCAACGCTCGCTGATTGACACCGTGACGCAGGTTCGTGAAGGTTCGGATGCGATTTATTCCGGCACCAGTGAAATTGCCGCCGGTAATACCGACCTCTCTTCCCGTACCGAACAGCAGGCCTCCGCTCTGGAGGAGACGGCTGCCAGCATGGAACAACTGACGGCCACCGTGAAGCAAAACGCCGATAACGCCCGTCAGGCTTCGCAACTGGCGCAAAGCGCCTCCGAGACCGCGCGTCATGGCGGCAAAGTGGTCGACGGCGTGGTAAACACTATGCACGAAATTGCCGACAGTTCGAAAAAAATCGCTGACATTATCAGCGTTATCGACGGTATTGCCTTCCAGACTAACATTCTGGCGCTGAACGCGGCGGTAGAAGCGGCGCGCGCGGGAGAGCAGGGGCGCGGTTTTGCGGTCGTGGCAGGCGAGGTGCGTAATCTGGCCAGCCGCAGCGCCCAGGCGGCGAAAGAAATAAAAGCGTTGATTGAAGATTCCGTCTCGCGTGTCGATACCGGTTCTGTGCTGGTGGAGAGCGCCGGGGAAACCATGACTGACATCGTCAATGCCGTTACACGCGTCACGGATATCATGGGCGAAATCGCCTCCGCCTCGGATGAGCAAAGCCGGGGTATCGATCAGGTCGCTTTGGCCGTTTCCGAAATGGATCGCGTAACGCAACAGAACGCCTCGCTGGTTCAGGAATCCGCAGCGGCCGCCGCCGCGCTGGAAGAGCAGGCCAGCCGTCTGACCCAGGCGGTATCGGCTTTCCGCCTGGCATCGCGACCGCTGGCGGTAAATAAACCTGAGATGCGTTTGTCAGTGGACGCTCAGTCCGGCAATACGCCGCGGCCCTTAGCCGCCGGGGATGATGCGAACTGGGAAACCTTCTGATCGACGTGTGCTGTCGGTTCTCGATTAATTTGCGAACCCGCCGATCCCTTTCGTCTGGTTCGCATAGATAAAAGCAAAAAATGTGTAATACGGGAAGCATGGCGCTGCCGCAGGGCGCGCCCGTTGTATTTTGAATGTGATTAAGAAGGCGCTATGACATCATCTCTGCCCTCCGGGCAAACGTCAGTATTGTTACAGATGACACAGCGCCTCGCGCTGTCCGACGCGCATTTTCGTCGGATATGTCAATTAATCTACCAGCGCGCAGGGATCGTGCTGGCCGACCATAAGCGGGATATGGTTTATAACCGCCTGGTCCGTCGGCTGCGTACCCTGGGGCTGGATGATTTTGGCCGTTATCTCAGTATGCTGGAGGCTAACCAAAACAGCGCTGAGTGGCAGGCTTTTATCAACGCTCTGACTACCAACCTGACCGCTTTTTTTCGCGAGGCGCACCATTTTCCCATCCTTGCGGAACATGCGCGTCGCCGCCACGGCGAGTACCGCGTCTGGAGTGCGGCGGCATCGACAGGAGAAGAACCTTACAGTATCGCCATTACGCTGGCGGATGCGTTGGGGATGGCCCCCGGTCGCTGGAAAGTATTTGCCAGCGATATTGATACTGAAGTGCTGGAAAAAGCGAGAAGCGGTATTTATCGCCTCAGCGAACTGAAAACGTTATCGCCGCAGCAGCTACAACGTTACTTCATGCGCGGTACGGGGCCGCATGAAGGACTGGTGCGCGTGCGTCAGGAACTGGCCAATTATGTTGAATTTTCCTCCGTTAATTTGTTGGAAAAGCAGTACAACGTACCTGGTCCCTTTGACGCGATTTTTTGCCGTAACGTCATGATCTATTTTGATAAAACGACTCAGGAGGACATTCTGCGCCGTTTTGTTCCACTCCTTAAACCTGACGGACTGTTGTTTGCCGGTCACTCAGAAAACTTTAGCAACCTCGTGCGCGAGTTTAGCCTGCGCGGACAGACGGTGTATGCGCTAAGTAAGGATAAAGCATGAGTAAAATCAGGGTATTGTCAGTTGATGATTCCGCGCTAATGCGCCAAATCATGACTGAAATTATTAATAGCCATAGCGACATGGAGATGGTGGCGACTGCGCCGGACCCGTTGGTCGCCAGGGATCTCATCAAAAAATTTAATCCGGACGTATTGACCCTGGACGTTGAGATGCCGCGTATGGACGGCCTCGATTTTCTGGAAAAACTGATGCGCCTGCGACCGATGCCGGTGGTGATGGTCTCTTCGCTGACCGGTAAAGGTTCCGAAGTGACGCTACGGGCGCTGGAGTTGGGGGCCATCGATTTTGTCACTAAACCGCAGCTTGGCATTCGTGAAGGTATGCTGGCGTATAGCGAGATGATCGCCGAAAAAGTGCGTACCGCCGCGCGGGCCCGCATCGCCGCACATAAACCGGTGGCGGCCCCGGCAACCTTAAAAGCCGGTCCGCTCCTCAGTTCGGAGAAACTGATTGCTATCGGCGCTTCAACGGGCGGTACTGAAGCTATCCGACATGTGCTGCAACCGCTGCCGCTTTCCAGTCCGGCAGTGATTATTACGCAGCATATGCCGCCTGGCTTTACCCGCTCGTTTGCCGAGCGCCTGAATAAACTCTGTCAAATCAGCGTGAAGGAGGCCGAGGACGGCGAACGCGTATTGCCAGGTCATGCCTACATTGCGCCCGGCGACAAGCATATGGAGCTGGCGCGTAGCGGGGCGAATTATCAAATCAAAATTCATGATGGCCCGCCGGTAAACCGGCATCGGCCTTCCGTGGATGTGCTGTTTCATTCGGTGGCGAAACACGCGGGGCGCAACGCCGTAGGCGTCATTCTTACGGGGATGGGCAACGATGGCGCCGCTGGAATGTTAGCGATGTACCAGGCTGGCGCCTGGACCATTGCGCAAAACGAAGCAAGTTGTGTGGTGTTCGGCATGCCGCGCGAGGCCATCAATATGGGTGGCGTAAGCGAAGTGGTCGATCTTAGCCAGGTAAGCCAGCAGATGCTGGCGAAAATCAGTGCCGGACAGGCGATACGTATTTGAACCAGGAGTAGTATTTTATGGCGGATAAAGAGCTTAAATTTTTGGTTGTGGATGACTTTTCGACCATGCGTCGTATCGTGCGCAACCTCTTAAAAGAGCTTGGATTTAACAATGTGGAAGAGGCCGAAGACGGCGTCGATGCGCTGAACAAGCTCCAGGCGGGCGGCTTTGGTTTTATTATCTCCGACTGGAACATGCCGAATATGGATGGCCTGGAGCTGCTGAAAACCATTCGCGCCGATAGCGCCATGTCGGCGTTACCCGTGTTGATGGTCACGGCGGAAGCCAAGAAAGAGAATATTATCGCCGCCGCACAGGCTGGCGCCAGCGGTTATGTCGTAAAACCGTTCACCGCAGCGACTCTGGAAGAGAAGCTCAACAAAATCTTTGAGAAACTGGGCATGTGAGGATGCGATGATGATGCAACCATCTATCAAGCCTGCTGATGAAGGCTCAGCAGGAGACATCATTGCGCGCATCGGTAGTCTGACCCGAATGCTGCGCGACAGCCTGCGTGAACTGGGACTGGACCAGGCGATTGCCGAAGCGGCGGAGGCGATCCCTGATGCGCGCGACCGTCTGGATTACGTCGTCCAGATGACGGCGCAGGCGGCGGAACGCGCGCTAAACAGTGTCGAAGCTTCGCAGCCGCATCAGGATGCGATGGAAAAAGAGGCGAAAGCGCTAACCCAACGTTGGGACGAGTGGTTTGACAATCCGATCGAGCTTTCCGACGCCCGTGAACTGGTGACGGATACGCGCCAGTTTCTCAGGGATGTCCCGGGCCATACCAGCTTTACTAACGCGCAACTGCTGGACATCATGATGGCGCAGGATTTCCAGGATCTGACGGGTCAGGTGATCAAACGCATGATGGACGTGATTCAGGAGATTGAGCGCCAGTTGTTAATGGTGCTGCTGGAAAACATCCCGGAACAGAGCGCGCGACCAAAACGCGAGAACGAAAGCTTACTCAACGGCCCGCAGGTGGATACCTCGAAAGCTGGCGTTGTCGCCAGTCAGGATCAGGTGGACGACCTGCTGGACAGTCTTGGCTTTTAAGCTTTTTTGACCTGATGGCGCTGCGCTTATCGGGTCCGAATCCGTCAACCAGGCCGGATACGAGACTTTCTTATCGTATCCGGCTATCTCTATTAACGCCATAAACCCCGCCTTTTTTACCGCTTACTCTGCCCATTGGCGTAAAGCGGTTCTGGCATCATTCTCGCTTATCAATCTATCCAGGGTTTGCTGCGTGGCAGAAGAGAGCGACGACGACAAAACAGAAGCCCCCACACCCCACCGACTTGAAAAAGCGCGGGAAGAAGGGCAGATCCCCCGTTCCAGAGAACTGACCTCACTGCTGATATTGCTGGTGGGCGTTTGTATTATTTGGTTCGGCGGCGAGTCGTTAGCGCGGCAACTGGCGGGAATGCTCTCAGCAGGCCTGCACTTCGATCACCGTATGGTGAACGATCCTAACCTGATCCTGGGACAGATAATTTTGCTGATTAAAGCGGCGATGATGGCACTGCTACCGCTCATCGCGGGCGTGGTGCTGGTGGCGCTTATCTCGCCGGTCATGCTTGGCGGCCTGATTTTTAGCGGTAAGTCGCTACAGCCAAAATTTTCTAAATTAAACCCGTTGCCGGGAATTAAGCGCATGTTTTCGGCGCAGACTGGCGCGGAACTGCTAAAAGCGGTGTTGAAATCCACGCTGGTCGGCTGCGTTACCGGCTTTTATCTCTGGCATAACTGGCCGCAAATGATGCGCTTGATGGCGGAGTCGCCGATCGTCGCAATGGGGAATGCGCTGGATCTGGTTGGACTCTGCGCGTTACTGGTGGTACTGGGCGTGATTCCGATGGTGGGATTTGACGTGTTTTTCCAGATCTTTAGCCACCTGAAAAAATTACGCATGTCGCGACAGGACATTCGCGACGAATTTAAAGAGAGCGAAGGCGATCCGCATGTTAAGGGCAAAATTCGCCAGATGCAACGCGCCGCCGCGCAGCGCCGCATGATGGAAGATGTGCCGAAAGCGGACGTCATTGTCACTAACCCGACGCACTATTCCGTGGCGCTGCAGTATGACGAAAACAAAATGAGCGCGCCGAAAGTGGTCGCGAAGGGGGCTGGATTAATAGCGCTGCGCATTCGCGAGATCGGCGCTGAACATCGGGTTCCCACTTTAGAAGCGCCGCCGCTGGCGCGGGCATTATATCGCCACGCCGAAATCGGTCAGCAAATTCCCGGACAGTTATATGCTGCCGTTGCGGAAGTGTTGGCCTGGGTCTGGCAGCTTAAACGCTGGCGGCTTGCGGGCGGGCAACGTCCTCCACAACCTGAGAACCTTCCGGTGCCAGAAGCGCTGGATTTTATGAACGAGAAGAATACTGATGGCTAATCTGGTCGCGATGCTGCGCCTGCCCAGCAACCTGAAATCGACGCAATGGCAAATTCTTGCCGGGCCGATCCTCATTCTGCTGATTTTGTCGATGATGGTGCTGCCGCTACCTGCTTTTATCCTCGACTTATTGTTTACCTTTAATATTGCGCTATCGATTATGGTGCTGCTGGTGGCGATGTTTACCCAGCGTACTCTGGATTTTGCCGCGTTTCCGACCATTCTGCTGTTTACCACGCTACTGCGTCTGGCGCTTAACGTAGCCTCAACGCGCATTATTTTGATGGAAGGGCATACCGGCGCGGCGGCGGCGGGAAAGGTGGTGGAGGCGTTTGGTCATTTCCTGGTCGGCGGTAACTTCGCGATCGGGATTGTGGTTTTTATCATCCTCGTCATTATCAACTTCATGGTCATCACCAAAGGCGCCGGACGTATTGCCGAAGTCGGCGCGCGCTTTGTGCTGGACGGTATGCCCGGCAAGCAAATGGCGATTGACGCCGATCTTAATGCCGGTCTGATTGGTGAAGACGAGGCCAAAAAACGGCGTTCGGAAGTCACTCAGGAAGCCGATTTCTACGGCTCGATGGACGGGGCAAGTAAATTTGTGCGCGGCGACGCCATCGCCGGTATTCTCATCATGGTCATTAACGTGGTAGGCGGGCTGCTGGTCGGCGTATTGCAGCACGGAATGAGCATAGGCAGCGCGGCGGAAAGCTACACCCTGCTGACCATTGGCGACGGCCTGGTCGCCCAGATCCCGGCGCTGGTTATCTCCACGGCGGCGGGCGTCATTGTGACCCGCGTCAGTACCGATCAGGATGTAGGCGAGCAGATGGTTGGCCAACTGTTCAGTAATCCAAGGGTGATGCTGCTGGCGGCGGCGGTGCTGGGGCTGCTTGGCATGGTGCCAGGAATGCCTAACCTGGTATTTTTACTCTTTACCGCCGCTTTGCTCGGCCTGGCATGGTGGCTGCGCGGGCGTGAAGAAAAAGCGCCGGAGGAGCCGCAGCCGGTAAAAATGCCGGAAAATAACTCGGTGGTCGAAGCCACCTGGAATGACGTACAGCTTGAGGATTCACTGGGGATGGAAGTGGGCTACCGCCTGATCCCGATGGTGGATTTTCAACAGGATGGCGAATTGCTCGGACGTATTCGCAGTATTCGTAAAAAATTCGCTCAGGATATGGGGTTCCTGCCGCCGGTTGTCCATATTCGCGACAATATGGATTTACAGCCTGCGCGCTACCGTATTTTGATGAAAGGGGTAGAGATTGGCAGCGGGGACGCCTATCCGGGACGCTGGCTGGCTATTAACCCCGGCACGGCGGCGGGAACGCTACCGGGTGAGAAAACCGTCGATCCAGCTTTTGGCCTTGATGCCATCTGGATTGAAAGCGCCCTGAAAGAGCAGGCGCAAATTCAGGGCTTTACCGTTGTTGAAGCCAGTACCGTTGTGGCGACGCACCTTAACCACTTGATTGGCCAATTCTCCGCCGAACTGTTTGGCCGCCAGGAAGCGCAGCAACTGTTGGATCGTGTCTCTCAGGAGATGCCTAAACTCACGGAAGATCTGGTCCCCGGCGTCGTGACCCTCACGACTTTACATAAAGTCCTGCAAAACTTACTGGCGGAAAAAGTCCCGATTCGCGATATGCGCACCATTCTGGAAACGCTGGCGGAACATGCGCCGTTACAAAGCGATCCGCATGAATTAACCGCCGTGGTACGTGTGGCATTAGGACGAGCGATTACGCAACAGTGGTTCCCCGGTAATGAAGAAGTGCAGGTGATTGGCCTGGATACCGCGCTGGAGCGTTTGCTGCTTCAGGCATTGCAGGGCGGCGGTGGACTTGAGCCGGGGTTGGCGGATCGCCTGCTGGCGCAGACGCAAGAGGCGCTTTCTCGCCAGGAAATGCTTGGCGCGCCGCCGGTATTGCTGGTTAACCATGCGCTACGTCCATTATTGTCCCGCTTTTTGCGGCGCAGTTTACCGCAGCTGGTGGTGTTGTCGAACCTTGAGCTTTCCGATAACCGTCATATCCGCATGACGGCGACCATTGGAGGAAAATAATGCGTAAATGGCTGGCGTTGTTGCTCTTTCCCCTGACGGTTCAGGCCGCAGGCGAAGGCGCGTGGCAGGATAGCGGTATGGGCGTAACCTTAAATTACCGGGGCGTTTCCGCATCGTCTTCGCCATTGTCGGCGCGTCAGCCGGTTTCCGGTGTGATGACGTTGGTCGCCTGGCGTTATGAACTGAATGGCCCGACCCCCGCGGGCTTACGGGTACGTTTATGTTCCCAGTCCCGTTGCGTAGAACTTGATGGTCAGAGTGGCACGACCCACGGTTTTGCTCATGTTCCCGCAGTCGAGCCGCTCCGCTTTGTCTGGGAAGTCCCCGGCGGCGGCCGACTTATCCCGGCGTTAAAAGTGCGGAGCAATCAGGTGATTGTGAACTACCGCTAACCGCCCCTTTCTTTGCCAGGTAGCAGACCTGACTCTCTTTTTGAATAAATAGAAACGCCGTTTTATAAAATGGTGAGGTAGATTGCCGGACTCTTTGCGTTTTTGCCATTTACGCTCTGGCAATGGCAGAAACAAAAAGGTTTTCGCCCAGCTTAGCTTTTACTGTAGCGAATCGACTGCGTCGGCGGTAAAACTGCACGCAGCACTGAATTCGACATTACACAGAGGTTAAGCAAATGATGGTTTATCCAGTCAAACACAGTCCGCAATTGCGTCAGCCTGAGCATTTTATCGCCAGAGATGAACTAAAAGCCCTGGTGCAAAAGGTGACGCATAACCTGGTCAATATTAAAGATGAGACAGGCGAATTTTTATTGCGACTGGACGACGGACGCGTGATCGATACTAAAGGCTGGGCCGGATGGGAGTGGACGCACGGCGTGGGCCTGTACGGAATGTATCACTATTACCAACAGACCGGCGACCAGACGATGCGTAAGATCATTGATGACTGGTTTGCCGATCGTTTTGCGGAAGGCGCGACGACGAAAAACGTTAATACGATGGCGCCATTTTTAACGCTGGCGTATCGCTATGAAGAGACGCGTAATCCAGCGTATTTACCGTGGCTGGAAACGTGGGCCGAATGGGCGATGAATGAAATGCCCCGAACCGATCACGGTGGAATGCAGCACATCACGCTGGCGGAGGAAAATCATCAGCAGATGTGGGACGACACGCTAATGATGACGGTGCTGCCGCTGGCGAAAATCGGTAAGCTGCTGAACCGGCCGGAATATGTGGAAGAGGCAACCTATCAGTTCCTGCTACACGTGCAGAATTTGATGGATAAAGAGACGGGGCTGTGGTTCCACGGCTGGAGCTATGACGGTCATCATAACTTCGCTAACGCTCGCTGGGCGCGCGGCAACAGTTGGCTGACCATTGTGATCCCGGATTTTCTTGAACTGCTGGACTTGCCGGAAAATAATGCCGTGCGCCGTTACCTGATCCAGGTACTGAATGCGCAGATCGCCGCGCTGGCGAAATGTCAGGATGAAAGCGGTTTGTGGCATACGCTGCTTGACGATCCGCACTCTTATCTTGAGGCGTCGGCGACGGCGGGTTTTGCCTACGGTATTCTTAAAGCGGTGCGCAAACGCTATGTCGAACGGCACTATGCGCAGGTGGCGGAACAAGCTATTCGGGGGATAGTGAAACATATCTCGCCGGAAGGCGAACTGCTGCAAACGTCATTTGGCACTGGCATGGGCCACGATCTCGATTTTTACCGTCACATTCCGTTGACCTCTATGCCTTACGGGCAGGCGATGGCAATGCTGTGTTTGACGGAATATCTGCGTAACTATTTCTGATGTATGCAGATATTCCGGGCGTATCCTTGTCTGATGGCGCTTTGCTTATTTGACTATGGCGCCTGACCCGACTGTGTGGTATCAGCCTGTGGATCAAACAGGTGGTCAAGGATTTTTCGCATGATGGGCGCGGCGGTAACGCCGTCGCTTCCGCCGTTTTCCAGAATCAAGGCAATAGCGACCTTAGGGTTTTTATACGGTGCAAAAGCGGTATAAAACACATGATCGCGCAGGCGAATGGGGATCATTTTCGCATTGTAGGTCTGATTTTCTTTCAGGCTAAACACCTGCGACGTGCCGCTTTTGGCCGCAATGCCGTAGGGCGCGGTGTGAAAGAACTTATAGCCCGTTCCGTTGGGTGCATTCGCCATGCCGTACATCGCCTGACGCACTAGTCCCCAGTATGGCGACGCCGGATCGGCTATCTGTGCCGGTGTTCCTGAAGGGCGATACGGAACCACCGTTTTGCCGCTCTCTTCATTGAGTAACAGGTGAGGGGCAATCACCTTACCGTTGTTGATGAGCGCCACCATCGCTTTTACCATCTGGATGGGGGTGGCAATCCAGTAGCCCTGGCCGATGCCGACAGAGATGGTATCGCCCTGATACCAGGCTTTTTTATGGACCCGCTGTTTCCATGCGCGGCTGGGAAGCAGCCCGTCATACTCTTCATTAAGGTCGATCCCCGTCGGTTTGCCATAGCCGAACTGAGACAACATCGTGTCGATACGGTCAATACCCATCATATAAGCAACCTGATAGAAAAAGGTATCCGCAGATTCCTCAATCGCTTTAGTGACATCCAGCATACCGTGTCCGGTTTTTTTCCAGTCCCGGTAATGCCGCTGCGTGCCGGGAAGCGTCCAGGTTGGCGCGCCAAAGAAGGTGGTTTGCGGCGTAATAATCCCGCATAACAGCGCGGACATCGCCATATAGGGTTTAACCGTTGACGCCGGGGGATAAAGCCCTTGCGTCACGCGGTTGATCAGCGGCAGATTTTTATCGTGCAGCAGTTTGCCGTAATCCTGATAGCTAATGCCTTTTACAAAGGGGTTCGGGTCGTAGCTGGGCATAGATACCATCGCCAGCACTGAACCATCGTGCGGATCTTCAACCAGTACGGCAGCACGCTGCCCGGCCAGCAAACTTTCAATGTACTCTTGTAAATGGAGATCCAGCGTCAGGTGAATATTCTTACCCGCGATGGGAGGAACGTCTTTCAGCAGGCGGACAATACGCCCGTGATTATCCACCTCGACCTCCTGATAACCAGTTTTGCCATGAAGATCGTTTTCGTAGTAACGCTCAATCCCCTGTTTACCGATGTTATGGTCCGCCGCGTAATTCTCTGCCAGCCCTTTTTTATCCAGCGCTTTAAGGTCGTTATCGTTTATCTTTGACACGTAACCGAGAACATGCGCCAGCTCCGCGCCGTAAGGATACTGCCGATCCTGATAGCTATTGATCGTGACGCCGTTGAAATGAAACTGATTGACCGCAAAGCGTGCGATTTCAACATCCGTTAGCGCGTTTTTGAGCACCACCGGACGATAGCGGCTACTGGATTTTAGCGCATGGCGAAAGTCGGCGATATCGTCGGGGGAGAGATCAACAATAGGGGTGAGCTGTTTTAGCAGCGCATCCATATCGGCAATTTTATAGGGCGTAACCGCGATATCATACCAGGTTACGTTACGCACCAGCGGAATGCCGTTGCGATCGTAAATGATGCCGCGCGTGGGCGCGACGGGTAGCATCTTGATATCGTTCTCATT
Source organism: Salmonella sp. NW38 (assembly GCF_051807745.1). NCBI lineage: Bacteria > Pseudomonadati > Pseudomonadota > Gammaproteobacteria > Enterobacterales > Enterobacteriaceae > Salmonella > Salmonella sp. NW38. The sequence continues at coordinate 136,429 of NZ_JAMMTO010000009.1, read as the reverse complement.
CGAACGGGTTGTGTAGTAGTGGTGCTGGCGGATTTGCAAGTTATAGAGGTTAAAGATCAGGATACCAAAGCAGACAACCACTACACCAAACGCCACAATCACACGTCTCAGGAAGAGTTTCTCTTCCGCATCAAAGTCTTTAAAAGTCATTACCTGTACCTGAACAATCCGCCGCCTAATGATACGGGGCGGTCAGCGCCAGCACAGGTAAAAGATGTTCCATCTCTCTATAGAAATGTGTCATTCCTTGTGATTTGTTACAGATATACCGCTGTGGCAATAAAAAGGCCTGAGTCCGTTCCCCGGAATCAGGCCTGATGATGTTAACGACGACGCGTTTACATGCGTTCTACGGTTTCGATACCCAACGTATCCAGACCCAGTTTCAGCGTCTTCGCCGTCAGTTGCGCCAGTTTTAGGCGGCTATTGCGAACCGCATCATTCTCGGCGCTGAGAATAGGGCAGTGCTCGTAGAAGCCGGAGAACAGCCCGGCGACGTCATACAGATACGCGCACATGACGTGCGGCGTACCTTCACGCGCGACCACCGTCAGGGTTTCTTCAAACTGCAGCAGACGGGCAGCGAGTTGCGCTTCGCGATCTTCGCTAATGATAACCGGCGCGCTCGCCAGCGCCTGCTCGTCGATGTCCGCTTTACGGAAAACAGACAGCACACGCGTATAGGCATACTGCATATAAGGAGCGGTATTGCCTTCGAAAGCCAACATATTATCCCAGTCGAAGATATAGTCAGTGGTGCGGTTTTTTGACAGATCGGCGTATTTCACCGCGCCAATACCGACGGCGTTAGCCAGTTTTTCCAGCTCGTCAGCCGGCATATCCGGGTTCTTCTCCGCCACCAGACGACGCGCGCGCTCCAGCGCCTCATCCAGCAGGTCCGCCAGTTTCACCGTACCGCCCGCGCGAGTTTTAAACGGTTTACCGTCTTTACCCAACATCATGCCGAACATGTGGTGTTCCAGCGGAACGGAATCCGGCACATAACCGGCTTTGCGCACAATGGTCCAGGCTTGCATCAGGTGCTGGTGCTGACGGGAGTCAATGTAGTAGAGCACGCGGTCGGCGTGCAGCGTTTCGTAACGGTATTTGGCGCAGGCGATATCGGTAGTGGTATACAGATAACCGCCATCTTTCTTCTGAATAATGACGCCCATCGGGTCGCCTTCCTTGTTTTTAAACTCATCAAGGAAAACCACCGTTGCGCCTTCGCTTTCAACCGCCAGTCCTTTGGCTTTCAGATCGGCGACGATGCCCGGCAGCATCGGATTATACAGACTTTCGCCCATCACATCGTCACGCGTCAGAGTGACGTTCAGACGATCATAGGTGATCTGGTTTTGCGTCATCGTGATATCAACCAGCTTACGCCACATCTCACGGAAATAGGCATCACCGCTCTGCAATTTGACGACGTAGTTACGCGCGCGCTCGGCAAACGCTTCATCTTCGTCATAATGCTTTTTCGCATCGCGGTAGAATCCTTCGAGATCCGCCAGCGCCATGTCGCCCGCGTTTTCCTGCTGCTGTTTTTCCAGCCAGGCGATAAGCATACCGAACTGGGTGCCCCAGTCGCCGACGTGGTTAGCGCGAATAACATGATGGCCCAGAAACTCCAGCGTGCGTACTGCCGCATCGCCGATAATCGTGGAGCGTAGATGACCAACGTGCATCTCTTTCGCGACGTTGGGCGCGGAGTAGTCGACGACAATTGTCTGACGAGTCGGCTGAGAAACGCCCAGACGTTCGGAGGCCAGCGCCTGTTGCACCTGTTCAGCGAGAAAAGCCGGTTCGAGGAAAATATTGATAAAGCCAGGGCCGGCGATTTCAACCTTGCTGGCGATGCCGCTGAGATCCAGATGAGTCAGCACCTGCTCTGCAAGTTGTCGGGGGGCCATACCCAGTTTTTTCGCAACTGCCATCATGCCGTTGGCCTGATAGTCGCCGAACTGAACTTTGGCTGACTGACGAACCTGGGGCTCGCAATCTGCAGGCGCGCCTGCAGCAATCATGGCCTGACTAACTTTTTCTGAGAGAAGAGCCTGAATATTCACCGGAATACCTTACGTTTATGAAGCGGACTGTATTGCCCGCGCCAGTTTAAGAATTAGGGCGGGAGTATACTGCAAATGCCCGTTGGCGTCAGCATTGCGCGCGCGGCGCGTCGCCTGAAATATACGCAACAATAATCTGCATAAGCATTCAATAAACGCCCAATCAAATCAAAGGTTGGTTGCCGGGGCGCAACAGCGTAAATTAGCGGTTTTCACAGCAAGAAGAGCGTCCTGATATGGCGAACTGGCAACACATTGATGAACTGCATGATATTTCCGCAGATTTACCGCGATTCACTCTGGCGTTCAGAGAACTTTCCACTCGCCTTGGTCTGCAGATTAGCGCCCTTGAGGCCGATCACATTTCATTGCGCTGTCACCAGAATACGACGGCGGAGCGTTGGCGTCGCGGTTTTGAACAATGCGGCGAGCTACTGTCGGAAAATATCATCAACGGCAGGCCGATTTGTCTGTTTAAACTGCATGAACCGGTATGTGTGGAACACTGGCGGTTTTCTGTTATTGAATTACCGTGGCCGGGAGAAAAACGCTATCCACACGAAGGGTGGGAGCATATTGAAATCGTGCTGCCCGGCGAGCCGGAGACCTTGAACGCGAGGGCGCTGGCGTTGTTGTCGGATGAGGGGCTTAGTCAGCCGGGGATCGTGGTTAAAACCAGTTCGCCACAGGGCGAGCATGAACGTTTGCCAAACCCTACGCTGGCTGTGACCGATGGCCGCGTCACGGTAAAATTTCATCCATGGTCGATTGAAGCGATTGTCGCCAGCGAACAGGCGGCCCATTAACCTGCCGAGCGGAGTGAATATGGCGTTACTTGAGATCTGTTGTTACAGCATGGAATGCGCGCTCACCGCGCAGCGAAACGGCGCGGATCGTATCGAACTGTGCGCCGCGCCGAAAGAAGGGGGGCTTACGCCTTCTTTCGGCGTCTTACGCAGCGTGCGCGAGCATATTACGATTCCCGTGCATCCGATTATTCGTCCTCGCGGCGGGGATTTTTATTACACTGACGGCGAATTTGCCGCCATGCTGGAAGATATCCGCCTCGTCAGAGAGTTGGGTTTTCCCGGGCTGGTTACTGGCGTGTTGACCGTTGATGGGGATGTCGATATGTCGCGAATGGAAAAAATAATGGCGGCGGCCGGGCCGCTGGCGGTGACATTCCACCGCGCCTTCGATATGTGCGCTAATCCCTTCAATGCGCTAAAGAATCTGGCTGACGCAGGCGTAGCAAGAGTACTGACTTCCGGACAAAAAGCCGATGCGGCGCAAGGTTTATCAATAATTATGGAACTTATTGCCCAGGGGGATGCTCCAACCATTATGGCTGGTGCGGGGGTTCGTGCAAATAACCTGCAGAATTTCCTCGATGCCGGAGTACGGGAAGTACACAGTTCCGCCGGAGTCTTATTGCCTTCGCCGATGCGCTATCGCAATCAGGGGTTATCGATGTCTGCCGATATACAGGCGGACGAGTATTCTCGCTATAGGGTAGAGGGTGCGGCGGTCGCTGAAATGAAAGGAATCATTGTTCGCCATCAGGCCAAATGATTTTTACCGTTGCATCATGTCGCCCAATATGATGCTTGCTCGTACCAGGCCCCTGCCAATTCAACAGGGGCCTTTTTTTCTCCTTCATATTTCAAGCCGCAGCAGCGTTGGCCGCCTCGCGCACCCCGGTCACGTAACTACCTACGTTCCCGGGGATTTGCTGCGTTGCCGCCTTGCTGCAACTTGAACTATTTTGGAGAAACGGTGCTATACGTAACGGTCATTCGGCAATCCATCACGGTTTACGCGCAATCAGCACCGCGCGCTGCGGGGCGGGATAGCCTTCCACCGTCTTGCTGCGATCGTTCGGGTCAAGAAAATCGGCCAGCGACTCGGTAACCATCCATTCGGTACGGCGTTGCTCTTCGGTGGTAGTGACGCAGACATCGGCGATACGCACGTCAATAAAGCCGCATTTTTCCAGCCATTTTTTTAATGCCGGCGCGGAAGGAATAAAATAGACGTTACGCATCTGCGCGTAGCGGTCACCCGGCACCAAAACGGTATTTTCGTCGCCGTCGACGACCAGCGTTTCCAGTACCAGTTCACCCTCGTTGACCAACTGATCTTTTAACTGCCACAGATGCTCCAGCGGCGAGCGACGGTGATAAAGCACCCCCATCGAGAAGACGGTATCAAATGCTTTCAGCGCCGGGAGTTGTTCAATGCCTAACGGCAGCAGATGCGCGCGCTGATCGTTACCCAACAGTTTACGCACCGCCTCAAACTGGCAGAGGAAAAGCTGTGTAGGATCGATGCCGACCGCCAGATGTGCGCCCGCGCCAATCATCCGCCACAGGTGATAGCCGCTGCCGCAGCCGACATCAAGGATCGTCCGGCCGGTTAAATCTGACAGATGCGGCAGTACGCGATCCCACTTCCAGTCGGAGCGCCATTCGGTATCAATATCTACGCCATAAAGCGAGAACGGGCCTTTACGCCACGGCATCAGATTACGCAGCAATGTATCAATACGCTTTAGCTGACCTTCGCTGAGCGGCGTTTCGCTTTCCGCCGTGACACTGTGCAGTAAATCCAGCCGCCAGGGCGTAATTTCCGGTAAAAATTCTACCGCGTTCGACCACTGTTTAAACAAGCCATGCTGCTGCTCGCGTTGCCAGGCGGCAATCTGCGCGGGCAATGTTTCCAGCCAGTGGGAGAGATGATTTTTAGCAATGAGCTGATAAAAGTTACCAAACTCGATCATGCGGCAACTCCGGCTTTTAACGCGACAAGCGACCCGAAATTAAAGCACTGGAACCACAGTTCACTGTGTTCGAAACCCGCCTGACGCAGGCGCGCTTTATGTGTTTCCACCGAGTCGGTGAGCATCACGTTTTCCAGCATACTGCGCTTCTGGCTGATCTCCAGTTCGCTGTACCCATTAGCGCGTTTAAAATCGTGGTGCATGTTGAATAACAGCTCGCCCACTTTCGCGTCTTCAAAGCTAAATTTTTCCGACAGTACCAGCGCGCCGCCGGGATTCAACCCCAGGTAAATCTTATCCAGCAATGCCTGGCGTTCGGCAGGTTCAAGGAATTGCAGGGTAAAATTCAGCACCACCATCGAGGCGTTTTCAATAGTGATATCGCGGATATCGCCTTCAACGACTTCAACCGGCGTAGGCGCTTTATACGCATCAATATGACGGCGGCAGCGTTCAATCATGGCCGGGGAGTTATCGACGGCGATAATGCGACAATGCTCATGGCGGATATTACGCCGAACAGACAGCGTCGCGGCACCCAGCGAGCAGCCCAGATCGTAGACCTGCGTGTTCGGCTGCACAAAGCGTTCAGCTAACATGCCGATCATGGAGATGATGTTGGAGTAGCCTGGTACCGAACGCTGAATCATGTCGGGAAAAACTTCGGCTACTCGTTCATCAAAAGTCCAGTCGCCGAGACGGGCGATAGGCGCAGAAAAAAGCGTGTCGCGGTGAGACATAACGTATACATCCGGGAAAAATAAAGGCGCATATTGTGCGCTAATACAGGGAGAAAACCAACTCCCAGGGCATATACCACAGGTTTGCCAGCACCATCAGCAACAATGCGCACCAGGTCGCGCTCATCCCCGCCCGCCGCCAGCGGAACAGGCGGTGGTGAAAACCGTAATAATGCATCAGCCGACCGGCGATTAAAATGATGCCGCAGATATGCACCATCCACGTTTCGGCGCCGTTCATTTCCATAAACAGCAGCAGCACCAGCGCGACAGGAATATATTCCACCGCGTTGCCATGAATACGGATGGCGCTTTGCAATTCGCTAAAACCGCCGTCGCCATAGGCGACACGGTACTGCATTCGCAAGCGAACGACATTAAAAGAGAACTTCATTAATAATAACGCACCCAAAACGGCATACAGCGCGCTTACCATACAAACTCCCTTTTAAAATGGCTGATGGCACTGTCTATGATAGGGGGCATTTTCAGAAAAGAGAAGATTGCTGTGGAATGGACGGAGCAGTGCCGATTTCCGGTAAGACGCTGCGTAAATCATGCCAAAGCGTATTCACCAGTTCCGGCGCCTGCGCGATATCCGGAGTATGTAAAAACAGAAAAGGCGTGGTGGTCTGCCGCCACTGCGGGAGTTTCTGCAACCAGGCGGCGAAAAATTCACGGTTTTGCGCCATATTATCGCTACCGATAAAACGCACCATCGGATGACTAGCCGTCACGACTGCATGTACCGGGACTTTGGGCTTTTTTCGCTGCGCGTCGCGGACGGCCTCGCTGTGGGGATGGGCGGCATGAACCGGACGACTATCCAGGATCACGCGGTTTACGCCGCGCGCGTGTAACCCGCGATTGAGCCGCTGTTCATCCTCACCCTTGTCAAAAAAACACGGATGACGAACTTCTACGCCATAGGTAAACGTGGCGGGGAGCGCATCAAGAAACTGCCATAAGGCGGGGAGATCGCGCGGTCCAAAGGCGGCGGGCAACTGCAGCCAGTATTGGCCAATACGCGTTTCCAGCGGCGCCAGGCGGGTAAAAAACGCCTGTACCAGATCGTCGCAATGGCGCAGAGCGGCCTGGTGAGAAATGGTGGCGGGAAATTTAAAGCAAAAACGGAAATCGTCCGTAGTTTGCGCATACCAGCGATCGACAATTTCCGCTTTCGGCAGCGCGTAAAGCGTGGTGTTGCCCTCCACGCAGTTAAAGTGGCGGGCATACTCTTCCAGACTAGTGATGCCGAGCCGCGCCCATTTCGGGTGCGACCATTGCGGCAGGCCAATGTAGATCATAAGGCGTTTAAAATATCCTCTACGCTGCGTACCCGGCCAATGCGCGGGAAAATATGCGTCATACTGCTCTGATGCTGCTCACTGCTGGCGGCGCTACAGGCATCTTCGGCAATAATAAGGTTAAATCCTAACTCCCAGGCGTTGCGCGCTGTGGATTCGACGCCGATATTGGTTGAGATCCCGCACAATATGATGGTGTCGATACCCCGGCGGCGAAGCTGTAATTCCAGGTCGGTGCCGTAAAACGCGCCCCACTGGCGTTTAGTCACTTCCAGATCGCTGTCCTTTTTACCCAATGCCGTAGGCCAGGTCCACCAGTTTTCCGGCAACGCGTGCGCAGGCGTTGCGGCATCCACGGGTTGTTTTAACGCTTCGGCATAATCATCAGACCATCCGACGCGTACCATAACCACGGGCGAGCCGTTGGCACGACACTTTTCCGCCAGCCGCGCGGCGCGGGCGACCACCTCATTTGCCGTATACGGGCCGCCGGCAAACGGAAGAATTCCTTCCTGTAAATCAATAACCACCAGGGCGGTTGTGGTCGCGTTGAGTTTCAGCATGATAATCACTCTCCTAAAAATAGCGGATTTCACTACACCTTAAGCGCGATTAAAGAGGAAAGCGGCGACAAATATTGTTAATTTTTGTGAGCATACGCAATACCCGCGTGAAAAACCCGGGTACAGTCAGTATGAACCAGGCGTCGATACCGCATGAAACGGGCAAGTTATCGCTCCCATGCTGGATTGACTCTTATCGTGCGGCAGAATTTCCAGTATAATAGCCGCCTTTTTTCATCCAGTTGTGACATACAGCTAAAGCTGCGACTTCGTCGCCTGCATGGCAGGCAACAATCCGCCTGCGGCTAAGTTAAGGGATATCTCATGCGTACAGAATATTGCGGACAGCTACGTCTGTCCCACGTGGGGCAGCAGGTGACTCTGTGTGGTTGGGTCAACCGTCGTCGTGATCTTGGCAGCCTGATCTTTATCGATATGCGCGACCGCGAAGGTATTGTGCAGGTGTTCTTCGATCCGGATCGTGCGGACGCGTTAAAGCTGGCCTCTGAACTGCGTAATGAGTTCTGCATTCAGGTTACGGGCACCGTGCGTGCGCGTGACGCGAAAAACGTCAATGCGGATATGGCGACCGGCGAAATTGAAGTGCTGGCGTCCTCTCTCACTATCATCAACCGCGCAGACTCACTGCCGCTTGACGCTAACCACGTTAATACCGAAGAGGCGCGTCTCAAGTACCGCTATCTGGATTTGCGTCGTCCGGAAATGGCGCAGCGCCTGAAAACCCGCGCCAAAATTACCAGCCTGGTGCGTCGTTTTATGGACGATCACGGTTTCCTTGATATTGAAACGCCGATGCTGACCAAAGCCACGCCGGAAGGCGCGCGCGACTATCTGGTGCCTTCGCGCGTGCACAAAGGTAAATTCTACGCGCTGCCGCAGTCGCCGCAGCTGTTCAAACAGCTCCTGATGATGTCCGGCTTCGACCGCTACTATCAGATCGTAAAATGCTTCCGTGATGAAGACTTACGTGCTGACCGTCAGCCGGAGTTTACTCAGATCGACGTCGAGACCTCCTTTATGACCGCGCCACAGGTGCGCGAAGTGATGGAAGCGCTGGTGCGCCATTTGTGGCTGGAAGTGAAAGGCGTGGATCTGGGGGATTTCCCGGTAATGACGTTTGCCGAAGCGGAACGTCGTTACGGTTCCGACAAGCCAGACCTGCGTAACCCGATGGAGCTGGTAGATGTCGCTGACCTGCTGAAATCGGTAGAGTTCGCGGTCTTCGCGGGCCCGGCTAACGATCCGAAAGGCCGCGTGGCAGCGCTGCGTGTGCCGGGCGGCGCACAGCTTAGCCGTAAGCAGATCGACGATTACGGTAACTTTGTTAAGATCTACGGCGCGAAAGGCCTGGCATATATCAAAGTTAACGAGCGCGCGAAAGGTCTGGACGGGATTAACAGTCCGGTGGCCAAGTTCCTGACCGCCGACATTGTCGAGGCCATCCTTGAACGTACCGGCGCGCAGGACGGCGACATGATCTTCTTCGGCGCAGATAACAAAAAAGTGGTTGCCGATGCGCTGGGCGCGCTGCGTCTGAAACTGGGCAAAGACCTGAACCTGACCGACGAAGACAAATGGGCGCCGCTGTGGGTGATTGACTTCCCGATGTTCGAAGACGACGGCGAAGGCGGTCTGACCGCGATGCACCATCCGTTTACCGCTCCGCGTGACATGACGGCGTCTGAACTGAAAACTGCGCCGGAAGAAGCCGTCGCTAACGCTTACGATATGGTGATTAACGGCTATGAAGTGGGCGGCGGTTCGGTGCGTATTCACAACGGTGAAATGCAGCAAACCGTATTTGGTATTCTTGGTATCAATGAGCAGGAGCAGCGCGAGAAGTTCGGCTTCCTGTTGGATGCATTGAAATACGGTACGCCGCCGCATGCGGGCCTGGCGTTTGGTCTGGACCGTCTGACCATGCTGTTGACCGGCACCGACAATATTCGTGATGTTATCGCCTTCCCGAAAACGACCGCCGCCGCGTGTCTGATGACCGAAGCGCCGAGTTTCGCCAACCAGGCAGCGTTGACGGAGTTGGGGATTCAGGTTGTGAAGAAAGCCGAGAATAACTGATATGAACAATGTACACGACATCATTCGCGTGATATCGCGGCGGCCCGCAAGGGGGAGTCTCATCAATGCGCGGCGTCACCCAACAGCCAACAACGAGGTCGCGTGAAGGATAAAGTGTACAAGCGCCCCGTTTCGGTCCTGGTGGTTATTTTCGCGCAGGATACGAAACGGGTGCTAATGTTGCAGCGACGCGATGACCCGGATTTTTGGCAGTCAGTGACTGGCAGCATAGAAGAAGGGGAGACCGCGTTGCAGGCCGCCGTACGTGAAGTCAAAGAAGAGGTCACGATTGATGTTGCGGCAGAGCAACTGACCTTAATCGACTGCCAACGTACGGTGGAGTTTGAAATTTTTTCACATTTACGTCATCGCTATGCGCCGGGCGTCATGCACAATACAGAATTCTGGTTCTGCCTTGCGTTACCGCATGAGCGGCAGGTGATATTCACTGAACATCTGACGTACCAGTGGCTTGATGCGCCTGACGCGGCGGCGCTTACCAAGTCCTGGAGTAACCGGCAAGCGATTGAAGAGTTTGTCATTAACGTCGCCTGAAAAGGCTCGCTTTTTTTGAGGAAATATTTATGGCAGGTCATAGTAAATGGGCCAACACCAGACATCGTAAAGCTGCGCAGGATGCCAAGCGCGGTAAAATCTTCACTAAAATTATTCGTGAACTGGTAACGGCAGCTAAATTGGGCGGCGGCGATCCGGATGCCAACCCGCGTCTGCGCGCGGCCGTAGATAAAGCGCTGGCCAACAACATGACCCGCGACACTCTGAACCGCGCCATCGCTCGCGGTGTGGGCGGTGATGAAGACTCGAACATGGAAACCATCATCTATGAAGGTTATGGTCCTGGCGGCACGGCCATTATGATTGAGTGTCTGAGCGACAACCGTAACCGTACCGTAGCGGAAGTGCGTCATGCTTTCAGCAAGTGCGGCGGTAATCTGGGTACCGATGGTTCAGTGGCGTACCTGTTCAGTAAGAAAGGGGTCATCTCCTTTGAGAAAGGCGATGAAGACACCATCATGGAAGCCGCTCTGGAAGCTGGCGCGGAAGATGTTGTGACCTATGATGATGGCGCGATTGATGTTTACACTGCCTGGGAAGAGATGGGCAAAGTGCGTGACGCGCTGGAAGCGGCGGGTCTGAAAGCGGACAGCGCCGAAGTGTCCATGATCCCGTCAACCAAAGCGGATATGGATGCGGAAACCGCGCCGAAACTGCTACGTCTGATCGATATGCTGGAAGACTGTGACGATGTCCAGGAAGTCTACCATAACGGTGAGATCTCTGATGAGGTGGCGGCGACCCTGTAATGGTGCTGTTAAACGCCTGCGAGCAGGGGGGATAGCGTGTCGATTATTCTCGGTATTGACCCCGGCTCGCGCATTACCGGTTATGGCGTTATCCGCCAGGTAGGCAGACAACTGACCTATCTGGGCAGCGGATGTATTCGCACCAAAGTCGATGATTTGCCGTCTCGTTTGAAGCTCATATACGCAGGCGTGACGGAAATCATCACGCAGTTCCAGCCGGACTATTTTGCTATCGAACAAGTGTTTATGGCGAAAAATGCCGACTCAGCCCTCAAGCTGGGACAGGCGCGCGGCGTCGCGATTGTCGCCGCGGTCAATCAGGAACTGCCTGTGTTTGAATACGCGGCACGTCAGGTGAAGCAAACTGTCGTCGGTATTGGTAGCGCGGAAAAAAGCCAGGTACAGCATATGGTGCGCACGTTGCTGAAGCTCCCCGCTAACCCGCAGGCAGACGCCGCAGATGCGCTGGCTATCGCCATTACGCATTGCCATGTTAGCCAGAACGCGATGCAAATGAGCGAGAGCCGACTCAATCTGGCGCGGGGAAGGTTGCGCTAAATCATTCTCCCTCAGCCTCGCGTTGAGGGGTTTCAATTCCACAGGCGCTAATTAATTCTAAATTGGGATGTTGCCACAGGCTGGCGGGCGTCACCGTCTTACGATCCCACGGGATTGAACCTAAAAACCAGAACTTCCAGAAGGCGAGTTTCGCATCAGGATTGCTGTGAAGCAATTCTTCGAATGTCTCAATATCGCCTACCGGAATACACAATGCTTCTTTATAGATATCAAACACAAATTTCGAGCAGAACTGGCGCGATGACTCATATTTAAACCCCGTGTGATAAAACTTATTCAGCCGGGCGGGAACCTGTTCCATGATGGCGAGTTTCTGTTCGACCGTCAGGCCGCCGCACAGGCGACGAACCGCGTAACGTTGTCCGGCTGAACGTTGTATAAACAGTGACAGCGTGGTGACGGTTGAGAGGGGGACGCGACTTTCCGCCACCAGATAGTCATCACCATTATGACCAATAATAATCCCAACATGGTTGCTCCAGCACTGTGAAGCGGTAGATATCTGGCCGAAAAGCGCGGCACCTATACAGGTAAAGACGATATCCCCGGTTTCATATTGGACAGAATAATGTTTTTTCATCTCTGCATTCCATTATTTGAAATAAATTCCTTTTATTTATTCTACAGGGTAGTTAGCATTATACCAGATAAATGACAAGCCTTAGTGTCATCGAAATATGCATGGTGAATATTTCATTTATTGGAATTAATGTCGCAAATATATCTGAGGGGAATTAAGGTGGTAAATTTCTCATCATCTGATCTCTCATATTGACAGGGAGTATGACGTGGTTGATGATAGACCAATGAGAATAGGTTGGATGTTTTATTTTTCTTATATTTTTGTTGCTATTATCTTTCATCTGTTTATTAGTTTTTGTTATTGTTTGAGTATTGATATGGTAGAGGCTAATACCGTTGTTTTTTTATTAAAGCCAGGGACGATTTCATTATTATTTTTACTTCTCCCTGCCAGGCGGTTCAGAACCCGACTGTTGGCAACATTGAGTTCAGTTTTCATTACCTTAGTATTTAACCAGTGGCATTTGGTTGCCGGGAATAAAGAACTGGTTTTGTGCCTGCAGGCAGCGTGCTTTATGGCTTTCCTGGCTATGACATCGGTAAAAAAATCCGGGTGGATGATTAGCGCATCATTATTTTTGGTTTGTGCGGCCGGAACGATTCGCCAGTGCTGGCTGGAACAGTTGTTTAACGCTGCCGATATATATATTGTTGATGATGGGCGGAGCTGTGGCGCCAGCGGCCACTGCTTCCAGTATATTGCAGCAAAAGGTCGTGGGTTAGCAGCAAAACGACAGGCACTTTTTAGTAGCGAAGAGTATGTGAATATTTATTATAATTATTCAGAAGGGATGCCAGCCGTGAATTTCGATGGCATGAAAAATGAGTTTGCACAATATTTATTGTGTCATGGTGAATTAAAATCTGTTATGCGCGATGATAAAACAACATGCGATTAAATTCAGCGCTAGTGGTTAATATTATTACATCTATTCTCGGGTCTGTTTTTGGGAGGCCCGATGTTCCGCTGTTGGCATTCGTACTGGATACAGTATTAGTGTTATCAGGATACTCATTATTGAAGACTACCGAACGTGTGCCACGGCATGTTGGCAAAAAGTTATTCGCGTAGGACGCAAAAAATTGTCAATGAGTGTACGACTTATTTTGTACGCAGCGGGGAGCGTACCCGTCGTTAGCTATCGCGGGTTGTCGGAGTAGAGAAATATCGGGATACGTGTTTTTCATCTGGATAAACATCCAGTCTTTTTTTATGATAGTGCATTATCTTTTCAGCCCTTTACGCAGGAGCGTCATGTGATAGGCAGACTCAGAGGCATTATTCTCGAAAAACAACCCCCGATCGTGCTGCTGGAGACAGGGGGCGTAGGCTATGAAGTACATATGCCTATGACCTGCTTTTACGAGCTGCCGGAGGCCGGGCAGGAGGCAATCGTCTTCACCCACTTTGTGGTGCGTGAAGATGCGCAGTTGTTGTACGGATTCAACAATAAGCAAGAGCGCACGCTGTTTAAAGAGCTAATTAAAACGAATGGCGTCGGGCCTAAGCTGGCGCTGGCGATTCTCTCCGGCATGTCGGCGCAGCAGTTTGTGAATGCGGTTGAGCGCGAAGAGCTTGGCGCACTGGTGAAGCTGCCGGGTATCGGCAAGAAAACCGCCGAAAGGCTGATTGTCGAAATGAAAGACCGCTTTAAAGGGCTACATGGCGATCTCTTTACGCCAGCGGTCGATCTGGTATTGACATCGCCGGCCAGCCCAGGCTCGGAAGATGCAGAACAAGAAGCAGTTGCTGCGCTGGTGGCGCTGGGTTATAAACCGCAAGAAGCCAGTCGGATGGTAAGCAAGATCGCCCGTCCGGATGCAAGCAGTGAAACACTGATTCGCGACGCGTTACGCGCCGCGTTATGAGGTAAAGGATGATAGAAGCAGATCGCCTGATTTCAGCAGGCGCCACGATCGCAGAAGACGTCGCCGATCGCGCCATTCGCCCGAAGTTTTTGGCGGAATATGTCGGCCAACCGCAGGTGCGCTCCCAGATGGAGATCTTTATTCAGGCGGCAAAACTGCGTGGCGATGCACTAGATCACTTGCTGATTTTCGGCCCGCCAGGGTTAGGTAAAACGACTCTGGCGAATATCGTTGCCAATGAAATGGGCGTCAATCTCCGAACCACGTCCGGCCCGGTGCTGGAAAAAGCAGGCGATCTGGCGGCTATGCTCACCAATCTTGAACCGCATGATGTGCTGTTTATTGATGAGATTCACCGGCTTTCACCGGTGGTGGAAGAAGTACTCTATCCGGCGATGGAAGATTACCAGTTGGATATTATGATTGGCGAAGGGCCTGCTGCACGTTCAATTAAAATCGATCTGCCGCCGTTTACGCTCATTGGCGCGACGACGCGCGCCGGGTCGTTAACGTCCCCGCTACGCGACCGTTTTGGTATTGTGCAGCGCCTGGAGTTCTACCAGGTGCCCGATCTGCAGCACATCGTCGGGCGCAGCGCAAGGCACATGGGGCTTGAGATGAGCGATGACGGCGCGCTGGAAGTGGCGCGTCGGGCGCGCGGTACGCCGCGTATAGCCAACCGCCTGCTCAGACGTGTGCGTGATTTCGCCGAGGTGAAGCATGACGGGGCTATTTCAGCGGAAATTGCCGCGCAGGCGCTGGATATGCTGAACGTCGATGCGGAAGGGTTTGACTATATGGATCGCAAGCTGCTGCTGGCGGTTATTGATAAATTCTTCGGTGGCCCGGTGGGACTGGATAACCTGGCGGCGGCGATTGGCGAAGAGCGTGAAACCATTGAGGATGTGCTGGAGCCGTATCTGATTCAGCAAGGCTTTTTGCAGCGCACGCCGCGTGGGCGTATGGCAACGGTGCGCGCCTGGAACCATTTCGGGATCACGCCGCCAGAGATGCCTTAGCGCCTGAAGTCGCTGTGTTTATCAGGCCTGGGCGATTTTGTAGGCCCGGTAAGCGCAGCGCCACCGGGCAACACACGCTTAGTTTGCCTGCTTTTTCATCATACTGAAGATAAACAGCAGCGCGGCACACAGCACTACGGATGGCCCTGCCGGGGTATCATAAAAGGCTGAGAAGGTCAGTCCACCTGTAACCGCTATCATACCTACACCAACGGCGACGCCCGCCATCTGCTCCGGCGTACGGGCAAAGCGACGCGCGGTTGCAGCGGGGATAATCAGCAGCGACGTAATGATCAGCGCTCCGACAAACTTCATCGCCACGCCAATGGTTAACGCCGTTACCAGCATCAATAGCAGCTTCACGCGCTGTAACTTCACGCCATCGACAAAGGCAAGATCCGGACTGATAGTCATTGACAGCAAGTTGCGCCACTGCCAGAAGAGAATGGCCAGCACAATAACGACCCCAATAGCGATCGAGATAAGATCTTCCGGCGTGACGGCCAGCAAATCGCCAAACAGATAAGCCATTAAATCAACGCGGACGTTGGACATCAGGCTGACCACGACCAGTCCTAAAGATAAGGCGCTGTGCGCCATAATGCCCAGTAAGGTATCAATCGCGAGGTGAGGGCGTTTCTCCAGCCATACCAGACCGGCGGCCAGCAGCAGCGTAACGGCGATTACCGCATAGAAGGGATTAACGTCCAGCAACAGGCCAAACGCCACGCCCAGAAGCGACGCGTGAGCCAGCGTATCGCCAAAATAGGACATCCGACGCCAGACCACAAATGAGCCCAAAGGACCAGCGGCGCAGGCCAGCATCATCCCGGCCAGCCAGCCGGGCAGTAATAATTCAATCATGAGTGACCATTTCCCCGGCGCAGTACAATACGACCCTGTAAATCGTGGCGATGATTATGATGATGGCGATAAATCCCTAATTGCTCCGCGCCTCGCGGGCCAAACATAGAGATAAATTCCGGATGCATAGACACCACTTCCGGCGCGCCGGAACAGCAAATATGATGGTTCAGACATAACACTTCATCCGTCTTTGCCATGACCAGATGTAGGTCATGCGACACCATCAGCACGGCGCAATCGAGTTCACGGCGCAGCTGATCGATAAGGTCGTATAACGCGACCTGGCCGTTGACATCCACGCCTTGCGTCGGCTCATCAAGTACCAGCAACTGCGGCCTGTTAAGCAGAGCACGCGCCAGCAGTACGCGCTGTGTCTCACCGCCGGAGAGTTTTTGCATGGGCGCGTCAATCAAATGTCCGGCCTGAACGCGTTTAAGCGCCGGGAGAATATCCGTTTTTTGCGTGCCGGGACGTAAACGTAAAAACCGGTTTACCGTCAGCGGAAGCGTGGTATCGAGATAGAGCTTTTGCGGGACATAGCCGATACGGAGTTGCCCGTTGCGCTTGATCACCCCATCATCAGGGGCTACCAGTCCTAAAACCACGCGTACAAGCGTTGACTTCCCCGCGCCGTTAGGGCCGAGAAGCGTTAAAATTTTTCCGGGGCTCAATTCAAGCGACACGTCAGAGAGGACGCGGCGTTGACCAAATGAGACCGAGACGTTTTCCAGTGAAACTAAACTTGTCATGTTAATTTTAGGCTTGCAGAAGTGATATAATGTTATAATATCACATTTCACACATTCATTACGATGATTAGTCGCATTATGTTACAGAAAAATACGCTTCTTTTCGCAGCATTATCCGCCGCGCTTTGGGGGAGTGCAACCCAGGCTGCCGACGCCGCCGTTGTCGCTTCGCTTAAACCACTTGGGTTTATCGCTTCCGCCATTGCTGATGGCGTTACGGATACGCAAGTATTACTTCCGGATGGGGCATCCGAGCATGATTATTCATTGCGTCCATCAGACGTAAAACGCTTACAGGGCGCGGACTTAGTCGTCTGGGTTGGCCCGGAAATGGAAGCCTTTATGGAGAAGTCGGTCAGGAATATCCCTGATAATAAGCAGGTTACCATTGCGCAACTTGCCGATGTAAAACCGTTACTCATGAAGGGCGCGGATGATGATGAGGATGAACATGCGCATACGGGCGCCGATGAGGAAAAAGGTGACGTACATCACCATCACGGCGAATATAACATGCATCTTTGGCTCTCCCCAGAGATAGCGCGGGCTACAGCGGTTGCAATCCATGAAAAATTAGTGGAACTTATGCCGCAAAGTCGAGCCAAACTCGACGCCAACCTGAAGGATTTTGAGGCACAATTAGCCGCAACCGATAAACAGGTCGGTAACGAGCTCGCGCCGCTCAAGGGGAAAGGGTATTTCGTTTTTCATGACGCCTACGGTTACTACGAAAAACACTACGGACTCACCCCGCTCGGTCACTTTACCGTGAACCCTGAGATACAACCTGGCGCGCAGCGTTTACATGAAATAAGAACACAGTTGGTTGAGCAAAAAGCAACCTGCGTTTTTGCTGAGCCACAATTCAGGCCAGCGGTCGTGGAAGCCGTGGCGAGAGGGACATCCGTTCGAATGGGAACACTGGACCCCCTCGGGACGAACATTAAACTGGGTAAAACAAGCTATTCAGCGTTTTTAAGCCAATTAGCCAACCAGTATGCGAGCTGCCTGAAAGGAGATTAACGAGGAAGTGAATACGTGCAACAGATAGCCCGCTCTGTCGCCCTGGCATTTAATAATCTGCCCCGACCCCACCGCGTTATGCTGGGGTCACTTACCGTTCTGACACTGGCCGTCGCCGTATGGCGGCCCTACGTTTACCACCCAGAATCCGCACCAATCGTTAAAACTATTGAACTGGAGAAAAGCGAGATTCGTTCCCTCTTACCGGAGGCCAGCGAACCCATCGATCAGGCCGCGCAGGAAGATGAAGCTATTCCTCAGGATGAGCTGGACGATAAAACCGCAGGCGAAGTCGGCGTCCATGAATACGTCGTCTCCACAGGCGATACGTTAAGCAGCATTCTGAATCAGTACGGCATCGATATGAGCGATATTAGCCGACTTGCCGCTTCTGATAAGGAGCTGCGCAATCTGAAAATTGGCCAACAGCTTTCCTGGACACTGACCGCCGATGGCGATTTACAGCGTCTGACATGGGAAGTCTCCCGCCGTGAAACGCGTACCTACGATCGCACTGCCAACGGTTTTAAAATGAGCAGTGAAATGCAGCAGGGGGACTGGGTTAACAGTCTGCTGAAAGGTACGGTAGGGGGTAGCTTTGTCGCCAGCGCGAAAGAGGCCGGTTTAACCAGCAGCGAAATCAGCGCAGTGATAAAAGCCATGCAGTGGCAGATGGATTTTCGGAAGCTGAAAAAGGGCGATGAATTTTCGGTTCTGATGTCGCGCGAGATGCTGGATGGCAAGCGTGAACAGAGTCAGTTGTTGGGCGTGCGGATGCGTTCCGATGGTAAAGATTACTACGCCATTCGCGCCGCTGACGGTAAATTCTATGACCGTAACGGGGTTGGCCTGGCGAAAGGCTTTTTACGCTTCCCGACCGCCAAACAGTTCCGCATCTCCTCCAACTTCAATCCGCGCCGTCTGAACCCGGTTACCGGACGCGTTGCGCCGCATCGTGGCGTTGACTTTGCGATGCCGCAGGGTACGCCGGTGCTGTCGGTGGGGGATGGCGAGGTCGTGGTCGCTAAACGTAGCGGCGCTGCCGGTTACTACATTGCGATTCGTCATGGACGCACCTACACCACACGTTATATGCACTTGCGTAAGCTGCTGGTGAAACCGGGGCAAAAAGTGAAACGTGGCGATCGTATTGCGCTTTCTGGTAACACCGGGCGCTCCACAGGGCCGCATCTGCATTATGAGGTATGGATCAACCAGCAAGCCGTTAACCCTCTGACAGCAAAATTGCCGCGCACGGAAGGTCTGACGGGGTCAGATCGTCGTGAATACCTGGCACAGGTGAAAGAGGTTCTGCCACAACTGCGCTTCGATTAACAAATGCGCTGACAGAGCCGGTACGCGATGTGTGCCGGCTTTTTTGTTTTGTGTGAGACGCAGACGTCGCTACACTATTCACAATTCCTTTTCGCGTCAGCAGACCCTGGAAAAGCATGGAAACCAAAAAAAATAATAGTGAGTATATCCCTGAGTTCGAAAAATCCTTTCGCTATCCGCAGTATTGGGGCGCCTGGTTGGGCGCGGCGGCAATGGCGGGGATCGCATTAACGCCGGCATCATTCCGCGACCCTTTGCTGGCGACGCTGGGGCGTTTTGCCGGACGGCTGGGGAAGAGTTCTCGTCGCCGGGCGCTAATTAATCTGTCATTGTGCTTTCCGCAGCGTAGCGAAGCTGAGCGCGAAGCGATTGTCGATGAGATGTTCGCCACCGCGCCACAGGCAATGGCGATGATGGCTGAGTTGGCGATGCGCGGTCCGGAAAAAATTCAACAGCGTGTTGACTGGGAAGGTCTGGAAATCATTGAGGAGATGCGTCGTAACGACGAAAAAGTCATTTTTCTCGTTCCGCATGGCTGGGGCGTCGACATTCCAGCCATGCTGATGGCCTCTCAGGGGCAAAAAATGGCGGCGATGTTTCATAATCAGGGTAATCCGGTTTTTGACTATATCTGGAACACCGTGCGTCGGCGTTTTGGCGGACGTTTGCATGCGCGAAATGACGGGATTAAACCCTTTATTCAGTCTGTTCGTCAGGGCTACTGGGGTTACTACCTGCCGGACCAGGATCACGGCCCGGAGCATAGTGAATTCGTTGATTTCTTTGCGACATACAAAGCAACGCTGCCTGCGATTGGTCGGCTGATGAAAGTGTGCCGCGCACGCGTTATACCGCTTTTCCCGGTGTATAATGGTAAAACGCATCGCCTGACTATCCAGATTCGCCCGCCAATGGACGATCTGCTCACGGCTGACGATCACACAATCGCCAGACGGATGAACGAAGAGGTCGAAATTTTTGTCGGCCCGCATCCGGAACAGTACACCTGGATCCTGAAGCTGCTCAAAACCCGCAAGCCAGGCGAGATTCAGCCGTATAAGCGTAAAGATCTTTATCCCATCAAATAAATAAAGCCTCTCGTAAGAGAGGCTTTATGCTGACAAACCCTGTACTACCTGATGAACAGGCGTGGGGGAGTTTTACTCAACGGTCAAAATACGCGTGGTATTGGTTGAGCCGACGGTGCTCATGACATCGCCCTGAGTCACGATAACCAGGTCACCGGAAACCAGATACCCTTTATCGCGCAGCAGATTAACAGCTTCATGCGCCGCGACAACGCCATCAGCCGCGCTATCAAAATGCACCGGCGTTACTCCGCGGTAGAGCGCGGTCAGGTTCAGCGTGCGTTCATGGCGCGACATGGCGAAAATCGGCAGGCCGGAGCTGATACGGGAAGTCATTAGCGCGGTACGACCGGATTCCGTCATGGTGATGATCGCGGTAACGCCTTTCAGATGGTTTGCCGCATACATCGCAGACATGGCAATAGCTTCTTCAACGTTGTCGAACTGCACGTCGAGACGGTGTTTAGACACATTGATGCTGGGGATTTTTTCTGCGCCCAGGCAGACGCGCGCCATTGCGGCAACGGTTTCAGAAGGATACTGGCCGGCTGCGGTTTCGGCAGACAGCATAACCGCATCTGTGCCATCCAGGACGGCGTTCGCCACGTCCATCACTTCCGCACGGGTCGGCATCGGGTTGGTGATCATCGACTCCATCATCTGCGTTGCGGTGATGACTGCGCGGTTTAGCTGACGCGCACGGCGAATCAGCGCCTTCTGGATACCAACCAGCTCCGGATCGCCGATTTCAACGCCCAGATCGCCACGTGCGACCATCACAACGTCAGAGGCCAGAATGATATCGTCCATGGCGTTTTGATCGCATACCGCTTCGGCGCGTTCGACCTTAGCCACAATTTTCGCGTCGCAGCCGGCGTCGCGCGCCAGGCGGCGTGCATAGTTCAGATCTTCGCCGCAGCGCGGGAAGGAGACAGCCAGATAGTCAACGCCTATCAGCGCAGCGGTTTGAATATCGGCTTTGTCTTTTTCGGTCAGCGCTTCAGCAGAAAGCCCGCCGCCGAGCTTGTTAATGCCTTTATTGTTAGACAGCGGGCCGCCGACGGTGACCTCGGTAAAGACTTTCATGCCCTGGACTTCAAGCACTTTCAACTGCACTCGACCATCGTCAAGCAGCAGGATATCGCCAGGAACGACATCTGCCGGCAACCCTTTGTAATCAATGCCGACTTTTTCTTTATCGCCTTCGCCTTTACCCAGGTTAGCGTCTAACAGAAATTTGTCCCCGATGTTGAGGAACACTTTGCCTTCTTTAAAAGTGGAAACGCGAATTTTTGGCCCTTGCAGGTCGCCTAAAATAGCCACATGACGCCCCAGTTTGGCGGCAATCTCACGGACTTTATCAGCACGCATTTTATGATCTTCCGGCGAGCCGTGAGAGAAGTTCATACGTACTACGTTTGCGCCCGCGGCGATAACCTTCTCAAGGTTGTTATCGCGGTCAGTTGCCGGGCCTAACGTGGTAACGATTTTGGTTCTGCGAAGCCTTCTGGACATGTAATACTCCGTTGACTAAAACAACTTGGTGTTGCGTGAACATTGATCCGGTCGTTCTGAAACCTTAACGGTATAAAATGAACGTTCCCGGATGACGAAAAGGGTAGAACATTGTTATTGCTTTTAGCGGTCATCACTCCTGATGAGTAATTCTTTATCAAAACGCGATTCCTTGAGCGCTTCCTTGACACGCTTCAAGTTATCTCTGAATTTTGCCCCGCGACGCAAAGTAAATCCCGTTGCCAGCACATCTATCACGGTCAGCTGAGCAAGTCGAGAGACCATGGGCATATAAATGTCTGTATCTTCCGGTACGTCGAGGGTAATGGCCAGCGTGGCTTCGCGCGCCAGCGGCGTTCCAGCGGAGGTCAGGGCGATCACCATCGCATCGTTTTCCCGCGCCAACTGCGCCAGTTCCACCAGGCTCTTGGTTCTGCCAGTATGCGAAATGAGCACCACGACGTCATCATCGTTACAATTCATACAGCTCATCCGTTGCAGCACGATATCGTCGGAGTAAATCACCGGCACATTGAAGCGAAAAAACTTATTCATGGCGTCATGCGCGACCGCGGCGGAGGAACCAAGACCAAAAAAGGCGATTTTTTTTGCCTGGGTCAGTAAATCGACGGCGCGGTTGACGGCCGATTTATCCAGCGACTGACGAACATGGTCGAGACTGGCCATGGCGGACTCGAAGATTTTTCCTGTATAGGCCTCAACGCTGTCATCTTCATCCACATTGCGATTAACATAGGGGGTGCCATTTGCCAGACTTTGCGCCAGATGCAGTTTAAAATCAGGAAAGCCGCGGGTATTCATGCTGCGACAGAAACGGTTCACCGTTGGCTCGCTAACGTTAGCTTCCTGGGCCAGCATGGCAATGCTTAAGTGAATCGATCTGCCTGGGGCGGCCAGAATAACATCGGCGACTTTTCGTTCAGATTTGCTTAAATGTTCCAGTTGAGACTGGACTTTTTCCAGCATATTCATGATTAGCAAGGCTCATGGGTATTAGCGATTTCAATGATGCGCGAAACCGAGCGCGTTTTGTTAGATATTACTCCTGGCGGCTGTCAAAGGGGGCAAAATGGCTAAAAAAGGTGTCGTTTTTTTTCATTACATGACCGACGTCGGATTTTAAGTTCCAGCTTGTGTGGAAAAGCGACAATTTTATTAGGCGTTTTGCCGATTATATTGCCAATCAAACGCCGGTTCACCTATGAAAAGGCGTTTACGGTTTCCGTAATCTCGTAAAAGCAGTACAGTGCTGTGTAATAAAATTACAACGATATCCTGGCTAAAGTACCAGGAGATTAACTGAGGAGAATGACATGGCGGTAACGCAAACAGCCCAGGCATGTGACCTGGTCATTTTCGGCGCGAAAGGCGACCTGGCGCGCCGGAAACTGCTGCCTTCCCTGTATCAGCTTGAGAAAGCCGGCCAGATCCATCCGGATACCCGGATCATTGGGGTGGGGCGCGCGGACTGGGATAAAGAAGCTTATACCCACGTCGTGCGTGAGGCGCTGGAAACCTTCATGAAGGAAAAAATTGATGAAGGCTTGTGGGATACGCTGAGCGGCCGTCTGGATTTTTGTAATCTTGACGTGAACGATACGCCTGCGTTTAGTCGCCTGGGCGATATGCTGGATCAAAAAAACCGCACCACCATTAACTATTTTGCGATGCCGCCCAGCACGTTTGGCGCTATTTGCAAAGGGTTAGGGGAGGCTAAACTCAACGCCAAACCAGCGCGCGTCGTGATGGAGAAACCGTTGGGTACTTCGCTGGCGACCTCGCGTGAGATTAACGATCGGGTCGGCGAATACTTTGAAGAGTGCCAGGTGTATCGTATCGACCACTATCTGGGCAAAGAAACGGTTCTCAACCTGCTGGCTCTGCGTTTTGCCAACTCGTTATTCGTTAATAACTGGGATAACCGCACTATCGATCACGTTGAGATTACCGTAGCGGAAGAGGTGGGGATTGAAGGGCGCTGGGGATATTTTGACCAGGCCGGTCAGATGCGCGATATGATCCAGAACCACTTGCTGCAAATTCTCTGCATGATTGCCATGTCACCGCCGTCTGACCTGAGCGCCGACAGTATTCGCGATGAAAAAGTCAAAGTGTTGAAATCGCTGCGCCGTATTGATCGCTCCAACGTGCGTGAAAAAACGGTTCGTGGTCAATACACCGCTGGCTTTGCGCAGGGTCAAAAGGTGCCGGGTTATCTGGAAGAAGAGGGCGCGAATAAAAGCAGCAACACCGAAACTTTCGTCGCGATCCGCGTCGACATCGATAACTGGCGTTGGGCGGGCGTGCCATTCTATCTGCGCACCGGCAAGCGTCTACCAACCAAGTGCTCTGAAGTCGTGGTTTATTTCAAGACGCCTGAACTGAACCTCTTTAAAGAGTCCTGGCAAGACCTGCCGCAGAACAAATTGACGATTCGCCTGCAGCCGGATGAAGGCGTAGATATTCAGGTGCTTAACAAAGTACCGGGGCTGGATCATAAGCATAATCTGCAGATCACGAAGCTTGATCTGAGCTACTCCGAGACCTTTAATCAGACGCACCTGGCGGATGCATATGAGCGCCTGCTGCTGGAAACGATGCGTGGCATTCAGGCGCTGTTTGTCCGCCGTGACGAAGTGGAAGAAGCCTGGAAGTGGGTGGACTCCATTACCGAAGCATGGGCGATGGACAACGACGCGCCGAAGCCGTATCAGGCGGGCACCTGGGGACCGGTAGCGTCCGTGGCGATGATTACCCGTGACGGTCGTTCGTGGAATGAGTTTGAGTAAATTTGCTACTCACTCTTAGGTGGTATTTTACCGGTAACATGATCTAACACAGATTGTAGAATCATTTTTGCACTTTTAAGCCTCGTGTGGATTCACCTGCGAGGCTTTTTTTATTACACTGCCTGAAACGATTTTGCCCCATTATCACCGGACATCATGCATTTCACTGTCTTTCCACATTGATAAAACGCATGGTAAACCCGGTAGCCGGACAGATAAATTTCAGGAGCCTCTATGAATCCTAATTTGTTACGCGTAACACAGCGCATTGTCGAACGCTCGCAGCAGACCCGCAAAGCCTATCTTGCCCGCATTGAGCAGGCGAAAACCGCCACGGTCCACCGATCTCAACTGGCCTGCGGCAACCTGGCGCATGGTTTCGCCGCCTGTCAGCCAGAGGACAAAGCCTCGCTGAAAAGTATGTTGCGCAATAATATCGCCATCATCACCTCCTACAATGACATGCTCTCTGCGCATCAACCGTATGAACATTATCCGGAAATTATTCGTCAGGCCCTGCATTCCGTGAATGCGGTAGGTCAGGTCGCAGGCGGCGTACCGGCAATGTGCGATGGCGTTACGCAAGGGCAGGATGGCATGGAGTTGTCATTACTCAGCCGCGAAGTGATAGCGATGTCGGCAGCAGTAGGCCTCTCTCACAATATGTTTGACGGCGCGTTATTCCTCGGCGTATGCGACAAAATCGTTCCGGGGCTGGCGATGGCCGCGCTCTCTTTTGGTCATTTACCCGCGATTTTTGTTCCGTCAGGCCCGATGGCGAGCGGCCTGCCGAATAAAGAAAAAGTCCGTATTCGTCAGCTATATGCGGAAGGAAAAGTAGACAGAATGGCGCTGCTGGAGTCAGAGGCCGCCTCTTACCATGCGCCGGGCACCTGTACATTTTACGGCACCGCCAACACCAACCAGATGGTGGTGGAGTTTATGGGAATGCAGTTGCCGGGTTCTTCGTTTGTGCATCCGGATGCGCCGCTGCGCGAGGCATTGACTGCCGCTGCCGCACGTCAGGTAACACGTCTTACCGGCAACGGCAATACGTGGATGCCGCTCGGTAAAATGATCGACGAAAAAGTCGTGGTGAACGGCATTGTCGCGCTGCTGGCTACCGGCGGCTCCACCAACCACACCATGCATCTGGTTGCAATGGCGCGCGCGGCGGGCATTCTGATCAACTGGGATGACTTCTCGGATTTGTCGGAAGTGGTTCCGTTGATGGCGCGTCTGTACCCGAACGGTCCGGCGGACATTAACCACTTCCAGGCGGCGGGCGGCGTACCGGTATTGATGCGTGAGCTGCTCAATGCCGGATTGCTGCACGAAGACGTTAATACTGTCGCAGGCTTCGGCCTGAAACGCTATACGCTGGAGCCCTGGCTCAACAACGGCGAGCTGGACTGGCGTGAAGGCGCGGAAAGGTCACTGGATAACGATGTCATTGCCTCTTTTGATAAGCCGTTCTCTCCTCACGGCGGTACTAAGGTGCTAAGCGGTAATCTGGGACGCGCAGTAATGAAGACGTCTGCGGTACCGGTTGAAAACCAGATCATTGAAGCGCCTGCCATGGTATTTGAAAGTCAGCATGATGTGCTGCCTGCGTTTGACGCGGGCCTGCTTGACCGGGATTGTGTCGTTGTCGTGCGTCATCAGGGACCAAAAGCGAATGGAATGCCAGAATTACATAAACTCATGCCGCCACTTGGTGTATTATTGGACCGCCGTTTCAAAATCGCGTTAGTTACTGATGGACGACTTTCAGGCGCTTCGGGTAAAGTGCCTTCAGCTATCCACGTAACGCCGGAAGCCTACGATGGCGGCTTACTGGCAAAAGTGCGCGATGGCGACATCATTCGCGTGAATGGGCAGACAGGTGAGTTAACTCTGCTGGTCGACGAGGCGGAACTTGCCGCTCGTCAGCCTCATATTCCGGACCTGAGCGCGTCGCGCGTCGGAACGGGGCGTGAGTTGTTTGGCGCGCTGCGCGAAAAGCTGTCGGGTGCGGAGCAGGGCGCAACCTGTATCACTTTTTAAGATGACACACTAGTAATCAGGCGAGAGAAGAATTCCGATGAAAAACTGGAAAACAAGTGCAGAAGCAATCCTGACCACCGGCCCGGTTGTCCCGGTCATTGTAGTCAATAAACTGGAGCACGCGGTGCCGATGGCTAAAGCGCTGGTGGCCGGGGGCGTTCGCGTTCTGGAAGTGACTTTACGTACGGCCTGCGCGATGGATGCTATTCGCGCTATCGCTAAAGACGTGCCGGAAGCGATTGTCGGCGCCGGAACCGTTCTCAATCCGCAGCAGTTGGCGGAGGTGACGGAAGCGGGTGCGCAGTTTGCGATTAGCCCGGGACTGACTGAGCCACTGCTGAAAGCCGCGACGGCAGGCACTATCCCATTGATTCCCGGTATTAGCACCGTTTCTGAACTGATGTTGGGCATGGACTATGGTCTGAAAGAGTTCAAATTCTTCCCGGCGGAAGCGAATGGCGGCACTAAAGCGTTGCAGGCGATTGCCGGTCCGTTCTCTCAGGTGCGTTTCTGCCCAACCGGCGGCATCTCTCCGGCAAACTATCGTGACTATCTGGCGCTGAAAAGCGTGTTGTGCATCGGCGGTTCCTGGCTGGTGCCGGCCGACGCGCTGGAAGCGGGTGATTACGATCGCATCACCAAACTGGCGCGCGAAGCGGTAGAAGGCGCGAAGCAGTAAGCCGTTAAATGCCCGATGGCGCTTGCTTATCGGGCTTACGAGTGGCGATCAGGCAGGTCTGATAAAAATGCGCTAACGTCGCCATCAGGCGATGGCGCATTAGCCTTTTACCGTCACGCGGCTGGCGGCCTTTTTCGCTCTTATCACCGCTTCTTCAACGTTTTCACCTGTCGCTAACGCTACACCAAGACGACGGGTGCCGTCGATCTCAGGCTTACCAAACAGCCGTACCTGCACTCCGGCCCCTACCGCCGCGTGAACATTATCAAACGTCACATTTTGACTGGTAAGCTGCGGCAGAATCACGGCCGAGGCAGCGGGACCATACTGGCGAATAGCGCCTACGGGCATTCCCAGAAAGGCGCGCACATGCAGCGCAAACTCAGAGAGATCCTGAGAAATCAACGTGACCATTCCGGTATCGTGCGGGCGAGGGGAGACTTCGCTGAAAATGACTTCATCGCCACAGACGAAGAGTTCAATGCCGAACAGGCCATGACCGCCTAACGCCAGTACCACATGACGGGCAATCTCTTGCGCCCGCTTCAGCGCCAGTTCGCTCATCTGCTGTGGCTGCCAGGATTCGCGATAGTCGCCATCTTGCTGACGATGACCGACCGGCGCGCAGAAATGCACGCCATCGACGGCGCTAACGGTGAGCAGCGTAATTTCAAAATCAAATTTAACCACGCCTTCCACAATCACGCGACCCGCGCCAGCGCGTCCGCCCTGTTGAGCATACTCCCATGCCTGCGCGAGCTGTTCGGCCGAGCGGATAAAGCTCTGGCCTTTGCCGGAAGAGCTCATGACCGGTTTGACGATGCAAGGAAAACCCACTGCGGCTACCGCATCATGAAAACTGGCCTCATTGTCGGCAAAGCGATACGTCGATGTCGGCAGTCCTAATTCTTCTGCGGCCAGGCGACGGATCCCTTCGCGGTTCATCGTGAGCTGCGTTGCACGGGCGCAAGGCACGACATTCAGCCCTTCGCCCTCCAGCTCGCGCAGCGTATCGGTGGCGATCGCTTCTATTTCCGGCACGATATAATGCGGTTTTTCCTCTGTAATCACATGACGTAGCGCCTCGCCGTCCAGCATATTAATGACGTGTGAACGGTGAGCCACATGCATGGCGGGAGCATCAGGATAGCGATCGACGGCGATAACCTCGATCCCCAGGCGTTGGCATTCAATCGCCACCTCTTTTCCCAATTCTCCTGCCCCTAATAACATCACCCGCGTTGCTGCCGGACGCAGCGCAGTGCCTAATAGCGTCATATTTCTGTCCCCTTATTTACCTGCGCGCAGTATATACGAAAACGTTTGCGTATGTCTTTTCGAATAGATTGCTTTTCTTGCTGCCTTGCAATATACTGTATATAAACACAGGTAAATAAGGGGCTGCAAAATGGCGGTTGAAGTTAAATACGTAGTCATTCGCGAGGGTGAGGAGAAGATGTCATTTACCAGTAAAAAGGAAGCCGACGCCTGGGATAAAATGCTCGATACTGCCGATCTTCTTGATACCTGGCTTGAGCAGTCGCCAGTCGTGCTGGAAGATGGACAGCGCGAGGCGTTGTCGCTGTGGCTGGCGGAACATAAAGAGGTGTTAAGCACTATCCTCAAAACCGGTAAGTTGCCTTCTCCGCAGGCGGTTGAAAAGGACGCCGCGAGTAAAACGAAAAAGCAAGCCGCCTGAACCCACACTTGCGCTCCCGGCGTTTTGTACCATGCTTTTCCTGAATCATTGTGCTAAGGAGAAAAGTATGAATAAAAGAGGAGCGTTGTTGAGCCTGCTGTTGTTATCCGCCAGCGTATCGGCATTTGCGGCATCCACCGAGAGTAAATCGGTTAAGTTTCCGCAGTGCGAAGGGCTGGATGCCGCCGGGATTGCGGCAAGCGTGAAGCGCGACTACCAGCAAAATCGTATCGTGCGGTGGGCAGACGACCAAAAAAAGGTCGGGCAGGCTGACCCGGTCGCGTGGGTTAATGTGCAGGACGTTGTGGGTCAAAATGATAAATGGACAGTTCCGCTAACCGTTCGCGGTAAAAGCGCCGATATTCATTATCAGGTCATCGTTGATTGCAAAGCCGGCAAGGCGGAATATAAGCCCCGCTAGCAGCGTAATTTGCGCTTCTTTTGCTGGAACAGACAATTCCTGACATCCCCTCAGGTACGCTTGACCATTATTGGTCTGTATTTGAGGGGTACTATGGCTAACTGGTTGAACCAATTACAATCACTTCTTGGGCAAAAAGGCGCTTCCGCATCGCCTTCCGGTGAACAGGGGTTAAATAAACTGCTGGTTCCCGGCGCGCTGGGCGGTCTGGCTGGACTGTTGGTCGCCAATAAGTCTTCGCGCAAATTATTAACCAAATACGGTACTGGCGCTTTGCTGGTGGGCGGCGGCGCGGTGGCGGGTTCCGTATTGTGGAATAAGTACAAAGATAAAGTACGCGCCGCGCATCAGGGGGAGCCGCAATTCGGCAGCCAAAGTACGCCGCTGGATGTTCGCACTGAGCGACTGATCCTGGCGCTGGTTTTTGCTGCAAAAAGCGATGGGCATATTGATGCCAAAGAACGCGCGGCGATTGAGCACCAACTGCGAGAATCAGGTGTAGAAGAGCAAGGGCGTGTGTTTATCGAGAAAGCTATTGAGCAGCCGCTTGATCCACAACGTCTGGCACAGGGCGTTCGCAATGAAGAAGAAGCCCTGGAAATCTACTTCCTGAGCTGCGCCGCCATTGATATTGACCACTTTATGGAACGTAGCTATCTGAATGCGTTAGGAGACGCACTAAAAATTCCTCAGGAGGTTCGGGACGGTATCGAGCAGGACTTGCAGCAGCAAAAACAGGCGTTACCAGGCTGATAACCTGCCATTAAGTAACATGTTTCGCTTGCATCATGCGTGTCTTTTGCCACCCTTATAGGATGGATAGTTTACGTCATTCATGTTGCAGGATAGCGGCGAAGCAGTGACATCTCAGGCGCTTACCGAGGTGAGCGACCGGGACTACCATGCTACGCCGCTGTGTTTGCCGCGTGATATATAACAAATATTAACGCAAAAGAAAAAACGACATGTTGCCAAAAGCCAATCGAATTCCCTATGCCATGACCGTACATGGCGATACGCGCATTGATAATTATTACTGGCTGCGAGATGACACTCGCTCGCAGCCGGAAGTCCTTGATTACCTGCATCAGGAAAATGAGTATGGCCGGAAGGTCATGTCCTCTCAGCAGGCGTTACAGGACCGCATTCTAAAAGAAATTATCGATCGTATCCCGCCCAGAGAAGTTTCCGCTCCGTATGTGAAAAACGGCTATCGCTACCGTTATATCTATGAACCCGGCTGCGAATATGCCATCTATCAACGACAATCGGCGTTAAGCGAAGAGTGGGATGTGTGGGAAACCTTGCTCGATGCGAACCAGCGGGCCGCGCACAGCGAATTTTATACGCTCGGCGGACTTGCCATTACGCCGGATAATACCATCATGGCGCTGGCAGAAGATTATTTATCCCGTCGTCAGTATGGGTTGCGTTTTCGTAACCTCGAAAGCGGTAACTGGTATCCGGAACTGCTGGATAACGTTGCGCCTGAATTTGTCTGGGCCAATGATTCCCTGACCCTTTACTATGTGCGTAAGCATAAGAAGACGCTGCTGCCCTATCAGGTTTGGCGGCACACGATTGGCACTCCGTCATCGCAAGATGAACTGGTATATGAGGAGAAAGACGATACCTTTTATGTCAGCCTGCATAAAACCACTTCGCAGCATTATGTGGTGATTCATCTTGCCAGCGCCACCACTAGCGAAGTGCTGTTACTTGACGCGGAACTGGCCGATGCCGAGCCGTTTTCATTCTTACCGCGTCGCAAAGACCACGAATATAGTCTCGATCACTATCAACATAAGTTTTACCTGCGTTCTAACCGGAACGGTAAAAACTTTGGGTTGTACCGTACCCGCGTGCGCAATGAAAACGCCTGGGAAGAGCTGATCCCTCCGCGCGAGCATATTATGCTGGAAGGGTTTACCCTGTTTACCGACTGGTTAGTGGTCGAAGAGCGTCAACGGGGGCTTACCAGCCTGCGGCAAATTAACCGTAAAACCCGTGAAGTGATAGGCATTGCCTTTGACGATCCGGCTTACGTGACGTGGCTTGCCTATAATCCCGAACCTGAGACCTCCCGGCTGCGTTACGGCTATTCTTCAATGACGACGCCAGATACCTTGTTTGAACTGGATATGGATACCGGAGAACGACGGGTACTTAAACAGACGGAAGTGCCTGGGTTTGATTCTGGCTGTTATCAGAGCGAACACCTGTGGATCACCGCGCGCGACGGCGTCGAAGTGCCGGTATCGCTGGTTTATCATCAGAAGTATTTTCGTAAAGGGCAAAATCCGCTTCTGGTTTACGGCTACGGATCTTACGGTTCCAGTATTGACGCCGACTTCAGCAGCAGCCGACTGAGCTTGCTGGATCGTGGCTTTGTTTACGCAATCGTACACGTTCGCGGCGGCGGTGAGCTGGGGCAGCAGTGGTATGAAGATGGCAAGTTCCTCAAAAAGCGGAATACTTTTAATGATTATCTTGATGCCTGCGATGCCTTATTAAAACTGGGTTACGGTTCGCCGTCGCTGTGTTACGGGATGGGCGGGAGCGCGGGCGGAATGTTAATGGGCGTCGCTATCAACGAACGCCCCGAGCTTTTCCACGGCGTTATTGCCCAGGTACCCTTTGTTGATGTATTAACCACGATGCTGGATGAGTCGATCCCACTAACGACAGGAGAGTTTGAAGAGTGGGGGAACCCGCAGGATATTGAGTATTATGACTATATGAAAAGCTATAGTCCTTATGACAATGTCAAAGCGCAGGACTATCCGCACCTGCTGGTGACGACAGGATTGCACGATTCCCAGGTGCAATACTGGGAACCGGCGAAGTGGGTGGCAAAATTACGCGAGCTAAAAACGGACCAACGTCTGCTGCTGTTATGTACGGATATGGACTCCGGGCACGGTGGTAAGTCGGGGCGGTTTAAATCCTACGAAGGCGTCGCGCTGGAGTTCGCCTTTTTAATCGGCCTGGCGCAGGGAACCTTACATAGCGCATAGACGCGCGCCCGCAACGGCTTGTGAGCGTCTCGGGTTATTGTGGTGTTCCATTGCTGCGTTGCTCGTCAGCCTGAACATCTTCCAGGTAGTGTTTAAGCGTCAGGCGAAGTTCCGGGCTCATATTATCAAGGTTATTAAAAAGCCAGCGTAAATAGCCCGGATCGCGTTTTGCGACTTCAGATACCGCCTTACCGCGGTATTTACCGAACGGGAAAGTGGTTAACAGCGCAGGACGGCCCGTGATATTGACCATTTCTTCCGCGGTCCAGCCGGTGGTTCGCATAATATCAATCAGCAAGGCGGCGGTGATATAGCAATCATAAAGCGCCCGGTGATGATGCAGCCCCGGCGGCGTTTGTACGCTTAGTTTGCGCGATTTATAGAGCGCCATATTGCTGTATTTTATTCCCGGCCACAGGCGTCGCGACAACTTCATGGTACAGATCCACTCACCCGGCAATTCAGGTAATACGCGTCTGTCGAAACTGGCATTGTGAGCGACATACCACTCACTACCGTAATAAAGCGGTATGACATCTTCAATCCACGGCTTATCGGCAACCATGGCTTCGGTAATACGGTGTATCGCCATCGCCTGCGGCGTAATAGGGCGATCGGGGCGTATCAGGTGACTCATGGGATTGACAATGTTGCCATCAATGACATCAACAGAGGCTATCTCTACGATCCCGCCCTGCAGCCCGCAGGTTTCCGTGTCTATAATCCGCAACATGATTCATTCCTCACCGAAAGACCTTAGCGTAATGGAATGATATCGCCTTGCCAACCCTCGGTTGTGCGCAGACCCGTCAGTAATAGCGAACCGCAATCGGCACGAACAATAAGTTGCCCGCTTTCATCCCACAGCGCGCTACTGCCACAGGCATTGGCCATCAGTACGGCCAGCGCATATTTATGCGAAAAACGTTGTAAGCGTGAGGTAGAGGCATGGAGTTCAGGCTCGTTAAGACATTGACTGGTTGTGAATAACGTAAATGAGGGATCTATATCACCACCTTCTGGCTGCTCATCCACCACGTTGATAGCGCTTCGCTGCCTGGCAATACAGGCGCCATGACTTTTGTGAAACATGAGCGGCGACGTTAGCCATGGGGCAAAAATAGCGATGCCTTTTACGAAGCGGCAGTTATGCTCAACAGGCATACCCACAATGATAGTCATATGGTGAGTATCGGCCGCATGAGTGAGCGGCTGTAAAAGCGCCTCGTCAGGCGGGGCGGGCAACGATTTATTTCTTTCGTCGCAGCCTAATAGCGACAGTGACGGAAAGACCAGCAGTTCGCACTGTTGACGAGCCGCAAGCTCAATATATTCCAGATGATGGGCAACATGCTCCGCCGGCGAGGCGTTCAGGGGCGCATACTGCGCAGCAGCAATTTTCCAGGAGGACATAATGACTTCCTTTTCATAGTCTCTACAGCCATTCTAAAAAGCATAGGTTAAGAATCGCCTTATAATGTAGTCGTCTGCATGTAAGGAAGTGTAACGTTATATAATTTTTATTTAACTTTGGGTTCGTAAGGGAGTCGGGATAGTGATACGGAAGCCAGACGATGGGCAATCAGCCGCTCGCGAAACCAGGCGCGTAGATGCTCTGGCTGCTCACGTTCGACCACCTCCGCGACAACTGGCATATTGTAGCGCTCTTTAAATGCTACCCCGGCTGCCGCCAGGTCCACATTGACTTTATCCATTTCCGCTTGTTCAAGCTGAGCCAGATTCGTTTTCATACGCGTCTCCTTTTTTGTTGCCGCCAGAAGGTACTAAGAGTCCGCGGTAATGGCAAGATGGAAATGATGATCCTCGACTCATTGATTGTTGAAGGTTATTCTTTGTAACGTAGGTATAACAAAAAGGAATAGTGAATATGGCTTCTTCTGCACCATCGCGACGTTTAGCTTTACTGCTGTTGGCATCGACATTTGCGACGCCAGCGGCCTGGGCACATGCGCACCTGACGCATCAGTATCCAGCGGCGAATGCTGCCGTTACGGCCTCGCCACAGGCGCTGACCCTGAATTTTTCTGAAGGGATTGAGCCAGGATTCAGCGGCGCAACCATTACAGGCCCTCAGCAAGAGCTCATCAAAACGCGCCCGGCAAAGCGAAATGAACAGGATAAAACGCAGTTGATTATCCCGCTTGAGCAGCCGTTAAAATCTGGCGCTTACACGGTAGACTGGCACGTTGTGTCGGTGGATGGGCATAAAACAAAAGGGAAATACACCTTCAGCGTGAAATAAATGATGCTGACATTCGTCTGGATAACTCTCCGATTTATTCATTTTGCTAGTTTGATGCTGGTCTACGGCTGCGCGCTTTACGGCGCCTGGCTGGCACCCGCATCAATTCGTCGTTTAATGACGCGTCGATTTTTACATCTGCAACGACATGCCGCCGCCTGGAGCGTTATCAGCGCGGCTTTCATGCTGGCGATTCAGGGCGGACTTATGGGCGGCGGCTGGCCCGATGTTTTTTCCGTCTCGGTGTGGGGCGCGGTACTGCAAACCCGCTTTGGCGCGGTCTGGATATGGCAAATTATCCTCGCGCTGGTCACGCTGGTGGTGGTAGTCATTGCGCCGGTAAAAATGCAACGACGGCTTCTTATTCTAACCGTTGCTCAGTTTATCCTGCTGGCAGGCGTTGGACATGCG
This sequence comes from Salmonella sp. NW38, assembly GCF_051807745.1. NCBI lineage: Bacteria > Pseudomonadati > Pseudomonadota > Gammaproteobacteria > Enterobacterales > Enterobacteriaceae > Salmonella > Salmonella sp. NW38. The sequence goes on along the minus strand of NZ_JAMMTO010000009.1, from coordinate 101,574 downwards.
ACGATGCGCGATGGTGTAGCGGGAACATTACAGCAAATTAACCATGCTCTGCATTTGCTCTGTGCCGCAGCCTGGTTTGGCGGGCTGTTGCCAGTGGTTTATTGTATGCGCATGGCTCAGGGACGCTGGCGTCAACATGCCATTAGCGCCATGATGCGTTTTTCTCGTTATGGTCACTTTTTTGTGGCGGGCGTATTGCTCACAGGCATTGGCAACACGCTATTTATCACGGGATTTACCGCTATCTGGCAGACCACCTATGGACAGTTGCTTTTGTTAAAATGTGCGCTGGTGGTGCTTATGGTAGCAATTGCGCTGACGAATCGGTATGTTCTCGTACCACGTATGCGACAGGAAAATCCCCGGACTGACCTATGGTTTGTCAGGATGACGCAAATTGAATGGGGAGTTGGAGGCATAGTTCTGGCGATCGTCAGCCTGTTTGCAACCCTCGAACCTTTCTGATGGACTGGCATAACGAATGAAAAAAATACTCCTTCCGGCGCTTCTGCTGGCCACTTCGGGCGTAGCGTTGGCGGCGCCGCAGGTGATTACCGTAAGTCGTTTTGAAGTAGGAAAAGACAAGTGGGCGTTTAATCGGGAAGAGGTCATGTTGACCTGTCGACCTGGCCAGGCGCTCTATGTGATCAACCCCAGTACTCTGGTGCAGTATCCCTTGAATGCCATTGCCGAACAGCAAGTAGCGGAGGGTAAAACGCGCGCTCAGCCTATCGCTGTCATTCAAATCGATAACCCGGCGAAGCCCGGTGAGAAAATGAGTCTGGCGCCGTTTATCGAACGTGCGCAAAAGCTTTGTGATCCATCCAATAGCTGACTGATTTTTAATAAAAAACCGTAAACCTTCACGAAAAGGCTTACGGTTTTTTTATCTCTGATGACAGACAAAACGCCAGGTTTTTTCAATCACCTTCGTCACAAACTGGAAAACCTGGCGTCGTCATCTATTCTTAAAGGGCAAGGCGATTTAGCCTGCATTAATGCCAACTTTTAGCGCACGGCTCTCTCCCAAGAGCCATTTCCCTGGACCGAATACAGGAATCGTATTCGGTCTCTTTTTATTTCGATTATAAATCAATGGGTTATGTGTATCCCCTCGAAATTCCTCGAAATTTCCTCGAATTTCTGTATTCCGGTCTTTTTGTTTATATCACATCCAAATCCAGTTTAACATTTCTTTTACAACAAAATCAGAGCATCACGTAAGCTTTATTATCGCGTTCATCGAGATAGAGTTTCGTGGTGTTCTCTGAGGTGTGGCCCAGTAGTTTTTGAGCGAACTCCTCGCCGCGTTCGTCTTTGTACAGCCGACCAGCCAGGCTACGGATCTCGTGAAATGTCGGTGGGTTATCACTAAATTTAGCGCCTGAAATTTTTCTGGCTTTTACAAATTTCTTTGTCAGCCCATCCGGGTGAATATTCCCGGTTGGGCTATTTTTCCTGATTCCTGCACTGATCATGAAATCAGTTCGGCTTACCAGCCGGCAGCGATCGATTACCGTTCCCAGACGTAACCCCGTTGCCTGAAGTGTCAGGGAGAGGGGAATGGCTATTTTCATTCCGGTTTTAATCTGAGTTACGTATAAGCGGTTGTCAAAATCATCACTAAATTTCATATTTACGATATCCTCCCTACGTTGACCAGTAACGAGCGCTAAATCCATCGTGAGAGGGAACCATGCAGGCATATGCTCTGCTGCCGCTCGTGTGGCGTTATACGTTTCCAGTTGCAAGCGTTCCCTGGCCGCCTTAATCTCTGGTAACCGGGTTGCTTCCACCGGATTCGTTGTTATTCTTCCTTCCACAATTGCCTCACGAAAAATGTCAGATAGTACAGACCTCATCGCCCCCGCCATCGTGTTTTTACCTTCCGCGATCCATGACTCCGGATACTCAGCAATATGCCGCGTGGTCACCTCTGCCAATATCATTTCCCCATTTTTTCGCGCACGGTCGCTAACTGATTGCCGCGAATTTTGTATGTGTTGGCCGCTAAATCCCGTCGTTTTAGTAACACGTCATAGCGGTCTATCCCGTTTTCTCCTGCAGAGGGGCCAGCACCGTCGGTGCGTTCTGTTTCATCTGATTTAACAGCAGAAGCTGCGCCGGGGATAGCCAGACCGGGCAGCAGCCAGGGATGAGCGAACAGATATCAACCTCATTCATCGGTAACCGTAAACCGGATGAGTTGCTAAATGCTATGGAGCGGTATTTCAGGGAGAAGGCCATCACAGCCAGTGTTAACGACCAGAACACAGGGATTATCGCCGGTACCGGGGATGATCCGGAACTGAGTTCGTTGTATCTGGACTGTTCACTGTTACCGCAGACACAAAATATCCAGGAGCATTACCGTATCGTCGCGCAGGTCTGGAGTGCCGGTGAAGGCAGTAATGTTTCGGTAATGGTGACAGGCACTGCCGGACTGGATATTGCCGACGGTAGCGCCACATACCAGATTACCGTCAAACTGTACCGATATTGCCCCTCCTGATATTCCGGCCAGTCATATTGCTGTATTTGACTCTGAAACCGAAACGTGGAGTCTGAACGAAGACCATCGCGGCGAAACAGTGTGCGACACGCAAACCGGCAACCCGATTTATATTTCAAAACCCGGCCCGTTACCGGAGAACACTACCACACAGGCCCCCACATCACCAATAGATAAATTTGAAAACGGTCAGTGGGTGGCTGACCTTGCGACCGTACTCGGTCAGAAATACGCTGAGATTAATGCGTGGCGTAATGCGCAGGAAAACGGTAACTACCCGTTCACACTGAATGATCACCACTGGGGCTGCGGTAAAGCGTCGCAGGACCGACTGTCGCCAGTAACGGCGGTGGCAAAACAGGGAGCGCTACCGCCAGGATTCTTCTGGACGGATGCAGATAACATCGATGTGCCAATGAGCGCAGACGAACTGATTAAACTCGAAGCCGCTATGCAACAAAACATGGTACTGGTGGGTTTTAAAATACACGAACGCCAGCGGCAGATGAAGGACGAAGTGAACAGTCTCACCAACGCACAGGCTGTACTGGATTACGTGGTTGGCTGGCCGGAAAACCGTTAAGGAATGTATTATGAGCTGCTTCACAACCCCGGCCATTCTTGAAATGCCTGGCCACTACCTTTGGCGTGTACATGAACCTTTTGAATTTTACCTCAGCGACGACAACAGCGACGTAATCAGCGTACCAGCCGGATTTGTAACTGATCTCGCCACCGTTCCACGCATCTTCTGGTCAGTCATGCCGCCAGACGGCAAATACGCTAAAGCGGCAATAATCCACGACTACCTTTACGACAATGCGCCGCGCACGAAAAAAGAAGCCGATTTGATATTCCTTGATGGAATGACCGTGCCTGGCGTGCCGAAGTGGAAACGGATTGTGATGTATCTGGCGGTCAGGTGGTTTGGCAGGGGAATGTATGGGAAAGAACGTAAATACTGTGAATGATTTGCCACAGATGACGAGATTAAACGGCTGGAGGCATGGGAACTCTACAGCGTAATGGTAAACAGGGTGGATATATCTGCCCCCTCCTGGCCGGATAAACCAGCCAGTCTGTAGTCGTTACTGTGGTACTTTAATTATCCATATATCACAAATTACTTGTTTACACGGTAATTAATCACCCAGGTTAATAAAAGGTTGTTTCGTTTACCAGCATATTTTACCCTCTGGTAGTTCTGGGATTGATATACCTGCCGGCCAGATTTTACACCACGGAAACGAAATGCCCGGGAATCCTTTGTTACCGCTTTCAGTGGCCATTGCAGATGAAGAAAATGTTATGGCTGATATAGCAAAAACCAGCGCTAACAATACACTGTTAAATTTATTCATAATATTATCCACATAGTTGAGAGTTATGCTTCCTTCTTAATTTTTACCGCAATCCTTTTACCAGGATAAAGCAGAGGCGAAAATTTTTCTTGTCTGTCTACTGATTGTTAAGCAAGTATTTACTTTTAAAATGGAATAATAAGTATGGTAACTTTCATTCTCTACAGAAAATTTACTTGTATCTGAATGAACTCGTGTAGATACCAGAACCAAATTAACGCCTAAAAAACTGCAAGTTAGTAGTATTACTGTGGTAATGCAGACCATCTGATTACTGTGAAGGTGGCCTCATCTGAAACGCCTGTTAAATCCAGCGTTTTAAGCTTCCTGATATAAGCCATCCATTTAGCCTGGCTGGCTTTATCGTCGTCACTGCTTTCACCCCGCGCCAGTTCTGTTCGTCAGTCGGCAATGGTGCTTGTCAAAACTTTGTGGCAGCTACTCTGGATTTATCTGCCACTTTCTGGCAAGTATGATTCTGTTTTCATCAGATAACCAGCTATTTACAGCGTCAAGAAGATACTGATTATACTTCGCCATCATATAGACTTTATTGTTGGCAGTGTCGGGGAGGATACTCTTGGTTGATACGCAGAAGACACCTGGCTCTTTGTTCTGGTAATAAGTACCTTCGAGCAAGTCGGTAAACATGACATCAGCGCTGCGTTCACGAATCCTCTGCAGAGTGGCATCATTATCTCTTTCGTGAATAACATCTGCATACCTGATATGCTTGTCAACATAGTCCTGATTTGTACCACCTGGATTAACAACAATCCGCACGCCCTTACGGTCAATATCTCCAAGAGATTTGAAGTCATTAATCCTGTTACATTGCGTCAGCGCTATTTTCCCATTTTTAAGTACCGGAGAAGAAAGTGCGAACTGTTTTCTTCTGCCGGGAGTTTCTGTAACCCCTCCCATTGCAATATCAAATTTGTCTGCAGCCAGGTCAGCTGACAGCGTAGACCAACTGCTAGGTACAAACAGGATATTCAGGTGCAGAGCTTTGCCCAGTGAATATGCCATATCAATATCAAAACCGATTAATTTATTTTGTCTGTTGTGAAATGCGAGGGGAGCATAGTCACCAGGCACCCCCACACGTAACTCTTTGCTTTCTTTAATCTCCTGCCAGGGTTTTGCCATCGCGGAATAAATACTTGAAAGTGACAACAAGATAAAAAACATAAAATATACTTTTTTCATTACTCTTACCCTAATGTTTGATCAGTAGACTACAGATGAGATTGTCTTCTCTCCATTGCGCCTGTAACCTTTACTGGGCAGGGAATCCAATAATAGTGGTATATTAAACGGGAGATCCTCTCGCCACGATATACCATCCGCTATGAAGACCTGCTTCGGGTTAAGTGACAGCTTCAATTAAATTTTCACCCTGATTTTTCACATTTCTGATGTGATGGATTACCGCAGTCACGTTGTTTGCAAGAGCGTGCCTTGGTAGGCTGCCTGCTGTTTAGTCAGAACTGACTGTAATCGTGTTTATAGGTCGTACAGTTCACTATTGTGATGTAACGTCGTATGTTGATCAGCAGATCGTATGCTGACGATTTCAAAAGTACATAATTAAGTACATTTTTATATGTCACTTTTGTTTAATTCTATTTAATTCAGTTAGTTGAGTTTTTGCTTTCGTAATCGTTATTAAATAATAATCACAGGAACAATGGGAGCAGCCGGGCGCCTCATTAGGGCCGGAGTACCGTAACAGCAGGTAGCGATTATTTATGATGTTGGCGTTTCGACGTTGTACAGAAAATTTCCGGCGAGTAACATGCCTTTGATGCCATTCATGGGAAAATAACACTCCTTTAATCATCCATAAGAGTTAATTATATAAACTTAAATGGATTGGTTAATTGAATTTCATCAAGATTAACTCTATATAAAAGATTTATTGTCTTTGTTATGGCGTCTATATATTCTGCGCTATTCATTATAGCAGTGTATTTATCGTATGCTTCGAAGCAATGATTTTCATTAATATATTCACTGCTATTGTTTTTATAAATTTCATATGACTCTTCCTTTTTGAAAATGCGCGCATCTAGCCAAGGGTCAAGTATATATTCCGATATTCCTTTTGAATCAGTAAAAGTCAAAAAAACGACCACATGATTCCCTCCTGACGCGCTATTATACATAAGGGATGTGCTTATTCTGGCATCAAATACACTATTTTTCGAAAATCCTATTCCGGTTAGTCTTTGTGGTATATATTTTGCAATAATCGCACCTAAAATTAGCGACATATCAGCACAGTTCCCTGTGTTATATTTTATTGAATCAATGGAAGAATATATTAGACTCAGAGATATTGGGTTTTCTGGTCTTTCAGCCATAGCTCTGTCAAAAGAGTTTGCTTTTATAGCTTGCAGAAATTTCTTGTGATGTTCTCTTTGTAAATTAAGAGCGTCGTATTTTTCCTGCGTATCAATTTTAAGCCTGTCAATTTGCATAGCATCATAACTGTCCGATTTCTTTATTATTGTTCTGACAAAAACGGTACATTCTGAAGCAGCATTAATAATACAGGAGGATAAATCAACTGAAGTACTCTGTTGGTTGTTACAGGCGCTCACTCCAGTTGTGTCGAATTTTTCTGTAGCTACATGTCCAACATTTATAATCAATTATATTTCCCTATATTCAAAATTAAGCGATATTCTTATGTCACGACAACCTAACAGGGACTGACTACAAAGATCTTTAAATAAACGTTCATTATTGTATCTATTGATGAACTCCCTTCAGATTTAGAGGTTGTGCCCATGGTCGAAAAGCTCCTATACGCTCATATACTTAACTTATCGGGGACATGGTAGGTTAGGATGTGAAAACACAGGGACAGTTACTGTCACTGCGAAGGCAGCAATAAGGAAGCCTATCCTGTACGAACTGTGGAAAACTATATCTTGTTCACGATCACCTGCATCGTTGACGATGCGCGATCCCGGAGGTTTGACGACTGCCCGGTATGATCGGTGCCGCAGCCACATCGTATGCAAGAACGAGCTGCGGCAAGCTGGCGATCGTTCGATAGTGCGAGTATTGAATGGTTGCCAGTTGCGGCGGATTTTACTTGTTCAGGATGACTAACCAATGTGTTTAATCTGAAACTAGCCACCTGTTCAACTTTTCGCGATCGCTTTTGTTGGCATCACTATTAAGCCTTCGTCTACATGGGTATTTGGCATCGGGAGTCCCCCAGTGGAAGAGGTCGAGTGATATATGGGCAGTGAGTTTGTTTGGTCGGAGGATTTATACGCAAAATGGTTCGAAATATGTCCGAATTAAAACATAAAAAGTGATAACTAATTGAATCTATTAGAATCAAAAATAACGTATTCTAATCGTTAAAATCACTTAGTTAATATGTAATGTTATGAATTTAAAGAGAAAAATCAATTGTTGCCGTAAACAGGAATCGTATTCGATCTATTTTTATTTCGATTATAAATCAATGGGTTATGTGTTTCCCCTCGAAATTCCTCGAAATTTCCTCGAATTTCTGTATTCCGGTCTTTTTGGTTATATCACAATCAAATTAAATTTAACATTTATTTCACAACGAAAATTGGAGTATTAGAGCATCATATAAGCTTTATCATCACGCTCATCGAGATAGCGTTTCGTGGTGTTCTCTGAGGGGTGGCCCAGTAGTTTTTGGGCGAACACCTCGCCGTGCTCGTTTTTGTACAACCGCTCGGCCAGACTTCGGATCTCGTGAAATGTCGGTGGATTATTGCTGAAGTTAACGCCGGAGGCTTTTCTTGCTTTTACAAATGTCTTTGTCAATCCATCCGGATGAATATTCCCGGTCGGGCTATTTTCCTGATTCCGGCACTGCTCATGAAATCAGTCCGGCTTACCAGTCGGCAGCGATCGATTAAGGCGGGCAACGGCATAGACATGAGTAACCTGTGCATCTTCGTTCTCACCCGGACAGTGTACCAGCTTCTCTTCCAGACCAAACTCGAAGCTGAAATCGTCACCTTCACGGACAACGCGCGCGGAAAGGCTGGCAATCTGTCCGGAACGGCGGGCAAGGTCGATCATTCCCCGGTAGCCAATAATTAACTGAACGTTTTTTTGCCTGACTTTTCGTTTTTGTTTCCGAACGGCAGCAGATAGGCATGACCGAGCGCGCCGCCGGGTTCCAGCCCAAGCTGGGAACACTGAATGATGGCGCTGACAAAACTCATGGTGTCACAGTCACACAGCGCCGGAACTTTTCGGATTTCCGTTGTGGCTACCGCCGGTACGCCGTCAACTGGCAGAGCCGCGTCATCTGGCAGGGCCAACCCCGGCACAACTGATGATGGAAGAATTTAGACGGCGTAAGGCGGCGGGAAGGCTTTAACAGGGGGGACTTATGAGCAGAAATTACACACCGGCGCAGAAAGCTGAAATACAGAAGCGCCTGACGGAACTGGTACGAACACACGGTCGGATGACGTTTGGAGAGCTGCGGAAGATAACAAGGTTAACCATTTTTACAGCCCGCCACTACCTGGAAAAGGCGGAAAGTTGTGGGGATCTGTATCAGGCCGGGAGAAGCGGTATTTTTCCTTCGGAACAGGCTTTCCTGCTTTGGAAGCAGAAACGTGAAGATGCCAGGATTACCCGCTTTCTGAAAACGCCGGAAGGTGTCGTGAGTTCCTACGACCGGACCAGAAACGTTATCTGTACGGAGTGCCGGAACAGCGTGACGATGCAAAGGGTACTGGCATTTTATCCGGGACATTACCGGGAGGCGAAATCTGCATGAAAATCGAATAATATAACTTTGCAGAGGTAGTGAATATCGTAATCACCCGTTCGGCATTTGAATTCCGTGAGCACAGTCGTGTTGTGAATGTCGCCTTGTTCACAACACCAGGAATATTCCACTGTCAACTGGTTGTCTGCGGCTGGACATAATTTTATCTGATATTCAGGCTGTACCAGCGCAAAGGTTCCGTGAGTCCGACTGTCTTTTTTGCTTCCAAATATTCAGTTTTAATTATCTGAGTATGGCAAGGTGATCATCTGTATCAAACACCGGGCAACTGGTTTTACTTTACCCAACGATTACGTCCCTGTTGTTTAGCCCGATAAAGGGCCTCGTCCGCTCTGGCAATAATGCCGGTAACAGTGTCACCGGCTGTGGAAAGGGTGATGCCCATGCTGACGGTGACCGTTTCGCTAACCGCAGATGCTGCATGCGGCAGTGCGGTTTCACGCAGGTTTGTCTGAATACGTTGAGCAACCAGTGCTGCTTCATTCAGCGACGAAGAAGGCAGCACAACGACAAACTCCTCGCCCCCGTAACGTGCCACCAGGTCTGCCGGAGTACGAATCGACCTCTTCACTACACAGGCCACCTTTGCCAGACAGGCATCGCCAGCCTGGTGACCATAATGGTCGTTATAGTTTTTGAAATAGTCCACATCGAGCATGATCAGTGCAAACGGCTCCGTCTGGCGGAGAGCATCCCCAAGAAAACTTTCCATTGAACGTCGATTAGCGGTCCCGGTCAGTGCATCTTGGTGAGCCATAACGTCGAGACGCGCGATAAGCATCCGGTTTTCCTGGTAACGCAACCAGGCTTCATCAAACCAGCGCTGCAGGATAAAGCGACCATAAATGAGTATGGCGGTAAGAGTAAGCCAGACTAATAAAAACCGGATATTCACATACTGGTTAAGCTGCACACTGGCCAGTAGGGCGGTCAGCCATAACGGGACGATGAAAAGTAGCAACGCTAGCAGATGATAATAAAGCGCAGCCAGCGCGGTAAGCATAAGGATGACACTGAGAGGCCAGGCAAAAGGCAGCTGCCACCAGACAATAAAACAGTAGCTGCAATAGCTCCACATCAGACTGAGAATCAGCAGCATCACCAGACAAAGAGGAGTAAATCTGGTCGGAAGGCGGTAAATGAAAAGGAGTATCAGGAACGAAAAAACAATAATACTGCCCATAATATCGTCTATTAAAGGCAGTATTCCAGTCTGTGCACTGATCGACTTGTCAAAGTCACTGATGAGTATGTGGCGAAATAAAATGATAAGCGCAAAGCTGATATTCACAAATGTGAACCACGGAATACTTACACGTAGCGCTTGCCTGACCATATCTTTATGATCCTGCCATACCCTTCCAGCACTGGAGGTACGGCGCCTGTCGTCCGAATCCTGCCCCATCCTTAATCGCCTCATATAATGAATAATTACTATCCAGTGTAGTGCGGAGATACTTCACGGTGAAAAATGGAAAAGCTATCAGGCCAGGCTGCATTTTTGGCTGATGAGATGATTTTTTGCTCCACAGTGACGAACTTATAGTCACAATTCCTGTAGTAGGGGGGAGAATTATAGTGTCTCCCGGAAACTGGAAGCGAGTTTACCCCACTTACTAAAAGAGGATGTAACTGGCAGACGTAAAATACGATTTATTTGTATCCATAAATAGTGAAATGTAACGTTTTGATTATATTTAAAAGAGCGAAAATGGCCAGGAATAACTTTAATTGTTTGAATTAACAGATAATTAATCGATCAGACTGAGTGATACAGAACATTTTTACATGAGGGGTACAAATGAGACTTAAGTTGATCGTTAAAAGTTTTGCGCTGGCGGGGCTACTCTCTTCCACTGCGCTGACACCTTTATTTGCACAGGAAGCCCCAAAAGGTGCCACTGCTTCAACCAAGCAAGCTAACGATGCGCTTTATAACCAACTTCCTTTCTCTGATAACACCGATTTCACGAATGCCCATAAAGGCTTTATCGCTGGTTTACCTGAAGAGGTGATTAAGGGAGAGCAAGGGAATGTCATCTGGAATCCACAGCAGTACGCTTTCATAAAAGAAGGAGAAAAATCTCCTGACACTGTTAACCCTGGTCTGTGGCTTCAGTCCCAACTAATCAATATCAGTGGCTTGTTTGAAGTAACAGACGGCGTCTACCAGATTCGTAACCTTGATTTTGATCTTACCCAGTAATAGTGGACACGCGACTAAGTGAGTAAACTCTCAAGTAAGAGGTGACTTATATGACAAAACCAGCATCAACCACCAAAAAGCCACGCAAGCAGCACACGCCTGAATTTCGTCAGGAAGCCCTGAAACTGGCTGAACGCATTGGGGTGGCCGCTGCCGCCCGCGAACTTAACCTGTATGAATCACAGCTCTACAACTGGCGAAGCAAACCGCAAAATCAGCTCTCTTCCTTCTGAACGCGAGCAGGAGATGTCCGCTGAGATCGCCCGTCTGAAACGTCAACTGGCAGAACGGGATGAGGAACTGGCCATTCTCCAGAATGGCCGCGACATCATATTTAAACTATCGTAATGGAACAAAGAGTTACTTTAAAGAGCTCTTTGTTCCTTTAACCTTGATGAAGATGGTCAACGTCTGGTTTTACAAATCCGATACAGACAGGATAGCTGCTATGTTTGTTATCCATCTGGAAGGTTATCTGGCTGATAGCATCAAGCGCCAGTTGCGGCCATTGCTTCAGTACCCAGTGTGCCACTACAGTGCCACTACATTGGTGGCCGTAGGCCAAAACTGACGCCGGAGCAATGGGCGCAGGCAGGGTGCCTCATTAGGGCAGGAGTACCGCGACAGCAGGTAGCGATTATTTATGATGTGGGGCTGCCGACGCTGTACAGAAAATTCCCTGTGTTAGGGTAATGCAGTATTTCCACGGTGCGTGCCGCCCAAATACGTGCTGTGGATGCTTTATAGGGTGTGCCATTTTTGTGTCAAACATGGTGAAGCGTTATTCTATTTCTAACATCATGTGCCATTGAGTTGAGCAATGTGAATGCGGAAACGTGTATTTGAAACAGCTAGTTAAATGTGATTCTACTAATTCGTAATGCGAAGGTTGTAAGTTTGATTCCTATTATTGCACCATTTCAACGTTACTGTAACTTCCGTGTTAGCCCATAACCATTCCAATTTCTACAAGACAGGTGCTTGCTATATATTTACCAATCAGTCATTTTAAAAGTGCGTCATAACCGGAGAACTGTCCTCGTCAGGAGGCCTGTTTTCAGAAAGGCAATATCCTGTTTCGACAGTAGCTTATATGTGACCGGGTTAGCAGCACATTCCCCTCCGCCACATTCCAGTACAGTTGAAATAAGGTTGGCAGTAATCAGTAACAGAAATACCCAACCGACAATACTGAACAGGTCCGGATTAATATTCAATGAACGAAATGCAACATTCATGCTACTGATTGCCAGAATTACCGCAACAGCAATAATAATCAGAATTGACGTAATCAGAGTCCAGGTATAAAAGTGTAATCCAAAAAATGCAGAACCATATCCTGTGTCACCGGGCATGATATGCAAACATATTTGCCGGGATGCCATAACTCCGGTCAGGATACTGCCAATAATTACCATCCCGTAATGTATACCTCGTAGACCAAAGCAGAGGTTAAATAAAAAGCCAAAACCGGCGATGATGAGGCCAGCCCGCTGTAATAAGCAAATTGGACAAGGCAGCTCATGCCTGACGAGTTGATAATAAAAGGCTACAACCAGAGCAACGCATATCCCAAGGAGTCCCACCTGATTAATCAGATGAACAAATGTTGTTGGATGATGATGCGTTTTCATACACACTCCTTAAAATGACAAAGTCAGCGAATTGGTCATATGATGAATGAATGATAAAATAGTGACGATGAGTAAAACGGCCCACAGAATGTAGCTGACTTTATCCTTTCTGTTTATGGCCCCCATTGCCACGCTCAGTGCAAGCAAGAATGGCAGAAACATGAACATAAAAAACTCCTTTATTACATTGCTTGTTAATATAATCGCTGTGTATTACCGGGTCTGTATTCCAGCTTATCCACCCCGCATTAGCCGGAGCTCAGTAAGGCATCAGGAATTATTTGCGTTATTATAAATCGATTATTTCTGTGATGAGTTATCCCGGCATCGGCTGGTTACAGGGATATTTCTGGCGACAAGAGTAAGAAATATCCCGATAACTAATGGTATAATAAGCAGCATTGAGTGTGTTGAAATAGCATATCCATAAATATAGTCTTCCAGACTTACCGCAATCAGCGGAAAGATAAGAAATACAAGCGAAGCCTGGAAGGCATTAGCCTTTTGCTGAAGTGCAAAGTAGCACAGGATACCAAAAACTCCGGCAAAAGCCCCGAGATACAGGGTAGCTAATATTGAGTGTACTGAGAAGGTTGATACTTGTGGTCTTTCAAAAAACCATCCTGTCGCAGAAAGTATCAACCCAGCTAAAAGGCACGGGAGCGCATTAAATGTGATAACAGAGACAGTACAACTTCTTTTCTTACATTGTGTATATATTATGGCATGGATTAACACAGCAGAAATAAGCGCAGTGATACCCTGCCAGTGACTCTCTGTACTTGTATTCGTTTCTTCAAGAAGTATCCCCGTCAATGCAGTGATTGCGATAGTTAAGCCCGCGATCTGCATTAGTTTCGCTTTTTCATTTAGAAACAAAACCGATGCTATCAAAACGGCCACAGGCATATTCGCAAAGATAATGGCGGCAAGCCCAGAGTTGACATAGGTTTCACCATAAATCATTAGTGAGAAAGGAATGCAAAAATAAAAGATGCATATCACAAACTGGAATAATCGTTGTCCGGGAGGAAACAACAGTGTTTTTTTTCTTAACCATGCAATGATGATTAAAAAAGGTGCTGCAAACATAAACCTCATTCCGGTTGCAAACACTGGAGGGATAGTTTCAACGGCAATTCGCATGGCCAACCATGTAGTCCCCCAAGTCAGTGAAACTAGCATGAATAATATAGATATCGACACCTTGCGCATAAGATCCTCTCCGTAAAAAAATTAATTTAGCTTTTTAGCTAGAAAAAAGTAGCGTTTTCTTCACTGTGTTTTTTATATGTTTAGATAAAAATTTCTCTATCAGAAGACGCAGTTATGCTGAATGAGAAAAATAATAAATGACTCAGGCTGTTACCACACGATTGTCCACTGCGCCTGTAAGACCTGGCAGCAGTTGTCGATTTAATGTCTATTCTTGCTGGAAGGCATAAAACGCCTTGAAGATGAAGAGCTCATCATTAGTCGGGTCCCTTGTTGAGCCAGGACAGGTTTAACTTATCGCTTTCAACCCTTACGATGATAAATGATCTTATCCACCCATAATGGACATACGGCTAAATGAGTAAATTCTCAAGTAAGAGGTAGGATCTGTATCAACCAGTAAGAAGCCCCAGAAACAGCACCGGCTGAATTCCGTCAGGAAGCTCTGAAACTCGCTGAATGTACGTTGCCCGCGAACGATTGTTAATCAGCGCCATAGCAAGAATAATTGTTTGTTTCACAAGGAGATAGAAAAAACTATAGCTTTGCGCCGGGGCGGAGGCAGGAGGAGATAACTCGTTGTAATAGAATGTTTTTATATGGCGACCTTAATACTGGCGCCATTTGGGATAAAATCTAATCAATTAACAAAATTGTGATCCGCTTCTAAATTACTTCTCCTGGCCGTACGGCTACCTGGAAGAATTTGTTCTGAGTCAGATTCATCACCAGAGCTTGTAAAACCCATTACGTAACCGCAGAACATAATGGGTTACCAGAGCAAAACAGTTTATAACGTAATATAGATGCCAGACACACTACGACGCGATGCCTGTAATTGCGCATTAACGCTTCCTGCTGTTACTGTTTGTCCGCCGATCGCCTCAAGTGAGGCAGTAAAATCACCGCTGTAGGTTTCTACTGAACCGGATGATACCCGTGTGGTTAAATCTTTATAGCCATACCAGCCTCGGGCGTTGCCGATGCCCGTCCTGATACGATCGGGCAACAGATTAATCGGCGTACCGGCATCGTTATAGATGCGAATTCCCACTCCGGAAGCTACGCCGGGGTCGCCATAATGGGCGTCCAGTAGCCACGACAGACCGCCTGCGGATGCGGTTATCCCCAGGCGACGAGCCACCGCCACGGCGGTGGGTTGATTAACGACAAACCCCATTGCGACATTGGCGGCACTAATGGTTGGACGGGGGCTGGATACGGCGCCGGACTCACATTCGAGGCTGACGTGGAAAGGTACCTGGCTACTCCCCCCGGCGGCTAATACGCCGACGGCGACAGGGGGAATTTTCACGATCGCAGGATAATCTGTGATTTTACATAACGCGCCGCGCGCCGGTAGTGCGAAGTTGATGGAAGCACTGGACCATCTTAACGCAAAAGACGGGAAGGGAAAGTGATAGCTAATTGAATCTATTAGAATCAAAAATAACGTATTCTAATCGTTAAAATCACTTAATTAATATGTAACAGCGGCCTCAGGCCCGACCGAAGAGGCGGCTCTGATGGCGCTAGATACGTTCGCGAAAGTCCGGGACGATAAATATCCGCAAATCAGCAAAAGCTGGCGTGCGCACCGGGAAAACCTCAATACGCTCTTCAGTTATCCGCCGGATATCCGCAAGGCCATCTACAAGACAAACGCAATCGAATCCCTGAACAGCGTGATCCGTGCCGCGATTAAGAAACGCAAGGTGTTCCCGACGGATGACTCAGTACGAAAAGTTATTTATCTGGCAATCAAGGATGCGTCAAAAAAATGGAGTAGGCCGATCCAGAGCTGGCGGCTGGCGATGAGCCGTTTTATTATCGAGTTCGGTGACCGCCTGAGCGATCACCTTTACTAACTGGGCAGTTACACAGAATTACTGACAGGCTCATTCTTTTGTGTTGCGCATCTCTGTTTCTATTGTTTTAGATAGCCATAAGAGCTCCGTTGCTGAGAGTTTTAGTCGTGGGGTTCTTTCTTCTGTACCGGGTGGTCGCATTTCAAAACTGCAGGAACATCTGCTGAATACTGTATACTCCTGTATTTTGCATGTTGTTGAGATCAGTGTGCAATTCCTCGGTACTGGCTTGTTCTGTATAGGTCCGGAGATTTCTGGGTAGTGTCCTTGTGGACCTGAACATATGTTTTTGATTGAAAATGGCATCGTGTTTTATCCTTTACGCTGTGAAATGTTGTTTTGTGCTCTTCTGTTGTGATTGGTGATGTGACGGGATCGTCCATGCACCCTTCCTTTTATTGACGGCGTATCAGTCCATTGATGCCATGCTTGCTTAATTTGTCCAGCATCAGCAAGCCGTCGTTTTCTTTCTGCTGCAATTCAAGCAACTTAAAGCGTATTTCGTTAAGTAAAGGTTTAATAACTCCGCGCTTGCGAACCACTTTTTTGATAACGTCTTTTCGAAGTATAAACGACAGAAGTGATTTTCATAATTCGCCTACACTTTTCACCCAGCGCTGGCAAATTTTCAACGCTGAAAGGCTGGGGAGAAGGGCGTCCAGTTGCTGAACGGAGAGCGTACCAAACGCCCTGATTCCACGCGTTATCAAACTTCATGCCGTGGTTATCATCCAGACAAGGCGCTTGAGGTTGCTCATGTCTTTTGGGGAAAAAGGTTCGGTGGTGGGTACTGGATATCCTGGATCGGGAAGTTGGTTCCACTGGTGCCAAATACAGGGTGCTGGTAAACCGGGTGGATACCTCAAATCCTGACAGGCCAGAGCATCAGCCTGATAAAATCGTATTACTGATTTCTAACCAGTGGCACATTAATTGTACCAGCTCAGACTCCAACTGACGGTCTGCTTTAAGCGAGTAGCGGACGTGGCCTGCCCCCAGGAGTAAAAATAAACTTTCTATTGATACATTTGATTAACTTATTTATAACGTTATATTCCAAATGCAAACTTGTTCAATTGGATATGTATGGACATTCAAATCACACATCAAGTTACTGAATTTGATAAAGAAGAACTATTAGCCGGATTAAGAAGCTACAATGCTCAGTTCGTCGATTTTAGTAAAAATGGGCAGCTTGGGGTCTACTGCAGAAACGAAAGCGGCGAAATGGTAGGCGGATTAATTGCTGACAGAAAAGGTCCGTGGCTCTGCATCGACTATCTTTGGGTAAGTGAATCTGCAAGGAGCAACGGTCTGGGGAGCAAACTTATGGAGATGGCCGAAAAAGAAGGTTTGCGGAAAGGCTGTGTTCATGGACTTGTAGATACCTTTAGCTTCCAGGCTCTCCCTTTTTATGAAAAACAGGGTTATATACTTCAAATGTCGCTACCGGACTTTCCTAAAGTAGGTTCGCAAAGGCATTATTTAATTAAGCCTGGTTTATAGCTTTGCTGCATTTGAATACCCATAGTTTTATGAAAGCTGCAATCAGGTGGCTTTATAATATATCGTACTGGTGGCCTGTACACACCATGATCAGCGTCCGCTTCTGGCACAGGCGTTTAGAAGACAGTTCAATTGCGATCTGCTGGCAGGGATTTCGTCGCGCCACTCAAAAATGCGCAGAGTTTTTCACCCGTCGTCAATGGCTCAATGGGCGTTTTTCCGAGAGCGGTCTCAGTCATGACGATGGCAGGACCAATAAGCATGGACCATACTTCGCTCGCGTCTTGCTCAAGCGATGTGAAGGCAAGGAACAGTGTCTTATCTGAAGGAAAGCGGTGCTGAGTATTAAAAAGTTTCAGCCAGGCGCGGGACTGCCGGTCGGCCTGTGCTGATCGCGTACCGAAGCGGAGTACTCTTTTTAGTATGGTGATACCCACAATGCCTGGCCCCAGAATAAAGGGACTCCCGACGTTTATGGTGACGCCGACCCCGAGAAAAACGAGGGCAAATGACAGCACGTTATCTACTCTTCTGGTAAGGGTACTGTATAGCTTTTCCAGATAGTACCGGTAAAGAATTTGATAACTGATTTCATCCGTGCTCATACATCATCCAGATGGTTTTTCGATTACGCTCCGGTATGCTCCCGGAATCCTGACAGATTCTGCAATTATGCCACACTTCCTGGAGGGTATTAATTAGATAGAATATAAATAGCAGGCAAATATTTTGAGCTTTTAGTCGATATCGCTTTGAAAATCATTTCTCCTGCACCAGGAGATGCTGTTGTCGGGAATCGTGTCAAACGTTGCTGCGCCGGTCGGACTGCACAGGGTAACTCTCGTAGTCAGACTCTCATTATGGTCTCTAAATGGATAATCCGCAGTCGTAACACGCCGAATGTCACGACTGACGCTATTATTACCCTGGCTTGTTAAAGCGGCATGACCACATTTTCTATATATAATAATTGGTTGTCTTTCGACCAGTATTGTCGAGTTTTTTGGTTTAATTCAACAATCCATTTAAAAACGCCTGCTGTTGCCAGATCGGTACAGTATTTTTCATAGGAATGTTCCCCCGAAAAGTGTTTGGCTGAAGTCAATTTTATTAATTTCGTATTTGGTGTTGAATTGACTTTAATCAGCTTTCTATTGCTTTTAATAGAAATGAAGTGGCCTGCATGAGTGATAATTTTCACATTACCGGTAGCAACAAAATAGATGTAATAAGCGATATTATTATATTCCAGATCGATTAGAAATGCGTTGAAATTTGCATCCTTTCTGACGCGCTCGAAAAAGTGGTTAAGCATAAGCTGTAATTCCATTTGTTAACCTATTGTAAGTTATAATGTTATATGTTGTGTTAGAGTATTGTTGCTTAAAAGCAGCCATACAAAGATGTTACCTAAAAGCAATAATAATCGTCTGGTATCATATAGTTTACGTTATGATTGGAATAGTGTTGCAATTGTTACTGATTATTTCTCGTAGCGCGTTTTTTTGACCACTAATAGATGAGTCAATCCATTTCATTTGTAGTTTTTCTGAACGCCATGAAAAGTCATAATATATAAAAATCAGTTAATTAATTGATATTTAGATAAGGGTTACAGTGGCGGAGAGGTTTGGCATGGCGACTTTATAGGTTTTGAAAAAGCGGCTAACTCGCTGGCAGGATAATTGGTCGCCAGCCTGTGAATGGGGGCAAAATCGTAACAACATCAGCATAAATAATAATATTCATGAATGTTTTGTGTGACGCAGTAGTTGAATTGAAGTGATGTTTTGCCTGTTCAGGATTGTCCCGATAAAAATGTTCCTCGATAAAAGTCGATCACCTTGCGCCGAAAAAAAACAGGCTAAGTGACAGAAGAACAAAATCCATCAGGAAAATAAAATTTATAAAGATCAATGAGTAAAAATGGTTGTGGAGAAGGTGGCTATTTTTTGAAAGCAAGAAATATAAATAAAGTGTAGCTATGCATAGTTATCTAAAAGGAGAACTACCGTGACTAACATAACACTATCCACCCAGCACTACAGAATCCATAGAAGTGACGTTGAACCAGTAAAAGAAAAAACAACGGAGAAGGACATTTTTGCAAAAAGTATTACTGCCGTTAGAAATAGCTTTATCAGCCTGTCGACGAGTTTGTCAGATCGCTTTAGCCTGCATCTGCAAACAGACATACCGACTACCCATTTTCATCGTGGGAGCGCCTCTGAGGGGAGGGCAGTATTAACCAGTAAAACTGTTAAAGATTTTATGCTGCAAAAGCTCAATAGCCTGGATATCAAAGGTAATGCGAGTAAAGATCCGGCCTATGCTCGTCAGACATGCGAAGCCATATTAGCAGCCGTGTACAGTAATAATAAAGATCAATGTTGTAAATTACTCATCAGTAAAGGGATCAGTATTACCCCATTTCTGAAAGAGATAGGAGAGGCTGCGCAGAATGCGGGGCTACCTGGAGAGATGAAAAACGGCGTATTTACTCCAGGTGGGGCAGGGGCGAATCCTTTTGTCGTCCCCCTCATTGCTGCAGCGAGCATTAAATATCCGCATATGTTTATAAATCATAATCAGCAGGTGTCTTTTAAAGCGCATGCTGAGAAAATCGTTATGAAAGAAGTTACGCCGCTGTTTAATAAGGGGACGATGCCAACGCCACAACAATTTCAGTTAACTATAGAAAATATTGCGAATAAGTATCTTCAGAATGCCTCCTGAAGATAGCAAACACAATACCGCTATTAACCGTATGAATTAATAGCAGATTTTCTGAAACTATATATTCATTTTTATGGCGACGCTTTTAACAAAACGTCGTCATATTTATTTTAATATAAAAATCAAATGGATACCCTTAAAACTTAAAATAATTGTTATTACTCTAAATACCGGTATAACCAGACAGTTTTTTTTGTAACGCTGCGTGTTGTTAAGTCTATGATACCCGCGCACGGATGATGTCTCGATAAGGATTAATGGTCTGTTAACTGTCAGGAGAGGTTATGCCGCCTTTAAAAAAAATTATGCTGCTCCTGTTTGTGGGGGCGATGGTCGCCACGGTAACGACACCTGCATTGGCGCTGGTTTGCCTTGCATCTCACTCAGCTACAGAGTGTGCTGAAGCCTGTGGTGTCGATATGTGGTTTATGTTTCCGATATGTTTTTAAGGAGGGAGAATATTGAAGGTGAACAGGCGATAGTGAGTAGCTCGCTGCGCCAGGGGATAATACTCCCCTGGCGCAGCCAGTTATATTTTAGTGCGGTGATAACAAAGCATTTACTCACTACTGATGAAATTCGCTATTTACAACAGAGCACGTTTACTAAGCAAAAAAAATCTGCACACGCTATCTTTTTATATCTGTCCTGGGTAATGAACGACAGGAAAAACATGATGCGGCCTGAAGAGATTTATCAGCGAATAGAGGCAAAGAATTGGCGGCATGTCTGGGTGGTCGGCGATATCCACGGCTGTTTTTCAATGTTAATGAAAAAGTTACGTGAGTGTCGATTTGATCCGCAACAAGACTTGTTAGTTTCTGTGGGCGATCTCATTGATAGAGGCCCGGACAGCCTGGGTTGCCTGGCTTTACTGCGTGAGTCCTGGATGATGGCGGTTCGCGGCAATCATGAACAAATGGCGCTGGATGCGCGGGCCTCATCGCAGTCGACGCTGTGGTTGATGAATGGTGGCGACTGGTTTACCCGCCTGACGGCTGAACACGCTGCGCAAGCTGAAGCGCTTTTTATCCTTTGTCAGCGGCTGCCCTGGATACTGGAAGTTCGCTGCCGCCATAGCACGCATGTGATCGCTCATGCAGATTATCCAGCGTCAACCTATCAATGGCAAAAAAAGGTCGACTTACATCAGGTTCTCTGGAGCCGCGAACGGCTCATAAATAAGCGTGGCGGGATTAGCGGAGCTGATCATTTTTGGTTTGGCCATACGCCGTTGCGCCGGCGCATGGATTTTGCCAACGTACACTATATTGATACAGGCGCGGTATTTGGCGGGCAATTGACGTTAGCGCGGATACAATAGCGGTATCAGCGACCAGGGTTAAAAATCGCTATATTGCTGCGCAGGTCGCCAGAAGCCGTCGATAAAATCCTCTACCGGAAAACAGCCGCCATGGCGAATCCGTTGATCGTCCATCGAATAAAGACATTGCTGCTCGGTATCGTAGATGTCCACGACAATATCCTCGCATCCTCCATCCAGGTAACATACAAAAAGTACCAGCGCGAACATTACATCCTCAATGTTAACTACTTTACACGATAGTGTAGGAGAGGTTAGTGCAGGGGGGAAATGAGAAAAGGAAGAATAAATAACCCGCCTGGCGACGGGTTCTTTTTGAGTCAGGCAAGACGCATGACCCAGGCATCAGATTTAGGATCGTAATGATTACGGAACAAAACGGAATGTTCCCCGTTGAGAATGGCGGGAACGCTGGTTTCGGCATCCCAGGCGTCCAGTTGCATACATAAATCCGGATCGGATTTACAGGGGATAGTTAACGTTCGCTCCCCCGGTGATTCGCCATGTAATTCGGCATCGTCGATTTCAAAAGCGCCAATGCGCACACTGGTTTTCATCATCGTGCTCTCCGTTAATACGCTAATTGTGGTACGACCAGTTTAGCCGTCCATTTTTCAGCGTAGTCAACGTACGCAAAAGCGCCAGTCAAAAAGTGCGGTTTTTTTGTGCGCCTTTTAACTGTTACCAGTAAAGAGTTTGCCATCACGTACCAGTTCACGCGGGTAACTGTTCTTTATTCTGGCGCCGATACGTTTTGCCAGACCAAGCGGCTGATGCTGGAACGTCACCAGGACATCATCAGCGGCAGGGGGTGTTTGCGGATAAATATCCCGACCGCGATACCACTCCTCCGCCTCTTGCGCAGAAAGTTCGAACGCGTGAGCATGAGCCGGACAGGCAAGGGCTATCGTCGCCTCATGTTGCCAGCGATAGCCTTTATTATGACTTTCGGCCAGCTTAATGCCGAGCCGGGAAAAACGGATTTTTCCGATCAGTGATTCAATCTCTGCCGGGAACAGCCAGACCTCTTTTTCACGCTGCCAAAGATGGAGATTTTCATCCCATAGCAGTCCGACGGCGTTGGCCGCCTGGGTAACGTGTAATGCTTCGCGGCCTTTGAGAGGGGTAAAAGGAAACGCCCCCACTTTATACCCCGGCGCGGGCATGGCTGGAAGGGATGACATTTTACGCAGACGTGCGACAAAGAATCCTTCGCAGTCGTAAATTTGCGGGAAGACGTGCAGGAAGCCTTCCGGGGTGAGGGCGCGGTCAGCGTCAGGAAACAGATCACCCAGCGGCAAAAATTCAACGGCGTCGGCGTAGGTCTCTTTCAGCCAGAGGCAGACCGCTTCGTTTTCCTGGCGATTTAACGTGCAGGTGGAGTAGACCAGCGTGCCGCCGGGTCGTAAAGCATGAAAAGCGTTGTCGAGCAGTTCCCGCTGCGTCGCCGCGATATCCAGATTGCTTTCTGGCGACCAGTTTTTTAGCGCATCAGGATCTTTACGTACTACGCCTTCGCCAGAGCAGGGCGCATCCAGCAGGATAGCGTCAAACATCTCCGGTAACGCAGCGCCAAATACGCGGCCATCGAAATGCGTCAGTGCGGTATTGGCGATTCCACATCGGCTGATATTAGCGTGCAGAACTTTGACGCGGCTGGCCGAAAATTCGTTGGCCAGAATGGCGCCGCGGTTCCCCATGCGGGCAGCGATCTGCGTGGTTTTGGAGCCAGGCGCCGCTGCCATATCCATGACCCGCTGCGGATGATTATCATCGGCGAACAGGGCCGCGACCGGCAGCATCGAACTGGCCTCCTGAATGTAAAACAGGCCGCTTAAATGCTCAGCGGTACTGCCAAGCGGCAATGCATCTTCATCATCGCGCTCGATCCAGAATCCTTCATGACACCACGGAATTGGCGTGAGCGACCAGCCGTAGGGCGCGATTAGGGCAAGGAAATCAGCCACGGATATTTTAAGCGTATTGATGCGTATACTACGGCGCAACGGGCGTTGGCAGGCCGAAATAAATTCATCAAAAGAGAGCGTGGAAGGCATTGCTTCACGCATTTGCGTCAGAAAAGCGTCAGGAAAATAGACAGCGTGTTGAGCCACAGGTGTATCGCCGGCAAAAAAACAGGCGCGCAGTGTAGCATAAAACGCTCCGGCGCGAGTACGCCGGAGCCTGGTGTTTAACGTGGCAGAGCGGTGCCCCATTCACGCCACTCTTTCGGTTCGCTCTCTTGTAACAGGAAATGCTTACCGGCTTGCGCTTTTGGCGCCAGCGGCGTACCTGGTGGAGTAGCGAAGGCGATACCGCCACGGATGAACTGATTAAATGTCCCCGTTTTCACCACGCCGCCGGTCAGACCAAAGTCGAGACTATAGCCGGAGGCGAGCCAGAATACGGAGTTATTACGCACCAGATATTGGTAACGCTTACTGATGCGCAAGGTGATCATCACGCGATCGGAGAGCGACCCCAGGGACATTCCGGTGACGGTTCCCACTTCGATACCGCGGAACAGGACGGGGGTGCCAATATTAAGCGAGCCTGCTTCTGGCGCCTCTACGACGATGCTTAACCCATCCAGATAGCGTGAGTCGGTAATCGTGGCTTCCTGCAGTTCAAAGTCGCGCCGCGCCGCGCCGCGTCCTGGCTCAACGTTAATATAGGGCTGGAGAATCGTATCCAGATGCTCGACGCCCGCCGCGGAAATTTGTGGCGTAATAACGGAAAAACGTGTCCCGGCGCGGGCAAATGTCTGTACGTACTCCGGATAAAGTACGGCTTTTGCCTGCACTTCATTACGTGCGGTGATCAATTCCAGCGTCTGGATCTGGCCGATATCAATACCGAGGTAACGAATTGGCATCCCTTCCGCCAGTTTTCCGGCGTCGAACGCGTGCAGCGTAATTTGTCCGCCTACCGCGCGAGCGGAGGTTTCTGAAGCATAAAGAATGCGTTTATCGCCTTTGTGCCGGCTGGCGCTGGCGCCGCTCAGGTTATCAAAACTAATGGCCCCTTTCAGCGCGCGGGAGAGTGGCGAGGCCTGTACCGTTAGGCCGCTGCCGTTAAGTTGCACCTTCGCGCCGCCTTCCGCCCAGAACACGCTATTGCTGGTTAACAGGTGGCGATATTCCGGCTTAATATGCAAGTCGATGTCAAAGGTATTGGCGCGTGGGCGAACGGTGATGACTTCGCCTACCTCAAATTTTCGATACAGCACGACGGAACCTGCCTGGACATCCGGCAACGTTTCGGCCGTCAGCGTTAAGGTGGTAGTCGGTAAGTCACTGAGGCTATTTTCCAGCGCTTTTTCCAGGTTAGCATAGAGCGGGTAGGTGGATTTCATCTTCCCGCTCGTACCGGGTAAAATACGAATTCCGCCGTCAATCCACTCGCTGGCGCTGGCGCCGAGGAACTCTACGCCGTCAAGGCCGACTTTGACATCCACCCGGCTGTTGACCACGAATTTACTGTCGCCCTGTACCAAATCCCGGTGCTGCGGTTCAATCGCGACGGTGAATGACACGCCTTTACTGGATAAGTTGCGCTCGATGACCTGGCCAATTTTTACACCATGTAAAATTAACGGCTGGCCCGGTTCGATGCCGTAACTTTCCGGGGCCGTCAGCGTCAGGGTTAAGGCATTCGCCTCATGCAGCAAGGCTTTTTCACCCGGCACCACCACAAATTCACTGCGCGGTTCGCCGTCGCCCGGCACCAGTTCGAAGGTTTTTCCGGTTAACAACGAACTGATATTCGCGTCGCTTAACGACAGTTTGGGATTGCGTAACTCAATACGCGTATTTTCCCGCATCAGCGGAACAACGCTGGGATCGACGGTCATCTCTCCGGTGACTTTACCGCCAGGGTTGAGCGTCAGTTTAGAAAGCTCACCCACCTCCAGTCCCTGGTACATGAGCGGCGTAGATTCCGCCTTCAGACCGTCTCCGCTGGGCAGCTCAAGTTTAACGATTACCCCTCGTTGGCTGTGGGCTAAATCTTTATATAAGCCGAACGTGTCATCCTGGGCGGCGGGTTTGGAATTGTCCGGCGAGTCAAACGCAATCGCGCCATTGACCAGGGCCGCGAGGCTCTCCAGTTTCACCTTCGCGCCGCTCAGGCTTAGATCGGCGTCAATGCCGGAGACATTCCAGAAACGGCTGCCTTTTTTCACCAGATCGGTAAACCGTCGCTCAATTAGAACGTCAATCGTCACGCCTTGTTTGTTAGGGTTAATCGAATAGTCATACACCCGTCCGACAGGGATTTTACGGAAATAGACCAGTGAACCGCTATTAAGCGAACCGAGATCCGGCGCATTGAGATGAATCATCAGATCGCCGTTGCTAAGCCGGTATTTGGGCTGTGTATCCAGGGCGACGAAATGATCTCTGGGCTTGCCTTTACCCGGCATCATACCGATGTAATTCCCGCCGACCAACGCATCCAGGCCGGAAACGCCCGCCAGCGAGGCTTTGGGCGTCACCAGCCAGAATTGCGTCTCTTCGCGCAACGCATCTTCCATATCTGATTTGATACTGACGCGAACTTCAATTTTGCGCAGATCTTTGCTCAGGCTGACATCTTCCACGGTGCCGACTTCTACTCCCTGATAGCGAACGGGAGTACGGCCTGGTACGATACCGTCCGCCGACATAAAATCGATAGTCACGCTATTACCGCGATCCTGGTAGCTATCCCATACTAGCCACCCTGCGATCATTAGCGCGATAAGCGGTAGCAGCCAGAAAGGTGAAATACGGCGTTTGGTTTTAATTTGCGCTTCAGTCTTCGAAGCGGGCGTTTCCTGACTCATGTGCATCCCAAAGTAAGCGGCTATCCAGCCATTCCACTGCAAGAATAGTCAAAATTACCGCTGCGCCGAAATAAAACGCAGCCGGTCCCATAGTAAAAGCCAGAATCTGATCGCGATTAATCAGAGACATGGTTAACGAGATAACGAAAAGATCCAGCATCGACCAGCGGCCTATCCATGTCACCAGACGCAGCAACAGAATTCGCGTCCGCAGTCCCTGTTCGCATTTAAAATGGATACTCAACAGTAGCGTAAACATCACGATGACTTTGGTAAACGGCACCAAAATACTGGCGATAAAAACGACGGCGGCGACGGCGATATTGCTGCTGGCAAGCGACATAATGCCCGACAGGATAGTATCTTCCTGACGCCCGCCGTTAATGTAGATTACCGAGATAGGCAGCAGGTTTGCCGGCAGCAAAAAGACAATAGACGCCAGCAAGGCCGCCCAACACTTTTGTATGCTCTGTTTTCTGCGTAACCGCAGCGGAATATGACAACGCGGGCAGCGTCCTTTCGCATCCGGATAGCCGCTAAAGTGGCAGCCAAGACAGACGCGCAATCTTTCGTCCGCACGTTGAGCAGGGCGCTGCGGATAAAATCGTTCCCATAGTTGCTCCACATTCAGATGAAGCATAGTCAGAATGCTAAGAACCACCAACGAGACGAACGCTAAAAGCCCGATGCCCGGCTGCAGAAAGGCATAGTCCTGCACTTTGATAGAGGCAACGCCAATACCGACCAGATAGATGTCCAGCATCACCCACTCTTTCAGTTTTTCCAGCATCAGCAGGACTGGACGCAGATTCATGCCGAGGAGGCTGCCAAACCACAGATAAGCAATTGAAAAAACCAGAATAAGCGGCGCGCCCACCACGCAAAAGAGCACCATTGCGGCGGTTAACGGATCGCCCTGCTGCGTCATTTGCCAGATGCCGTGCATCACATTGGCATCAATGCGTACGCCCAACAGGTAGATATGGAGTAACGGTTCGCTCCAGGCAAACGGCATCAATAGCAGCATGGTTACCGCCATCGCGGTCAGCCGCGTCAGCGACCAGTCGCGCCCATCGCGAATTTTGGCCTGGCAACGAGGACAATAAGCGCTTTGATGAGCGCTCATCTCCGGCAAGCTGAACAGCATGTCGCATTCAGGACAGCGCTGGTAGTGGCTGCGCGGCAGCGCTTCGCTAATTGACCTGATCGTTAGCTTTTTTGTTGGCGTGACGTGTGAGGTGTTCAGAGCCATGTATCGTGAATCAAAGTGTTAGAATAATGTAATCTTAACTCATGACAGGAATAATCTTGAGCAAGAACGCATTTAATGCTTATTTTAATAGCCTGTGTTTAGGAGTAAGACCACGAAGTGATTATATAATGAGCAAAACAGAACTATACGCGGCGTTAAACCGCGATTTTCAGTCGTTAATGGCAGGTGAAACC
The DNA here is from genome assembly GCF_051807745.1 of Salmonella sp. NW38. Taxonomy (NCBI): domain Bacteria; kingdom Pseudomonadati; phylum Pseudomonadota; class Gammaproteobacteria; order Enterobacterales; family Enterobacteriaceae; genus Salmonella; species Salmonella sp. NW38. Next base: position 74,134 of record NZ_JAMMTO010000009.1, on the reverse strand, counting down.
AGCTTTCTGGCCACGCTGGCGAATACCAGCGCGCTACTGTTCGAACGTCTTACCGAGGTGAACTGGGCAGGATTTTATCTCCTCGAAGGCGATACGCTGGTGTTGGGGCCGTTTCAGGGGCGAATCGCCTGTGTGCGGATTCCGGTTGGTCGCGGCGTGTGCGGCGCAGCGGTAGCGCAGAATAAGGTTCAACGTATTGATGATGTTCATGCGTTTGACGGCCATATTGCCTGTGATGCCGCCAGCAACGCCGAAATTGTGCTGCCTGTCACGGTTGGCGAACGGATTATCGGCGTGCTGGATATAGATAGCACGGCGTTTGGCCGTTTTACCGAAGAAGATGAACACGGCCTGCGTACGCTGGTCGCACAGCTTGAAACCGTGCTTGCAACGACGGATTACAAAAAATTCTTTGCGAGCGTCGCAGGATAATCAACGGATAACGTAGCAATTACTGATGGCGTCATTATAATGACGCCTGTTCATGCCTGCTGCTTGTTGGCTACGTCCGTTGTAATCAGGAAATTTCATGGAAAATCAACCTAAGTTGAATAGCAGTAAAGAAGTTATCGCGTTTCTGGCCGAGCGTTTTCCTCACTGTTTTAGTGCGGAAGGCGAAGCTCGCCCGCTGAAAATTGGTATTTTTCAGGATCTGGTAGAGCGAGTTGGGGGCGAAATGAACCTCAGCAAAACGCAACTTCGTTCCGCTTTACGTCTTTATACTTCAAGCTGGCGTTACCTGTACGGCGTTAAGCCGGGCGCAACGCGCGTCGACCTTGATGGCAATCCGTGCGGCGAGCTGGAAGAGCAGCATGTCGAACATGCGCGTAAGCAGCTTGAAGAAGCCAAAGCCCGTGTTCAGGCGCAGCGCGCAGAGCAGCAAGCGAAAAAACGCGAAGCTGCCGCGGCGGCTGGCGAAAAAGAAGACGCGCCGCGACGCGAGCGTAAACCTCGCCCGGTAGCGCGTCGTAAAGAAGGCGCTGAACGTAAACCTCGCGCTGATAAACCGACGACGAAAGCGCCGCGTGCGCCTCGCGAAGAGAAGCACACGCCGGTTTCTGATATTTCAGTATTGACCGTAGGGCAGTCCCTCAAGGTGAAAGCGGGTAATAATGCGATGGATGCCACCGTATTAGAAATCACCAAAGATGGTGTCCGTGTACAGCTGAATTCGGGTATGTCTTTGATTGTACGCGCAGAACACCTGGTGTTCTGAAACGGAGGCCAGGCCTGGCATGAACACTTTTTTTAGGCTTACCGCGTTAGCTGGCCTGCTTGCATTAGCAGGCCAGTCCTTCGCCGTGGAAGATATTACGCGTGCCGATCAAATTCCCGTATTAAAGGAAGAGACGCAACATGCGACGGTGAGCGAGCGCGTAACGTCGCGTTTTACCCGCTCCCATTATCGCCAGTTCGATCTGGATGAGGCATTTTCGGCAAAGATTTTTGATCGCTATCTGAATCTTCTCGACTATAGCCACAACGTTTTGTTGGCGAGCGATGTCGAGCAGTTTGCGAAAAAGAAAACCGTGTTGGGCGATGAGCTGCGCACGGGTAAGCTGGATGTTTTTTACGATCTTTATAACCTGGCGCAAAAGCGCCGGTTTGAACGTTACCAGTACGCGCTAAAAGTGCTGGAACGGCCAATGGATTTCACCGGAAACGATACGTTTAACCTGGACCGCAGTAAAGCGCCTTGGCCGAAAGATGAGGCTGAGCTAAATGCGCTGTGGGATGGTAAAGTGAAATTCGATGAGCTCAGTCTGAAACTCACCGGCAAGAGCGACAAAGAAATTCGCGAAACGCTGACGCGTCGCTACAAATTCGCTATTCGTCGCCTGGCGCAGACCAACAGTGAAGATGTGTTCTCGCTGGCGATGACCGCTTTTGCGCGTGAAATCGACCCGCATACGAATTATCTTTCTCCCCGCAATACCGAGCAGTTTAATACCGAAATGAGCCTGTCTCTGGAAGGTATCGGCGCGGTGCTGCAAATGGATGACGATTATACTGTCATTAACTCATTGGTCGCCGGCGGCCCGGCAGCGAAGAGCAAGTCGATTAGCGTCGGCGATCGTATCGTCGGCGTAGGGCAGGCCGGAAAACCGATGGTCGACGTGATTGGCTGGCGTCTTGACGATGTGGTGGCGCTGATCAAAGGGCCAAAAGGCAGCAAGGTCCGACTGGAAATACTGCCGGCTGGTAAAGGGACGAAAACGCGTATCATCACGCTGACGCGTGAACGGATTCGTCTTGAAGATCGTGCGGTTAAAATGTCGGTGAAAACCGTCGGCAAGGAAAAAGTTGGCGTACTGGATATTCCAGGCTTCTATGTTGGCTTGACCGATGATGTCAAAGTTCAGCTTCAGAAGCTGGAAAAACAGAACGTTAATAGCATCGTTATCGATCTGCGTTCAAACGGCGGCGGGGCGCTGACGGAAGCCGTTTCACTTTCCGGTCTGTTTATCCCTTCTGGTCCAATAGTTCAGGTGCGCGACAATAACGGCAAAGTGCGTGAGGATAGCGACACCGACGGCGTGGTCTACTACAAAGGCCCGCTGGTGGTGCTGGTCGATCGTTTCAGTGCCTCGGCATCGGAAATCTTTGCTGCCGCGATGCAGGATTATGGTCGCGCGCTGATTGTCGGTGAGCCGACCTTCGGTAAAGGGACGGTACAGCAATATCGTTCGCTAAACCGAATTTACGATCAGATGCTTCGCCCGGAATGGCCTGCGCTGGGTTCGGTGCAGTACACCATTCAGAAGTTTTACCGTGTCAACGGCGGTAGTACGCAGCGTAAAGGGGTCACGCCGGATATCATCATGCCGACTGGCAATGAAGAGACGGAAACCGGAGAAAAATTTGAAGATAACGCCTTGCCGTGGGATAGCATTGATGCGGCGAAATACGTGAAATCGGACGATTTGGCCCCGTTTGGCCCGGAATTATTGAAAGAACACAACGCGCGTATCGCCAAAGATCCTGAGTTCCAGTACATCATGAAGGATATCGCACGTTTCAATGCCATGAAGGATAAGCGCAACATCGTCTCTCTGAATTATGCGCAGCGTGAGAAAGAGAACAATGAAGAAGACGCTCTGCGTCTGGCGCGTATTAACGATCGGTTTAAACGCGAGGGTAAACCGTTGCTGAAGAAACTGGACGATCTGCCAAAGGATTACCAGGAGCCGGACCCGTACCTTGATGAAACGGTGAAGATTGCTCTGGACCTGGCGCATCTTGAAAAAGAAAAACCAGCGGAGCAGGCGGCAGCCAATAAGTAACGCTAAACAGGCACAAAAAATTGTGCCTGTTTTTTTTAACAAGCGCAGAAGTCGTCAGGATAATGCTACAAAATGTAAAGTTGTGTTTTTCTCGTGACTTACCGCCTGGTGATGCTTGAAAATAGCCATAAGACCCATACGATGTGGGTAATCGCATAGTGCGCTTTGTTAAATTGAGGTTAAAAGAAAATTATGATGCGAATCGCGCTCTTCCTGCTGACGAACCTGGCCGTGATGGTCGTTTTCGGGCTGGTTCTGAGCCTGACAGGGATACAGTCGAGCAGCGTGCAAGGCTTGCTGATCATGGCGCTGCTGTTTGGTTTTGGCGGTTCTTTTATTTCATTGCTGATGTCCAAATGGATGGCGTTAAAATCCGTAGGAGGGGAAGTTATTGAACAGCCTCGCAATGAAAGAGAACGCTGGTTGATGAACACCGTAGCAACGCAAGCGCGCCAGGCCGGTATCGCCATGCCGCAGGTTGCTATCTACCATGCGCCGGACATTAACGCGTTTGCGACGGGCGCACGCCGTGACGCCTCATTGGTCGCTGTGAGCACCGGTTTGTTGCAAAACATGAGCCCTGACGAAGCGGAAGCCGTCATTGCGCATGAAATCAGCCATATTGCCAATGGCGATATGGTGACGATGACGTTGATTCAGGGGGTGGTTAACACCTTCGTTATCTTTATTTCGCGCATTATCGCGCAAATTGCCGCTGGTTTTCTGGGCGGCAACCGTGATGAAGGCGAAGGAAGTAACGGTAATCCGCTAATCTATTTCGCCGTTGCGACGGTGCTGGAACTGGTCTTCGGTATTCTGGCGAGCATCATCACCATGTGGTTCTCCCGTTACCGTGAGTTTCATGCCGATGCGGGATCGGCGAAGCTGGTTGGCCGTGAAAAAATGATTGCCGCGTTGCAGCGCCTGAAAACCAGCTACGAGCCGCAAGAAGCGACCAGCATGATGGCGTTTTGTATTAACGGTAAATCGAAATCGTTAAGCGAGCTGTTTATGACGCACCCACCGCTTGATAAACGCATTGAAGCGCTACGTAGCGGTGAGTACCTGAAATAATAAGCCTACTGGCAAGTATGAAAAGCGCGTCGAATGACGCGCTTTTTTTACGCCTGAACGCGTGGTTGCGTAATACGTAAACCGCTCACTACCGCCGCGAGAGTCGCCAGGATCGCCGCTGCGAGCAGCGAAAGATGCGTACCGCTATCGCCAAACTGGTTCAACATTAGCGCTACCAGCGCGGCGCCAGTACTTTGGCCTAACAGTCGCGCCGTGCCCAGCATCCCGCTGGCGCCACCGCTGCGCTCACGCGGCGCGGAAGTGATAATGGTGTGATTATTCGGCGACTGGAACAGGCCAAACCCTGCGCCGCAAAGGATCATCGGCCAGATAATATTCAGATCGGAGGGGGAGCCTGGCAACATGACCAGCGCAAACAACCCGGCTGCCATTATCACCATTCCCAGCGCCCCCAGCAAACCGGCATGAAGACGTTCTATCAGGTATCCCGCCAGCGGCGCCATCACCATCGTTGCCAGCGGCCAGGGCGTCAATAACAGGCCGGTTTCTACTTCGCTACGGCCCAGCACGGTTTGCAGATAAAAAGGTAGCGAGACCATGGCTAACATTTGCGCGCAGAACGAGCAAATTGACGTGCCGATCGAGAGTGAAAAAAGCGGAATGCGTAACAAGTCGATGGGTAACAAAGGGACGGGCAAAGAAAGCTGGCGGCGCACGAAGAAAAAACCGACCACGACCAGAACGAGCAGCTCTGCGCCAATCAACGTTAGCGACTGTCCTTGGGCAAATCCGCTCAATGCGGTAATCAGCAGGCCAAATGTGAGCGCATTCATTACCGCGCTCGGTAAGTCAAAGCGCGGCTTAGTGTCATGGGCGATGTTTGCTGGTAAAAAGCGTATGGCCAGAATTAACGCGATGATACCTAACGGGACATTAATCAGAAACAGCCATTTCCATGATGAGATGGACAAAATCGCCGCGGCGATCGTCGGACCCGCGGCGGAAGAGACTGCGACGATAAAAGAGTTAATTCCCATGCCTCGTCCCAGATGACGCTGGGGGTAGATAAGACGAATCAGCGCCGTGTTTACGCTCATTAGCGCCGCGCCGCCAAATCCCTGCGCGATGCGCGCCAGCGTCAGCATCTGCAGCGAGTCTGAAAGCGCGCAAAACAATGATGAAAGCAGAAATACCACTAAACCACATTTATAGATCCGGCGATAACCAAACATGTCGCCTAAAAAAGACAGGGAAAGTAGTGAGACGACAATGGCGATTTGGTACGCATTGACAATCCAGATAGAGCTGGCAGGGGAGGCATGTAAATCAGTCGCAATGGTTGGCAGCGCGACATTAGCGATTGCGCCATCCAGAACCGCCATCGAAATACCGATAATAATCGTCAGGATAACGCCGTATCTCTGCGGGAGGGGCAGGCCATCGGCCCGTGTTTTTTCCATAAGTATTTTGTAATAAGGGGAATTATGAGCTGAATAATAATGTTAGCATTAATACTGAGTTGTTATGTCGCAGATTTGTAACGAAGTAAGCAAAGATGGATTGCGGGCGACCTGGCGTGAAATTATAATAAAAACTCGTTCTGAATTTTATAAAACGCTCGTAATGAGGTGATAAATGGCAAACGCAGATCTGGATAAGCAGCCTGATTCTGTATCTTCTGTGCTGAAAGTTTTCGGCATTCTGCAGGCGCTGGGTGAAGAGCGTGAAATAGGGATTACCGAGCTATCGCAGCGCGTCATGATGTCGAAAAGCACCGTTTATCGCTTTTTGCAAACCATGAAAACGCTGGGCTACGTGGCTCAGGAAGGGGAGTCTGAAAAATACTCTCTGACGCTAAAGCTGTTTGAGCTGGGCGCACGAGCTTTGCAAAATGTTGATCTCATCCGCAGTGCGGACATTCAGATGCGTGAACTGTCTCGTCTGACAAAAGAAACTATCCATCTTGGCGCGCTGGATGAAGACAGCATTGTCTATATCCATAAAATTGACTCTATGTACAATCTGCGGATGTACTCACGTATTGGGCGTCGTAATCCGCTGTACAGTACGGCCATCGGTAAAGTGCTTCTGGCCTGGCGCGACCGTGATGAGGTTAAGCAGATTCTCGACGGCGTTGAGTATAAGCAAAGCACGGGACGCACGATTACCAGCACTGAGGCGTTGCTGCCGCTGTTGGATGAGGTGCGTGCGCAAGGCTACGGTGAAGATAACGAAGAACAGGAAGAAGGGTTACGTTGTATCGGCGTACCGGTATTTGACCGTTTTGGCGTAGTCATCGCAGGGTTAAGCATTTCGTTCCCGACGCTGCGCTTTTCAGAAGAACGCTTGCAGGAATATGTGGCTATGTTACACACCGCCGCGCGTAAAATTTCTGAACAAATGGGTTACAACGATTATCCCTTCTAAGCAACGTTATTAGCATGACGTTAAAAAAAAGCAGCTGCGAAAAATGTAGCTGCTTTTTTTATAACATCGGGTGGGATGAAATCGTAAAAGAAGATAATGTCTGTCGGCTTATTTAACGGTTATTAAAATATTATTTAACAGTACTTATGAACAACAGCCAATATAGGGGAATTATTGGTGATAGTTTCACTGTGAAATTATTTATTGCCGCTTAGCCATTATCCACCACGGTGGCGATTTTTCTGAAAATGGGACAGTCGGAAAAGCCAATAATGCCGCTGTTGGTATGGAGATATTGCGCCGTGCTGGTGCCGCGTGCGGTCAGGTAATGGCACTGTAAACCCAGCCCCGCAGCGTTCACTTTACTTCCCACCAGGATGCCATAGCCGCTCATCAGCAGGCCTATCCACACCAGGGCAAACAATACAATTGCGCGAATGATCAAACGCATTACTACCTCTTTTCTTTTTTAGTTAGAATAAGAGTAGCGTGTACATTGATTGAAACAAGTGAATCATTCCTAAAAACATATAATGCCGCTACAGTTACTCCTGGTTTAAGTAACTCATGATAATTTAGCGACATAAGATGTAAGATCGGAGAGTGGAGTGAAAAAATTTCGATGGGTCGTCCTCGGCATCGTGGTGGTAGTATGCCTGTTGCTGTGGGCGCAGGTGTTTAATATCATGTGCGATCAGGATGTACAATTTTTCAGCGGTATTTGCGCCATCAATAAATTTATTCCCTGGTAAACGTTTTACACCAGAGATTTCCTTCCCGTGTAGCAGTGGTAGAATGACGTCTCTACATCGAGGTGGTGAAATGAACGACGTTTTAAACGCTGGTGCGTTTTCTCTTGCATCTTTAATAGTATCAATGGTGGTTCTGGTGGTGGGGCTGGCGCTCTGGTTCTTTGTCAACCGGGCAAGTTCCCGTGCCAACGAGCAGATAGAACTGCTCGAAGCGTTATTGGATCAACAGAAGCGGCAAAACGCGTTGTTACGCCGCCTTTGCGAAGCAAACGAACCAGAAAAAGAAGCGGAACCCGCAACAGCGGCAAGCGAACCAAAAGAGGATGAGGACATCATTCGTCTGGTTGCTGAACGATAATGCTTACCGGGGCGCAAATGGCGCCAGTGCCATACGCCCCATTTCTCCGTCGGATCACTCCGCGTTGCCGTTTGCAACTGATACTACGGCATCAACGCCTTACATAATATATGGCTTTATATGCAACATAGTTTTATATGTATAACAAAAGGACATATGGCATTTTTGTGATACCGCTCATTCTCTATTAAAAGCGAAACGTTTCTCTCTCTTTATGGATTGTCATTGTTTGTTCATTATTTTAAGGCATTCTGTAAAGACGCAGAACATCACAAAAAGCGGTGTCGAAAATCGCTTTTCTTTTCTATTATTTTGATTAGAAGGTGTTTTTTATCATTGTGACAATTTATGCATAACTCAGCATAAAAAGTGATATGAAAAATACAGCTTTTAAATGTGATTTGATGCACTGGAAGAAGCGAAGTTATTGAGCTATGGTAGAAAAATGGCTTTTCAGCAGTGACGTTGTCAGGAGTCCGTCAGCGCGTGAGGATATATCTTTCGCAATTTTGTTGCATAAACGTGCTGTCAATTTGTGAAGGTTCTCGTAATTTGTGCGACGGATCGAGACACGTTTAAAAATGGCTTGCCATAATTAACGTTGTATGTGATAACAGGCTTTGGGTTAAACGAGGTACAGTTCTGTTTATGTGTGGCATTTTCAGTAAAGAAGTCCTGAGTAAACACGTTGACGTTGAATACCGCTTCTCTGCCGAACCTTATATTAGTGCCTCAAGCAGTAATGTCTCAGTTTTATCTATGTTATGCCTACGGGCAAAGAAAACACTCTAAGGAATTTTGCAAATGGCAAAGATTAAAGGTCAAGTTAAGTGGTTCAACGAATCCAAAGGTTTTGGCTTCATTACTCCGGCTGACGGCAGCAAAGATGTGTTCGTACACTTCTCCGCTATCCAGGGCAATGGTTTCAAAACTCTGGCTGAAGGCCAGAACGTTGAGTTCGAAATTCAGGACGGCCAGAAAGGTCCGGCTGCTGTTAACGTAACAGCTATCTGATCGACACCACTGATTTGATGCGTTTGTCGCGTCAGCCTCAGATATAAAGCCTCGCTAAAAGCGGGGCTTTTTAATTCAATATCCTTCAAAATGTGTCTGGACGCGCTCTCGTTAGCGATTTGTTGCAAAGGCGCGATGTTATTAGCATTGTTTTTTCTGGTTTTTCCGTCCGTTTCCCGTTAAATCAATCACCTGAAAAATGATTCGGCTGGAGATCAGGTGAAAAAGAAAAGCGACGGCGATACCCGTAATTTTACGCCCATACGTTTTGCACTACTTTGCACTGCCATTCTGCTCAGTATGGCATTGTTGTTAGGGCGGGTGGCATGGTTGCAAATTGTTACGCCGTCGAAACTGGTGAAACAAGAAGATATGCGCTCGCTTCGTGAAGTGACCACGGCCTCTCCACGTGGCATGATCACCGACAGAGAAGGGCGGCCCTTAGCGGTGAGCGTTCCGGTTAATGCTGTCTGGGCCGATCCGAAGACTATCATAAGCAAAGGCGGCGTTGGCTACAATGAGCGCTGGCAGGCGCTGGCCAGCGCCTTACATCTGTCGCTCAGTACGCTTGCGGAACGGATAAACAGTAACCCGGCAGGCCGTTTTATCTACCTTGCGCGCCAGGTTTCACCCCAGCAAGCCGAATGGATAGATAAACTGAATCTACCGGGTATTAACCTGCGGGAAGAGTCGCGCCGTTTTTACCCTGCCGGACACGTAGCGGCCAATTTGATCGGCTTTACCAATATCGACGGGCAGGGAATAGAAGGTATTGAAAAGAGCTTTAATGCGCAACTGACGGGAAAACCGGGCTCCCGGCTGGTGCGTAAAGATAAATTTGGTCACGTTATTGAGAACATTACGGAAGTGAATCCGGTTCCTGCTCATGAACTTCAGCTTAGCATTGATGAACGTCTGCAAACGGTTACCGAAGATGCGCTGGATAACGCCGTCATCTGGAACAAAGCGGAATCCGGCGCTGCCGTATTGATTAACATCCCAACGGGTGAAATTCTCTCGATGGCGAGCTACCCGGATTTCAACCCGAACAATCGTGAAGGCGCGCAGTTGGACGATTTTCGTAACCGCGCGATTAGCGACACTTTCGAACCCGGTTCTACTGTGAAGCCATTGGTCATTATGACTGCGTTACAGCAGGGCATCGTGCAGCCGGACAGCGTTATCGATACCCATCCTTTTACTCTCGATGGACACCGTATCCGCGACGTCGGTTACTATCCGGAACTGACATTAACCGGCATTTTGCAAAAATCCAGCGATACCGGCGTTTCTCACCTTTCTCTGGCGATGCCGGTGCAGAAATTAATAGATACTTATAAAAGCTTTGGTTTCGGCGTGCCTACCGGACTGGGTCTCACCGGAGAGAGCAGCGGGTTATTACCGAAACGCCGTTACTGGAGTGATTTAGATCGCGCTACCTTCGCTTTTGGCTATGGATTAATGGTGACGCCGCTGCAACTGGCGCATGTTTATGCCACGATTGGCAGCTTTGGTATCTACCGTCCGTTATCGATCACCAAAGTTGATCCGCCCGTGATCGGCACGCGGGTAATGCCGGAAGAACTGGTGCACGAGGTGGAACATATGATGGAGAGCGTCGCGTTGCCTGGCGGCGGCGGAACAAAAGCCGCAGTAAGAGACTACCGTATTGCGGTCAAAACCGGGACGGCGAAAAAAATTGGCGATGATGGTAAATACGTCGATAAGTATGTGGCATATACCGCAGGCGTCGCGCCGGCAAGTAACCCCAGGTTTGCGCTGGTGGTGGTGATTAATAATCCGCAAAACGGGGCTTATTATGGCGGCGCGGTATCTGCGCCCGTATTCAGCCAGATCATGGGCGATGTGCTGCGGCTGGAAAATGTTGAGCCAGACGGTATGCCAGCCGATTCAGATCACCTTCTGGTGATGCATGGCAGCCACGTTGCGGTTCCGGGCTCGTAAAGGATTTTCCCGGGGCGCAATTCGCGTTACACTTGCGCCCTTTAGCGCCCCAGTCCGGAGTTGTCATGTCGTTTACCTGTCCGCTTTGCCATCAGCCGCTTACGCAGATTAATAACAGCGTTATATGTCCACAGCGCCATCAGTTTGATGTGGCGAAAGAGGGCTACATCAATCTGCTACCGGTACAGCATAAACGTTCGCGCGATCCGGGCGACAGCGCCGAAATGATGCAGGCGAGGAGAGCGTTTCTTGATGCGGGCCATTATCAGCCGCTGCGCGATGCCGTGATTAACCTGTTGCGCGAGCGGCTGGATCAGTCGGCCACGGCGATTCTGGATATCGGCTGCGGCGAGGGGTATTACACTCATGCTTTTGCCGAGGCGTTGCCGGGAGTCACCACGTTTGGACTGGACGTTGCTAAAACGGCGATCAAAGCGGCGGCGAAACGCTATTCGCAGGTGAAGTTTTGTGTGGCGTCAAGCCATCGACTGCCCTTTGCCGATGCGTCAATGGATGCGGTGATCAGAATCTACGCCCCGTGTAAGGCGCAGGAATTGGCGCGTGTGGTGAAACCTGGTGGTTGGGTCGTTACCGCCACGCCAGGGCCGCATCATCTGATGGAACTAAAAGGGCTCATTTATGATGAGGTGCGTTTACATGCGCCGTATACCGAGCAGCTCGACGGATTCACATTGCAGCAGAGTACCCGCCTTGCTTATCACATGCAGCTCACCGCCGAAGCGGCTGTAGCACTGTTGCAAATGACGCCATTTGCCTGGCGCGCCAGGCCAGAAGTGTGGGAACAACTGGCTGCCAGCACCGGACTTAGCTGCCAGACGGATTTCAACCTTCATCTCTGGCAGCGTAACCGTTAACCGTGAAAATGCGTCCAGAGGATCTGGACGCCAATTCCTATCAGTACGACCCCGCCGAGAATTTCAGCACGCTTACCCAGCATTGGGCCGATAAAGCGACCGATCATCATTCCGAGGGTGGACATGATAAGCGTGGCGCAACCGATAGCTAATGCGGTAGCGATGATGTTTACCTGCAAAAACGCCAGACCGACGCCAACCGCCATCGCATCGAGGCTGGTCGCGATAGCCGTCGTGACTAATAGCCAAAAGCTGTGGCGGCGTAACGGTGTTTCGTCTTCATCACTACCGCCGCGGATACCTTCGATGATCATGCGTCCGCCCAGAAAGATCAGCAGAACAAAGGCTATCCAGTGGTTCCACTCCAGAACGAATTTACTCGCCAATATCCCCAGCCCCCAGCCGATTAACGGGGTCAGCGTTTCAACCGCGCCAAAGATAAGGCCGGTACGCAACGCTTCTGAGAATTTGGGTTTATGTAGGGTGGCGCCTTTGCCAATTGATGCCGCGAAAGCATCCATCGACATGCCGAAAGCGAGAAGAACAGTAGCAGTAAAGTGCATGACAACGTCCTGACCGGGGTATCCATTAAACACATCACTGCCCCCAGCAAACATGCATGTCGCCATTCTGTGACGAAATACACAGCAGTTGATGCGCCTATGGTCTCGCCTGACCAGCGGCGGCTGGTCCGTACGCGCCACGTTTTGCAACGAGTATGTTGACGCGTACATTTCCGGAGTCTGGAAATCGGCTACTCCCCAATTGACGGCGCAACATTAACATATTTTTAGAATATAAAACAACAGCGATAAAATATTATTTGTCTTCTAATTGAAAACGATTTTCATTTAGATTTATTCATCAATAAAACGTTAAATTAAATAACAATTGGTCAATAGAAAATATAGCCTTAGCTATATTATGATTCGAAATAAAATTCGAAAAACATAGTTGAGGTTATATCTTAGGTTATTGATTTTCAATAAGAAGCTTATATATTTTTTCCAGATCGTCGATATTGCGTACACGGATAAGCAAGCGTCGTTGTTCTAATTGCATCACCAGTACGCCGTCCTCCGATAAATTCATCTCTTTAATACGGTTATATTCTATCCAGACATTGGCGAAGAAAAAGCCACGTTGTTTAAAGATGATCCGTGGCGTGCGGATCCAGAATATATAAAACCCCATTAACGCCAGCGCACTTAATAACCATGTGGTCATCTGCGCTCCGTGGCTGGTTACGTTGTTATAAATAAGGATGGCGACCAGCCCAACGAAGATAACGCTGTCTACGCGACCACGGCGAAGCAGGGCTATAGAAAGCAGAGTGGGGCCATTGCGACGGGGCATGATGAACTGATCGTAGAGAGCGTAAGCCAATAATGCGGCAATAAAGAGAATCAGCACCAGGTCCGTGATAGTCATTTATCCTCCAGAGAAATAAAAAAACGGGGCCGTTTGGCCCCGGTAGTGTACAACAGCCTTATTGGCCCAGCAGTCCTACGGAGTAGCCGGCGATACCGATGACGAAGAAGCCCACGATAATCCACAGCGGGTTAACTTTCTTACGCAGCAGCCACATACAGGCAAAGGTCAACAGTAGCGGAACCAGCCCCGGCATCAGCTGGTCGAGAATGGTTTGCACGGTGGTAACGCGTGTCTGACCATCCTGACCGGTGATGGTGGAGACCACCAGCGGGATATTCACATGCGTCCACTTGTTAACCAATGCCCCCATGACAAACAGGCCGAGGATTGACGCCCCCTCAGTCAGTTTTTGCAGGAAGCCGCCGCCCATATCTTTAACGATATCGACGCCTTTGCGGTAGCCATAAGCTACGCCATAATAGCGGGTCGCCAGACGCACCAGGTTAAACAGGATGAAAAACAGCAGCGGACCAAGCAGGCTGCCGCTCATTGCAATACCTGCGCCCAGCGCCGCGAATACCGGACGGACGGTACCCCAGAAGATAGGGTCGCCGACGCCTGCCAGCGGTCCCATCAGACCGACTTTGATACCGTTGATAGCGCCATCGTCAATTTCTGCGCCGTTCGCACGCTTTTCTTCCATTGCCAGGGTCACGCCCAGTACCGGCGCCGCAACGTAAGGATGAGTGTTAAAGAACTCCAGGTGACGCTTAATCGCCTGTTTACGCGCGTCATTATTCTCCGGATACAGGCGACGAATCGCCGGCACCATAGAGAAACAGAAGCCCAGCGCTTGCATACGTTCGAAGTTCCATGACCCCTGGAACAGGTTAGAACGAAGAAATACGCCGCGAATATCGCTCGGAGTGAGTTTTTTCTCGGTGGTAGTTTTAGTCATATCAACCATTTCGCTCACCTGTTAGTCCAGTTCGTTGTCGAGATCGTTATTGCCAGCAGCCGCTGCAGGCGCGCCCGCTACACGGTTGTATTTCGGGCTCAGCTGGATGTAAAGAATAGCCATCACTGCGCCGATGACACCCAGTGCGACCAGGTTGAAGTTTGTGAAAGCCGCGGTGACGAAACCGAGGTAGAAGAACGGCATCAGGTAGCCTGCGCGCATCATGTTGATAACCATCGCATAACCAACCACGACGATCATGCCGCCGGCGATGTTCAGACCGCCTGTGACGACTTCAGGAATCGCATTCAGCATTCCCTGTACTTCGCTGGTGCCTACGGAGATGGCAACGATAACCGCCGGGATAGCGATACGCATTGCCTGCAGGAACAGAGAAGAAACGTGCAGCCAGGAGAGCGCCGTCAGGTTGCCGTTTTCAGCCGCCTTGTCCGCCGCGTGCTGGAATGCCACGGTGATGGTACGAACGATAATGGTCAGTACCTGGCCTGCCGCCGCCAGCGGAATCGCCAGCGCGATACCGGCGCCAATGCTTTGATGCCCGGCGATGACCAGAACGGTAGAGATGATGGACGCCAGTGCGGCATCAGGCGCAACGGCAGCACCGATGTTCATCCAGCCCAGAGCGATCATTTCCAGAGTACCGCCGATGATAATACCGGTTTTCATGTCCCCCAGAACGGCGCCGATTAAGGTACAGGCGATCAGCGGACGGTGGAACTGAAATTCATCAAGTACCGACTCCATACCTGCGATACATGCGACGATGAACACCAGCACAATCTGAAGAGTGGTAATCTCCATTGTACTTCTCCTATTGCTATCTTAAGTGTGAAAGCTAATTAAATGCCGGCGGTTATTTCGCCACTTTGGCAATTAAATCCATCATTTTCAGTTTCGGATCGGTGGAAACTTTACGCACCTCAAGCTCGATGCCGCGCTCGTTGAGCTTTTTAAAGGCTTCGATATCCTTTTCATCGACGGAAACGGCGTTGTTCACCTGCGTTTTACCTTGACGATAGGCCATACCGCCAATGTTCACGGAAGTGACTTTCACGCCGCCCTCAACGATGCGCTCGACGTCGGTAGGATTGGTAAACAGAAGCATCACGCGTTCGCCGGCGTATTTCGGGTTATTGTAGACGCGAATCATCTTCGCGACGTCAACCACATGCGCCGTAACGCCCGGCGGCGCAACTTGCGTCAGCAGCGTTTTACGTACGGTATCCGCCGCGACTTCATCGCTCACAACAATAATACGGCTGACATTGGTCTCTTTGGTCCAACGGGTAGCGACCTGACCGTGAATGAGGCGGTCATCAATACGGGCAAGCCCGATAACCATATAATCATTCGGGCCCATCGGTTTTGCCGGCGTGGCCGCTTTTGGCGCGGCGGCGACTGGCGCTGGCGCGGCTTTTTCTACCGGTTTCGCTTTCAGCGCTTTTACGCCTTCACGACCGGTTTCTACCGCCAGTGCGACCAGCTCGTCAAAGCTCGGATCGTCGTCACGAGCCATAAACGTTTCGACCAGCATCGGGATGTTGACGCCGGCAATAACTTCATAGCGCTCTTTATCGACGACAATGCGGCTGGCAGCATTAAACGGGCTGCCTCCCCATGTATCAACGAGAAATAGCACGCCTTTACTGGTATCGAGTTTAGCCAACTGAGCGTTGTACTTTTCGATCAGCGTTTCGGCATTTTCGCCTGGAACGAAATCGATCCAGCCGACGTTTTCCTGCTCGCCTAACAGCATTTCGGCTGTTTTAAGTAACTGCTCTGCAGCCCAACCATGTGTGCCTATAACAATAGCAATGGTCACTTGCTACCTCCTTTATTATTGTCAACACATCAACTTGACAGATGTATTTTTTGAATCGCCGTCCGCAAGCGAATCGATTCAGATGAGGGTTACAACGAAAAACGCATGATTTTCGTGAATTATTTTAGATATCGAAAAAAATATTTTGTGTGATGGAGATCCGTAATTTTGTTTTCGATAATGAGAAATTTCGAAGTGTAAAATATCCTGGTTACATCTCTTTGCAAAGGAAGGTAAATCTTTGCCAAAAACCAGTTGTCTCTGTTATGTTTAGCTTCCGTTTAATTAGAATGGGGTATGGGGCAGCAGCCCGTTGTATGGATCGTCACCGACGTCATTTCACTCTTTGGCCGTTTTGCGCCTGTCAATCTGGCATATCTTGCCATAGCCTTACTTTGTTTATTGCGTTACCGCCTGCATCCTTTGAGATGTTGTGGGCGCCGTTTAGTCATTCCTTAAGCAGGAGCTTGTCATGGAATTATTAATGGATCCCTCAATTTGGGTGGGTTTACTCACGCTCGTCGTCCTGGAAATTGTCCTGGGTATCGATAACCTGGTCTTTATCGCGATCCTCGCCGATAAATTGCCGCCAAAGCAGCGTGACAAAGCGCGTCTTATCGGGCTCTCGCTGGCGCTGATTATGCGTCTGGCGCTGCTGTCCATTATTTCGTGGCTGGTGACCTTAACAAAGCCGCTCTTTACCGTCTGGGATTTTACCTTCTCCGGCCGCGATTTAATTATGCTGCTGGGCGGTATATTCCTGCTGTTTAAAGCGACCACCGAGCTGCATGAACGTCTGGAAAACCGCGAGCATGACACCGGACACGGTAAAGGCTATGCGAGCTTCTGGGTGGTAGTCACGCAGATTGTCATCCTGGATGCGGTCTTCTCGCTGGACGCCGTGATTACGGCGGTAGGTATGGTAAACCATCTGCCGGTTATGATGGCGGCGGTGGTGATTGCGATGGCGGTGATGCTACTGGCGTCAAAACCGCTGACCCGTTTTGTCAACCAGCATCCGACGGTGGTGGTGCTCTGTCTGAGCTTCCTGCTGATGATCGGCCTGAGCCTGGTGGCGGAAGGGTTTGGTTTCCATATTCCGAAAGGCTACCTGTACGCGGCAATTGGTTTCTCGATCGTTATCGAGGTGTTTAACCAGATTGCGCGCCGCAACTTTATTCGTCATCAGTCCACGTTGCCGCTGCGCGCGCGTACTGCGGACGCTATCCTGCGTCTGATGGGCGGTAAACGTCAGGCGAGTACGCAACATGAGACGGATAGCCCGGCCGCGATATCGGTGTCGGAAGGCGCCTTCGCCGAAGAAGAACGCTACATGATTAACGGCGTACTGACTCTGGCGTCGCGCTCCCTGCGCGGCATTATGACGCCGCGAGGCGAAATTAGTTGGGTGGATGCAAATCTCAGCGTAGCTGAAATCCGTCAGCAGTTACTCTCTTCTCCGCATAGCCTGTTCCCGGTATGTCGGGGCGAGCTGGATGAAATTATCGGTATCGTTCGCGCGAAAGAGTTGCTGGTGGCGCTGGAAGAGGGCGCGGATGTTGCGGCTATTGCCGCGTCTTCCCCGGCGATAGTGGTGCCGGAAACGCTTGATCCTATCAATCTGTTAGGCGTTTTGCGTCGCGCGCGCGGCAGTTTCGTTATCGTCACTAACGAGTTCGGCGTGGTGCAGGGGCTGGTTACGCCGCTGGATGTGCTGGAAGCGATTGCCGGTGAGTTCCCGGATGCCGATGAAACGCCGGAAATCGTTGCCGATGCCGAGGGCTGGATAGTGAAGGGCGGCACCGATCTCCATGCGCTACAGCAGGCGCTGGAAGTTGACCATCTGGTGAACGAAGAGGGAGATATTGCGACGGTCGCGGGGTTAGTGATCGCCGCTAATGGCCATATTCCTCGTGTAGGCGATGTCATTGATGTTCCGCCACTGCGGATCACCATTGTCGAGGCCAACGACTACCGTGTCGATCTGGTTCGGATTGTTAAAGAACAGCCTGCCCACGACGAAGAGGAATAACGTCACACGCAGGAATCAAGTCTATAGATGCGGCATCGCGGACATAATCTGTCCGTTATGCCGGGCGGGCGGCGGCGCGCTGCCCGCCAGCCACTGTGGAAATTCGCTAATGGGCATCGGCTTCGCATAGAGATAGCCCTGTAACATTTGCACGCCATGCTGGCGCAAATGCTGTGCCTGCGTCTGGTTTTCGACCCCTTCCGCCACCAGTTCAATATTCAGTCTTTGCCCCAGCGCGATAATAATATCGGTCACCGTCGAATTGACCGCATCGGTACCGATGGCGGCGGTGAAGGATTTATCGATTTTCAAAATATCCGGCCGCAGTTTTTCCAGCCAGGAGAGCGAGCTGTTTCCTGTGCCAAAATCATCGATGGCTAACTTGACGCCTTTACGATGCAGCTCGCGCATCAGGCGGTAATCAACGTCAAGCAACGCGTCGCGTTCCGTGAGCTCCAGCACCAGTTGCTGAACAGGTTCCGCACTAAACCAGTACTGATTAAGATCCTTGAGAAGCACGCCGTGTCGGAAATGGCTTGCCGCCACATTGATGCCGATATGAAACTGATGGTTGATGGGGAAGTAGTGCCGCTGCCGAATGGTTTCCGCAATCACATAGCGGGTCAGCGGCGCTATCAGGTTATGCTCCTCGGCGATAGGAATAAAAACATCCGGTGAGATCCAGCCCTGGCGCGGGTTATTCCAGCGTAACAGGATCTCAACGCCGGTACACTGCTGCGTGCGGGCATTAAGCAACGGCTGACAAAATAGCTCAAACTCCCGTTCGGCAAGGGCCAGATTAATCTCCCAGGAAAAGCTCATTCTGCTGGCCGTCGCCAGCCAGGCGATATAACCGATCAACAGGCTAAGCAATACGGCCAGGGGTAACTGTGTCGGGAGATGTTTGAACGCCAGTACGCCTGCCGACGGCCCGCTGACGCTGATAGTAAAAGGGAAATGCCGCGATGAAAGCTGGTAACGCTCTTCATCTTTTTTTAATTCCGGAAGAGTATCGACCACGCCCCGACCATATAACAGGTGCCGTTTGCCGACCGTCAGGCTGGCGCTGGTAATTTGCGGCTGCTGTGGCTCAAGTAGCATGGTCGTCAGCAAGCCAATATTCACAATTTCCATCACGCCATCCTGACCATCGGCAGAGGCGGGATACCACTGAATGAGGATCGGGCTTCCCTTGAGTAACGAGTGATCCGTGGAAAGTAGCAGCAGATCGCCGGCTGCGGGAAGATCGGGCTGAAGCTGGCGTATGGGAGTATTACGGGCGCCAAAAATGCTTGAGCAGTAGAGAATTCCCTCTTTTACCAGCCCGATAGAACGAATGGTTTGCAGGCGGGCGGCTTGCTTACGCAACGGCAAATGCGCGGTCGCGCACGGAAGCTCAAGTAAGGGTAGCAGTATGTTTCGTCCGACCAGGAGAGGATGCAGCACATTATCCAGCGCATCAACGGCATGATTCGCGAATGCAACCGTGCGATGGTGATTTAAGTTCCGCTCCGAAATAAATCGGATGCTCAGCGTAAGAATGAGCGTGACCAGTGCACAAATCGTGCAAACAATGAAACGATTACGGCGATAATGATTGATGATCCGTTGTGCTGTTTGCATGCGGGCCGCCCAATAAGCGTTGGCGACAAAAGCCAACCGCGACACAGCAAGTGTAGTGGGGAAACGTGGAGTCGACGAGGAAGAGATAAAAATTTCGCCCATCCGTAGCAGATGGGCGAAGGGAGGGGAAACGGCGTTTAATCACACTGGACTTTAATGGCCAGCCCGCCGCGCGACGTTTCACGGTATTTGGCGTTCATGTCTTTTCCGGTCTCGTACATCGTTTCGATGACTTTATCCAGCGAGACGCGCGGCGCGCTGGTTCGACGCATGGCCATACGCGCAGCGTTAATCGCTTTAACCGAAGCAATGGCGTTACGCTCGATACACGGCACCTGCACCTGACCGGCAACCGGGTCGCAGGTCAGCCCCAGGTTATGCTCCATGCCGATTTCAGCGGCAACGCAAACCTGTTCCGGGCTGGCGCCCAACAGTTCAGCAAGGCCTGCCGCCGCCATCGAACAGGCGACCCCGACTTCACCCTGACAGCCGACTTCCGCGCCGGAAATAGACGCGTTCATCTTATACAGCGCGCCAATAGCGCCTGCCGCCAGGAAGTAGCGGGTGTAAATATCCGGGCTGACTGATTCAATAAAATGGTCGTAGTAAGCCAGTACCGCAGGAACGATGCCGCACGCGCCGTTGGTTGGCGCCGTCACGACGCGACCGCCTGCGGCGTTCTCTTCGTTCACCGCCAGAGCAAACATGTTCACCCAGTCAATGACGTTCATCGGATCGCTGGAAAGCTTATCGCTGGAAACCAGCATACGACGCAGCGCGGAGGCGCGACGCGGTACGCGCAGCGGCCCCGGCAGCACGCCTTCGGTATTCATACCGCGATCAATACAGGCCTGCATGGTCTGCCAGACGTGACCGAAATACTCTTCAATCTCTTTCTTGCTATGCAACGCCAGTTCGTTTTGCATCACCATGCCGGAGAGTGAAAGGCCGGTGCTGTTGCAATACTCCAGCATTTCTTTCGCCGATTTAAACGGATAAGGTACAGTAACCTCATTCGTCGCTTCCTGGCCGAAATGCGCTTCATCAACGATAAAGCCGCC
This sequence comes from Salmonella sp. NW38, assembly GCF_051807745.1. NCBI lineage: Bacteria > Pseudomonadati > Pseudomonadota > Gammaproteobacteria > Enterobacterales > Enterobacteriaceae > Salmonella > Salmonella sp. NW38. The sequence goes on along the minus strand of NZ_JAMMTO010000009.1, from coordinate 53,533 downwards.
GCCGATGGAATAGTACGTCTTGCTATAAATGACCGTGTCGTCATGCCAGGCGTGGATCTGCATCCCGTTTTCATGCAGCGGCAAATTGCCGTTGTGAAAACGCATTCCGTCATCTTTCGGGAAGTCGACTTCGTGACGTCCCTGGGCCAGTAACAGACGCTCGCGCGTTTCGACGTCGCGAATAAAACCGGGGATACTATCAATATCCACGGTAGCGGGTTCATTACCCGCCAGACCCATAATAATGGCGATATCGGTATGGTGACCTTTCCCCGTCAGCGACAGCGAGCCGTAGACATCGACAGCGACGCGGGTAACGTTATCCAGTAATCCTTTTTCGACCAGGTCATCGACGAACTGTTTACCGGCCTTCATCGGGCCAACAGTGTGGGAAGAGGAGGGACCAATCCCTACCTTAAACATGTCGAATAGGCTAATCACGATAATACTCCTGACAGGGCAACCGGGGCTTCCGGTTACGATGTTATAACTGCGCATAGTGTAAGAGGGAACGCTGGCATCAGCTTAACTATTCACATGAATTAAACTAATGAATAACCGCGTTTTTACTAATATTGCGACAGTAATCTCAAGTCGTGTCTTGCGCGCGTAAAGTTAAGTATATACACGTTGCCCTTCAGGCTGCCTCTTTGGGGGAGGCGATTGTTACCGCCTTGAGGCAACGTGAATGGCGTTGTGTACAGTCAGGGCTTTACGCCGATTTGCAGCGCCAGCTCACGAAGAATGTTTGCGGTCATGCCCCAGACGAAATAATGCTCATACCAGGAGAGCCATACGCGGTGCGAATTGCCGCGACGGTAAATATCAAGCGGATGATATCGACCCAGTTGCAACGCTTGCGCCAGCGGCATTTCAAACACCGCAGACACTTCGTCTTCACTGGCGCGCCAGGGGAGGTTTGGCGGAATAATGCCGACCACCGGGGTGACCTGAAAACCGGTCACGCTGTCTACCGGCGGTAAAACGCCAATCACTTCCACGGCTTGCGGCGGGATGGCGACTTCCTCCTGCGCTTCGCGAAGCGCTGCGGCGATAAGCGAAGCATCGGTACTGTCCACGGCCCCGCCGGGAAAGGCGACCTGTCCGGCGTGTTTGCGTAAATGAATAGCCCGCTGGGTCAACAGCAGCCCCGGCTGGGGGCGGCGAACCACAGGGATCAGTACGGCGGCCTGACGTTGATTTAACGTTTCATGAGTCATCTGCGGGCGCAAAAGCTGAAAGCGCGATAAGAAATGATCGAGCGTCAGACGGCTGGTATCCACGTATTAGTTCTCCAGTGGGTGCAGGATACGATTAACTTTATCAAAAGTTTCCTGATATTCCGCTTCTTCCTTGCTATCGGCCACGATACCGCCGCCGGCAGAGCAATAGAGTTGGCCCTGCGTTGCCGTGACGGTGCGGATAGTAATACTGGTATCCATCTTGCCGCAGAAACTCAGATAACCGATGCTACCGCACCAGGCGTTGCGTCGCTGCGGCTCCAGTTCGTCGATAATTTCCATCGCCCGCACTTTAGGCGCGCCGGTAATGGAGCCGCCGGGGAAAGCCGCGCGCAGCAGGTCGGTGGCATGAAGCGAGTCCGGTAAACGGGCGGTAATGGTGCTAACCAGATGGTGAACGGCAGGAAATGGTTCGACGACGAACAGTTCCGGCACTTTCACCGAACCCGGCACGGCGACCCGGCCAATGTCGTTACGCATCAAATCGACGATCATCAAATTTTCAGCGCGATCTTTCATTGAGTTTGCCAGTTTCTGCGCTTGCTGACGATCCGCCTGCGGATCGTTAAGCCGTGGAAGCGTACCTTTGATCGGGCGCGTCTGAATATGACCATTCTCCAGTTGGATAAAACGCTCGGGAGAAAGGCTCAATATGGCGCTGTCATGCAAACGAAGAAAGGCGCTGAACGGGGCGCGATTTGCGCGGTTAAGGCGTTCGAAAGCCTGCCACTCATCACCCTCGTAGCTCGCCTGAAAACGCTGGGAAAGATTGACCTGATAGCAGTCCCCACTGTGCAGCCAGGCCTGCACCTGACGAAACTTCTCGCCATACTCGCAACGCGTCATATTGGATTGCCAGGCTGAGGTAAGCCTGAAGGGCGTGCGGGTCGGCGCGCGCTGGCTGGTGAGCCAGCGATATCGGGCGTCTGTATCGTGATAGCTTATCAGCGACACTACCTGTTTATGGTGATCGACAATCAGCGCCCAGTCGTAAAGGCCAATCGCCATATCGGGTAAAGCGATATCGCGCGCGGCAGTATCGGGCAGAATTTCGAAACGCCGCCCTAAATCGTAACCAAACAGACCCAGCGCGCCGCCCTGAAAGGGTAAGTCAGGGTCAGGCTGAGGATGAAAAGGCAGCGCCTCCAGTTGAGTCTGCAAAACGTGTAACGGATCGTCGAGAGTGACGGTAGTCGTGCGCGCAGTACATACCGTGGTTTCCTGCGCGCGCGTGGTCAGTGTGGTGACAGGATCGGCGACCAAAATATCAAAGCGGTTATAGGGATGAATAGCATCACCTGAATGCAGCAGCATCGCCCAGGGCAAATGGTTTACGGGCGCAAAATAGTGTTCAGCGGCGTCCGGACGCCAGGGTAAGGTGATAACAGTGGGAGATAACGTCTTCATCATTCCTGACTCGTTACAACACTACTGGCTTACCGCCGGGTAGCGTGAAATAATTAGCGCTAACAATTTAGCAGGAGTTAATCATGTTTGCAGGTTTACCTTCACTCAGTCATGAACAACAGCAAAAAGCCGTAGAACGTATCCAGGAATTGATGTCGCAAGGTATGAGCAGCGGAGAAGCGATTGCCCAGGTGGCGGGTGAGCTTCGCGCCAACCATACCGGCGAACGGATAGTGGCGCGTTTTGAGGATGAAGACGAATAACCGGCTTATACCGCCGCGACAATCTTAATCTCAACTTTATATTTCGGGTTCATCAACCCGGCCTGTACGGTACAGCGTACCGGCGCATGGCCTGCGACGACCCACGCATCCCACGCCTTATTCATGGCGGCAAAATCCGCTTTATCGCTCAGGAAAATAGTGGCATCCAGAATACGTGACTTACTGGAGCCCTGTTTTTCCAGCACCGCATCAATTTGCGCCAGAGTATTCGCCGTTTGCTCAAAAGCGTCGGCGTCGAGGTTTTCCGGCACGCCGGTATACCACAGCGTATTATTGTAGATCACCACGTCTGACCAACGATCTTCGGCATCAATACGCACGATAGACATCAATTATTCCTCATTTGCTTTTCATTTGAATGGTTCAAGACTGCCACAATGTGGCGCCGCCGTCACCTCTGTAACTGGCGTAAGCCTTTCTACCCTGACATAATCCCTGTGCAAATTAACAGGGGGCAGTGTGACGGACGATTTTGCAGCAGATGGCCAACTGGCCAAAGCGATAACTGGCTTTAAACCGCGCGAACCACAGCGGCAAATGGCGGTTGCCGTAACACAAGCGATTGAAAATGCGCAGCCTTTGGTTGTTGAAGCCGGCACCGGAACCGGGAAGACCTATGCTTACCTCGCTCCGGCGTTGCGCGCCGGGAAAAAAGTCATTATTTCGACCGGGTCGAAAGCGTTGCAGGATCAACTCTACAGCCGCGATCTGCCGACGGTAGCAAAAGCGTTGGCGTTTACCGGTAAGACGGCCCTGTTGAAAGGACGTTCAAACTACCTCTGCCTGGAGCGTCTGGAACAACAAGCGCTGGCGGGCGGCGATTTACCGGTACAAACGTTAAGCGACGTGATATTGCTGCGCTCCTGGTCAAATCAGACGCGGGATGGCGATATCAGCACCTGCGTCAGCGTGGCAGAAGATTCCCAGGCCTGGCCGCTGGTCACCAGTACCAACGACAACTGCCTTGGCAGCGATTGCCCGCTCTACAAAGAGTGCTTTGTGGTGAAAGCGCGTAAAAAGGCGATGGACGCGGATGTGGTGATTGTAAACCACCACCTTTTTCTTGCGGATATGGTGGTTAAAGAGAGCGGGTTTGGCGAACTTATCCCTCAGGCTGAAGTAATGATCTTCGATGAAGCCCACCAACTGCCTGATATCGCCAGCCAGTATTTCGGACAATCGCTCTCCAGCCGTCAGTTGCTGGATTTAGCAAAAGACATCACCATCGCCTACCGGACGGAACTGAAAGACACTCAACAGTTGCAAAAATGCGCCGATCGCCTTGCCCAGAGCGCCCAGGATTTTCGTCTGCAACTGGGGGAGCCCGGCTACCGGGGAAATTTGCGTGAACTGTTAGCCGACCCACGTATCCAACGGGCATTTTTACTGCTGGATGATACGCTGGAGCTTTGTTACGACGTGGCGAAGCTGTCGCTGGGCCGTTCGGCGCTGCTGGATGCGGCTTTTGAACGCGCCACGCTATACCGTTCACGGCTGAAACGCTTAAAAGAGATCAATCAGCCGGGATACAGCTACTGGTATGAGTGCACCTCGCGCCATTTCACCCTGGCGCTGACGCCGCTCACCGTGGCGGACAAATTCAAAGAAGTGATGGAACAGAAGCCCGGTAGCTGGATTTTTACCTCGGCCACGTTGTCGGTAAATGATGATCTTCACCACTTTACCGCCCGTCTGGGAATTGAACAGGCAGAATCCATGCTACTGCCCAGCCCATTCGACTATACGCGCCAGGCGTTACTCTGCGTACCGCGTAACCTACCGCAAACCAACCAGCCCGGCGCGGCGCGACAGTTGGCGGCTATGCTCAGGCCGATTATCGAAGCCAATAACGGGCGATGTTTTATGCTGTGCACCTCACACGCCATGATGCGCGATCTGGCGGAGCAGTTTCGCGCCACCATGACGCTGCCGGTATTGTTGCAAGGGGAAACCAGTAAAGGCCAACTGTTACAGCAATTTGTTAGCGCCGGCAACGCGCTGCTCGTCGCCACCAGCAGCTTCTGGGAAGGGGTGGACGTGCGCGGCGATACGTTATCGTTGGTGATTATCGACAAATTGCCGTTTACCTCCCCGGACGACCCGCTGTTAAAAGCGCGAATGGAAGACTGTCGTTTGCGCGGCGGCGATCCGTTTGATGAGGTTCAACTGCCCGACGCGGTGATTACGCTGAAGCAGGGCGTAGGGCGGCTGATTCGCGATGCGGACGATCGCGGGGTGTTAGTGATTTGTGATAACCGGCTGGTGATGCGGCCCTATGGCGCCACGTTTCTCGCCAGCCTGCCTCCTGCGCCGCGCACGCGTGATATCGCCCGTGCCGTTCGCTTTCTTGCGATTCCATCCGCCGAGTAATTTGTTACGGAGTATGGTAAGATGCGCGCTATTTTATTGATCTAAGCACGAAACCTCATGCGAATTCTGGCTATCGATACCGCCACAGAGGCCTGTTCTGTCGCCCTGTGGAACAACGGTACTATCAATGCTCACTTTGAGCTTTGTCCACGAGAACACACTCAACGTATCCTGCCCATGGTGCAGGAGATTCTGGCCGCCAGCGGCGCCTCGCTCAATGAGATAGATGCGCTGGCGTTTGGGCGCGGTCCGGGCAGCTTTACTGGCGTGCGTATCGGCATTGGTATTGCGCAAGGGCTGGCGTTAGGGGCAAATCTGCCGATGATCGGTGTTTCGACGCTTGCCACGATGGCGCAGGGCGCGTGGCGTAAAACCGGCGCGACCCGCGTACTCGCCGCGATTGACGCGCGGATGGGCGAAGTGTACTGGGCGGAATACCAGCGTGATGCGCAGGGCGTCTGGCAGGGCGAAGAGACGGAAGCGGTGCTGAAACCGGAACGGGTCGGCGAGCGGTTGAAACAGCTTTCCGGCGAGTGGGCGACCGTAGGAACGGGTTGGTCCGCCTGGCCCGATCTGGCGAAGGAGTGCGGCCTGACGCTTCATGATGGGGAGGTGTCGCTCCCGGCAGCGGAAGATATGTTGCCCATCGCCAGTCAAAAGCTGGCGGCAGGAGAGACCGTTGCCGTGGAACATGCCGAGCCGGTTTATTTGCGTAACGAAGTGGCGTGGAAGAAACTTCCCGGCAAAGAATGACTCTCACTACTATTACCCCCCATACTTTATGCTGTGGGGTGGAATAGAGGTCGAGAAAAAGGAGTCGCATCATGGCGGTTCAAAAACGGTTAATAAAAGGGGCGCTGGCGTGCGCTTTTGCGCTTATGCTGAGCGGTTGCGTGACTATCCCGGATGCCATTAAAGGTTCGAGTCCGACGCCGCAGCAGGATTTGGTGCGGGTGATGAATGCGCCGCAGCTCTATATCGGGCAAGAGGCGCGTTTTGGCGGCAAAGTTGTGGCGGTACAAAATCAGCAGGGAAAAACCCGGCTTGAAATCGCGACCGTACCGCTCGACAGCGGCGCGCGTCCTGTTCTGGGCGAAGCCTCGCGCGGCAGAATTTTTGCCGATGTGAACGGTTTTCTGGACCCGGTGGACTTCCGTGGCCAGTTAGTTACCGTTGTCGGCCCGATAACTGGCACGGTTGACGGTAAAATCGGCAATACGCCGTATAAATTTATGCTGATGCAGGCTACCGGCTATAAACGCTGGCATCTTGTTCAGCAGGTCGTCATGCCTCCACAGCCGATCGATCCGTGGTTTTACGGCGGACGCGCCTGGCCTTATGGCTATGGCGGTTGGGGGTGGTATAACCCTGGACCCGCAGAGGTTCAGACGATAGTAACAGAGTAACTCTTTGTTTTATCAATAAAAGAAACAGCGGCTGGTCCGCTGTTTCTGCATTCATAGAGACATAATAAAAATAAATAGTGACGCGCTTCGCAACCTTTCAGTTGCGTAATTAATAAACTGGTACGCTGAGTTAATATAATGTTAACGACTTGTTTATTAACTGGGGTTGTGATGACGACGAACACTCATTTTAGAGGTGATGCATTGAAGAAGGTTTGGCTTAACCGTTATCCTGCTGATGTTCCGGCGGAGATCAACCCTGACCGTTATCAATCCCTGGTTGAACTGTTTGAACATGCGGCGACGCGCTATGCCGATCAGCCTGCGTTCGTCAATATGGGGGAGGTAATGACCTTCCGCAAATTAGAAGAACGTAGTCGGGCATTTGCGGCTTATTTACAACAAGGGCTGGGACTCAAAAAAGGCGACCGTGTGGCGCTGATGATGCCAAACCTGTTGCAGTATCCCGTCGCGCTATTTGGTATTTTACGCGCCGGCATGATTGTGGTGAACGTTAACCCGCTTTACACGCCGCGCGAACTTGAGCATCAGCTTAACGATAGCGGCGCGGCGGCAATTATTATTGTTTCTAACTTTGCCCATACGCTGGAAAAAGTAGTCGAGAAAACGTCGGTACAGCACGTTATTCTGACGCGGATGGGCGACCAGCTTTCTACCGCCAAAGGTACGGTTGTTAACTTTGTCGTGAAATACATCAAGCGTCTGGTGCCAAAATACCACTTGCCAGATGCGATCTCGTTTCGTAGCGCGCTACAGCATGGCTACCGTATGCAGTATGTCAAACCCGAGGTTGTCGCTGAAGATCTGGCTTTCCTGCAATATACCGGCGGTACGACGGGCGTGGCGAAAGGCGCGATGTTGACCCACCGCAATATGCTGGCGAATCTGGAGCAGGTGAAAGCGACCTATGGGCCGCTGCTGCATCCGGGGAAAGAGCTGGTAGTGACCGCGCTGCCGCTGTATCACATTTTTGCCTTAACCATGAACTGTCTGCTTTTTATCGAGCTGGGTGGGCAAAACCTGCTGATTACCAATCCGCGTGATATCCCCGGCCTGGTCAAGGAGCTGGCGAAATATCCATTTACGGCGATGACTGGCGTTAATACGCTATTCAACGCCCTGCTCAATAATAAAGAGTTTCAACAGCTGGATTTTTCTTCGCTGCATCTGTCAGCCGGCGGCGGGATGCCGGTGCAAAACGTCGTTGCGGAACGTTGGGTAAAGCTGACCGGGCAATACCTGCTGGAAGGCTACGGGCTGACCGAGTGCGCCCCGCTGGTGAGCGTCAACCCGCATGATATTGATTATCACAGCGGCAGTATCGGCCTGCCAGTACCGTCAACAGAAGCCAAACTGGTGGATGACGATGACAATGAAGTCGCGCCGGGTGAGGCCGGAGAGCTTTGCGTGAAAGGCCCGCAGGTTATGCTGGGATACTGGCAGCGTCCTGACGCGACGGATGAAATCATTAAAGATGGCTGGCTGCATACGGGCGATATTGCGGTTATGGATGAAGACGGCTTTCTGCGGATTGTCGATCGTAAGAAAGATATGATTCTGGTTTCTGGTTTCAACGTTTATCCAAACGAAATTGAAGATGTGGTGATGCAGCATTCTGGCGTGCAGGAAGTCGCGGCGGTTGGCGTGCCTTCCGGTAGTAGCGGCGAAGCGGTGAAGCTTTTTGTGGTTAAGAAAGATCCGGCATTGACTGACGATGCGTTGATCACCTTCTGCCGTCGCCATCTGACCGGGTATAAGGTGCCCAAACAGGTAGAGTTTCGCGAGGAATTACCAAAATCTAACGTTGGGAAAATTTTACGACGAGAACTGCGTGACGAAGCCCGTGGCAAAGTAGACAATAAAGCCTGAGCGTTAAGTCAGCTAACGAGAGACGCCGGTTAAGCCGGCGTTTTTTTTGGCGCGAACCAAAGAGAACACGATTTGAATTACCAAATGATTGAAACGGACGATGCGCTGGCGAGCCTGTGTGAAGCTGTCCGCGCATGTCCGGCTATTGCTTTAGATACGGAATTTGTCCGTACCCGCACCTATTACCCGCAGTTAGGATTGATCCAGTTATTTGACGGGGCAAATGTCGCCCTGATCGATCCGCTCGGCATCAGCGACTGGTCGCCGTTAAAAGCGGTGCTGCGCGATACGGGAATCACCAAATTTCTGCACGCGGGTAGCGAAGATCTGGAAGTATTTCTGAATGCGTTTGGCGAACTGCCGGAACCCCTGATTGATACGCAAATTCTGGCGGCGTTTTGCGGGCGTCCGCTGTCGTGGGGGTTTGCGTCGATGGTAGAAGAGTATACGGGCGTGGCGCTGGATAAAAGCGAATCTCGTACCGACTGGTTAGCCCGGCCTTTAAGCGAGCGTCAGTGTGAATACGCGGCGGCGGATGTCTGGTATCTGTTACCGATCGCTAAAAAGCTGATGATTGAAACTGAAGCCGCAGGATGGCTGCCTGCCGCGCTTGATGAATGCCGATTGATGCAGCAGCGTCGTCAGGAGATTCAGGCGCCGGAAGAAGCATGGCGGGATATCACTAATGCCTGGCAACTGCGTACCCGCCAGTTAGCCTGTCTGCAACTTTTAGCTGACTGGCGGCTACGTAAGGCGCGTGAGCGCGATATGGCGGTGAACTTTGTTGTGCGTGAAGAAAACCTGTGGGCGGTCGCGCGTTATATGCCGGGCAGTCTCGGTGAGCTGGATAGCCTGGGGCTTTCCGGCAGCGAGATTCGTTTTCACGGCAAGACGTTGATATCGCTGGTGGCGAAAGCACAGGCATTACCGGAAGAGGCATTGCCGGAACCCCTGTTGAATCTGATGGACATGCCGGGCTATCGCAAAGCGTTTAAGGCCATCAAAGCGCTGGTGGCGGAGGTGAGCGCGTCGCATCACGTCAGCGGCGAGCTACTGGCATCGCGTCGGCAGATTAATCAGTTGCTTAACTGGCACTGGAAATTAAAACCGCAAAATGGGCAACCGGAATTGATTTCCGGCTGGCGCGCCGAACTGATGGCGGAGAAGTTAACTCTTCTGTTGCAGGAGTATCCGCGTTAACGACGGTAATTGCCGGGAAAACGGCCAGTGAAATAAATGTCCGTATTCGGAATAATGTAAAAAAATAAAAAAGGCAGATTCTTCTGCCTTTTTTAATCCAGGAATTTTCCCATAAAAGAGCTTATTTTGACTCTTCGGCTTCCGGCAGCGTTACGTTAAGTTCAAGGATGGAGATATCACCATCTTTTTGCTCAAGCTGGACGGTAACCATTTCCGGATCGATTTGTACGTATTTACAAATGACCTCAAGAATATCTTTACGTAACTGCGGTAAATAATGCGGTTCGGCATCGCTACGGCGACGTTCCGCGACAATGATTTGCAACCGCTCTTTTGCAATATTAGCGGTACTCTTTTTCCGCGAGAGAAAAAAATCCAGTAATGCCATAATTTATCCTCCGAACAGGCGTTTGAGGAAACCTTTCTTCTCTTCTTCAATGAAGCGGAAAGGACGTTCTTCTCCCAACAGACGATCTACGGTATCTGCATAGGCTTTACCCGCATCCGCAGTGGCGTCAAGAATCACCGGTTCGCCCTGGTTCGATGCGCGCAGTACGGATTGATCTTCCGGGATCACCCCGACGAGTTTAATACGCAGAATCTCCAGTACATCTTCCATGCTGAGCATGTCGCCTTTATTGACGCGGCCTGGATTGTAGCGCGTCAACAGAAGATGTTCTTTAATCGGTTCTTCGCCATTTTCTGCGCGACGAGATTTCGATGCCAGAATACCCAGAATACGGTCTGAGTCACGGACAGAAGAGACTTCCGGGTTGGTCGTGATGATCGCTTCATCGGCAAAATAGAGCGCCATCAGCGCCCCGGTTTCGATACCCGCCGGCGAGTCGCAAACGATGAACTCAAAGTCCATCGCTTTCAGTGAGTCCAGTACCTTAGCGACGCCTTCGCGCGTTAGCGCGTCTTTATCCCGGGTCTGCGACGCCGGAAGAATGAAGAGATTTTCAGTACGCTTATCTTTGATCAGCGCCTGATTCAGTGTCGCATCGCCCTGAATGACGTTTACAAAATCGTAAACGACACGACGTTCGCACCCCATAATCAGATCGAGGTTACGCAGTCCGATATCAAAATCAATGACGACAGTTTTCTTTCCCTTCTGGGCCAAACCTGTAGCGATGGCCGCGCTGGAGGTGGTCTTGCCAACGCCCCCTTTACCCGAAGTAACAACAATAATGCGTGCCATAAAAATTCCTTGTTAAAAAGGGATCAATTCAACGGTTGAACTGTCAAAGCGTTGTCTGCTAAACGCAGGCGCGCCGCTTTGCCATAAAATTCTGCCGGGATTTTATCACTCAGCCAGTAAACACCTGCGATAGAGACCAGTTCTGCCGTCAGATGGGTACAAAAAATTTGCGCTTCCCGATCGCCGCTCGCTCCTGCCAGCGCGCGACCTCTCATCATGCCATAGACATGGATATTGCCGTCAGCGATAAGCTCTGCGCCAGCGCTGACGTGACTTGTAACAATCAGATCACATTGTGGAGCATAAATGCGCTGACCGGAACGAACCGGAACATCAATTAATCGCGTTTTTGTGATGGGATTAGCGTTTTGCGGCGGTTCGCTGGGCGTTGCCGGCTCAACGGGCGCAGGCCGAACCGCTTTCTCTTTACCTTCAGTCAGTAAAGGAAGACCCATCCGATCGATTTCTACTTTCAGGCTGGCGTCTTTACAGCCGCTCACGCCGATAATGCGTAAGCCGGTTGAGGTCACGATCTTATGCAGTTCCGGCCAGTTTACCGGGCTTTCAAGACCGCTAACGTTAATAACGACAGGGGCGTGTTTTAAAAACGCAGGAGCCTGCGCTATTTTGTCTTCTAACGCCTGACGAATAACCTCTGGTTCCGCTTCATGCAAATGAACCACTGATAAGGTGAAGCTACTGCCTTTAAGCTCGATTGGCGTGTTTGACATCCTGGCCTTACTCAATTTGCTATTTATCATCTCCGATACGGAGTGATATTCCGAAGTCCAGAAGGCATGTTATAGTCAGTATTATATTGAGGCAAGTCACCATCCCGTTAATTCAGAGTAAAAGTATGTTTTGTGTGATCTATAGAAGTAGCAAGCGCGATCAAACCTATTTGTATGTCGAAAAAAAAGACGATTTTTCGCGGGTGCCTGAAGCATTGATGAAAGGATTCGGTCAGCCGCAGTTAGCGATGATGCTGCCGCTTGATGGACGTAAAAAATTAGTCAATGCTGAGCTCGAAAAAGTAAAACAGGCGTTAAGCGAGCAGGGCTATTATTTACAATTGCCGCCGCCGCCGGAAGATTTGCTGAAACAACATCTTTCTTCGGTGGGACAAAATACGTCGCACGCTGACCGTTAAACGGTATTCGGCGCCGCGCCTGAATTCCATCATGATCTTAGGGGAAAATATGTATCAACATCGTAACTGGCAAGGCGCCTTGCTTGATTACCCGGTAAGTAAAGTGGTCTGCGTGGGCAGTAATTACGCAAATCACATCAAGGAGATGGGCAGCGCGACGCCGGAAGAACCCGTGCTTTTTATCAAGCCGGAAACCGCATTGTGTGATATTCGCCAGCCGCTGGCGATTCCGGCGGATATGGGCGCTGTTCATCATGAAGTTGAGCTTGCTGTGCTGATTGGCGCAACGCTCCGCCAGGCGACCGAAGATCATGTACGTAAAGCGATAGCCGGTTATGGCGTGGCGCTTGATTTAACCCTGCGCGATATTCAAGGGAAAATGAAAAAGGCCGGACAGCCCTGGGAAAAAGCCAAAGGTTTTGATAACGCATGTCCGATTTCAGGCTTCATCCCTGTCGCGGCCTTCTGCGGCGATCCGCAAAATACGGTTATCGGACTTAACGTTAATGGCGAGGTTCGCCAGCAAGGGTCGACCGCGGATATGATTCATCCTATTGTGCCCCTTATCGCCTATATGAGCCGCTATTTTACGCTCAAAGCCGGGGACGTGGTGCTAACCGGCACGCCGGCAGGCGTGGGGCCATTATTAAGCGGCGATGAGCTGGACATTCGTTTTAATGGCGAAACGTTGTCTACCCGCGTTCTGTAAAATCTGCTTGCCGCCTTCAGCGGCGGTAAAACTTGCATCTGCAGGCCAGACTGGTTATAAGGTGCAGCTTTAGTGCAATGGCGGATACTTTAATGAGCGATACACCTTTCTGGCAACGTAAAACCCTGGATGAAATGACCGATGCCGAGTGGGAGTCGCTGTGCGATGGCTGCGGTCAATGCTGCCTGCATAAGCTGATGGATGAAGATACAGATGAAATCTACTTCACCAACGTGGCGTGCAGGCAATTAAATATCAAAACGTGCCAGTGCCGTCATTATGAACGCCGTTTTGAATTTGAACCCGACTGTATCAAACTCACTCGCGAAAACTTGCCAGACTTTGAATGGTTGCCGATGACCTGCGCCTACCGTTTGTTGGCGGAAGGTAAGCCCTTGCCGACGTGGCATCCGCTGCTGACTGGATCGAAAGCCGCTATGCATGGCGAGCGAATTTCTGTCCGTCATATCGCGGTTAAAGAATCTGAAGTACGGGACTGGCAGGATCATATTTTAAATAAACCGTCGTGGGCAGAATAAGTCTTCGGCAAAACGGCTGATTGTTTACAATTCTTTAATTTACGCCGGGCGGCCCCTGAAACTAGGAATTGCGTGCAAATTCCGTCACCTGGCGTTATCACTGCCTTCTATTCTTCCCTGACGCGCCTTGTCGCTGCGCTCGCGCACGTATGGTGGCGACTCTATACTTTCAAAGCAGTATATCGCTGCCTATCCTGAGGAGTTACCCCATGAATAACCAACCGTTGCGCGTTTCAAAGGATCAGCCCAGGAAGCCTGATAAGACACCCGAAGACGAAGGAAAAAATCCAAAGAAAAACCAAAAGTAGTGCTGTAGGGTATCTTTAATAACTATGGTTCGTTGGAGGCTTTATGTCTGAACGTCCTGATTTAGTCGATCCATTACCAGAGGATGAGCCGCTTCCTGGTGAAAATATTCCGGATACACCAGAGGGAGACGATCCTCTCGACCCGGATACCCAGAATGAGGTTGAAGATCCTCGTAGATAGCGTCTTGTGCTATTAACCAACCGCCTGATGCACCGTCTGTGCCAGGCGGTTTTTTGCATCTTCTAAAGCGAAACATCCTGATAATCCTCAGAAAGATAGCCTATAATTTTTTGTACGTTAAAATAGTAGCGCGTCCATGACGACACTGTCTTATTTGCGCTTAGCCGTTTGCGAGTTCAAAGGAGGAAATCAATGAACAGCGAAGAGTTGACACATAAAGCAGAAGAGGAAATCGCGGCACTCATTAGCAAAAAGGTTGCCGAACTACGGAAGAAAACCGGGCAAGAGGTTTCCGAAATAGAGTTCGCGCCGCGAGAAACGATGAAAGGGCTTGAGGGATACCACGTTAAAATTAAACTACTCTAGCGTTTAATTAGCGCCATCAATTACCTGGCTACTGGGCGGGACGCCGCCCAGTGGTGACTGGTTTACCGATGTCAGGCTTTTTTCTGTTGATACATTTCCTCGCCCTGATGGTCTTCCTCTACCCAAAAATGAATGTTGAACCGCGCATCATCGCTCAGCTCTACCCGATGCCAGTATTGCGGCGGACTGGTGGCGAATTGCCCGGCATTAATCACCACTTTCACTTCGGGTTCTGTCGCGGTTTCATTCGCAAAGCCATAGTAGGTCACGGTGCCTTCCATCACGCAGAGTTGTCCGAAAACGCCTGCCGCTGTGTTGTGATGAGAGAGCAGTGCCGCCGGAACATTTTCTTTGGTGAAAAAGGGGGTAGAGCGTTTAACTTTCCAGTTTGCCGGGATGCGTAAGTGGGACATAAGACATCTCCCTGATGTGGTGATTAAAAGATGCATTTAATATACACCTTTTAATCGCTGGCAAACAACGCTTCGGGTAAAAAAAAACGCTCCCGAAGGAGCGTGTGTATCAACGACCGAACAGGTCGCGTTTTTTAGGCTTAAATGCCTGGGCTATGACGACGGCTATCGCCACCACAAGGTAAGCGGCAAAGATCCCCAACAGCCATTGTGGCATCTCCAGCGTTAAAAACGACCACTGGCGTTCGGCGCAATCACCGGATGCCACAAACACCTGCGGCAGCCATTTACCCAACGGCAACCAGTCTGGAAAGCGCGCCATAAAGTCACAGGTCATGAACGGCGAGGGATGCAACTGAATCATCGTATGTTCATACGCCAGTTGTAGACCCCGCCAGGCGCTGTAAATCCAGATAACCATCGCCACGTATCGCAACGGCGTTTTCGGCGCTATAGCGCCGATCAGACCCGCGCCCATCACGCCAAACAGGGCGCAACGTTCGTAAATACATAGCACGCAAGGTTTAAGTAACATGACGTGCTGGAACCACAGCGCCACCATTTCCAGCGCCAGGGCGGTAAACGCCATCAGTAACCATGCGCCCCGACCCCGTGAGCACTGGTTTAAAAATCGCAACATAATAATTTCCCTGCAACATGCGTAGAGACCGCAGTGTAAACCAATTCAATTCGTGCGCCACTAGCGGGAAATGAAATAATGTGTAATTGGATAATTATCAGGCAAAAATCGGAGCCGGGCGGTGTATTGCCCGGCCAAACGTTACGAAAGCGTTGCTAACCATCCTGCCTGAGTCATCCATTCGGTGACCGGCGCAAGAGTGAATTCGACGCACAGTAGCCCTATCAGGGTCAGTACGATAGTGTACGGTAACGCCATCCAGACCATACGGCCATAGGAGAGACGGATTAACGGCGCCAGCGCGGAGGTCAGCAGGAATAAGAATGCCGCCTGACCATTTGGCGTCGCTACCGATGGCAGGTTAGTACCGGTATTGATGGCCACGGCTAACAGCTCAAACTGTTTTAAGCTGATAGCGCCGTTTTCCATTGCCGCCTTCGCTTCGTTGATATAAATGGTGCCGACAAAGACGTTATCTGAGATGGAAGACAACAGGCCGTTAAAGAGATAGAACAGCGTTAGCTGCGCGTGTTCAGAGGCTTGCAAGACAAACTGAATAATCGGCGCGAAAAGATGTTGATCGATAATAACCGCCACAATGGAGAAGAAAACGGTTAACAGCGCAGTAAACGGCAGCGACTCGGTAAACGCTTTGCCGATGGCGTGTTCATCGGTTACACCCGTTAACGCGGTGGCCAGAATAATAACCGACAGACCAATCAGCCCCACCTCCGCGAGATGGAGGGCGAGGGCGGTAACCAGCCAGACGCCAATAATTGCCTGGACTATTAGTTTAATTTTATCCTGGCGGGTGCGCTTCTTACGGCTTTGATCGTCGAATTGCTGCAAGACGTCGCGGACTTTTTCGGGCAACGTTTCGCCATAGCCAAACCAGCGCATTTTCTCGACCAGCATACAGGTTAACAGTCCACATATCAGTACCGGGACGGTGACAGGCGACATCCGTAAAAAGAAGTCGCCGAAATGCCAGCCAGCCGCTTTAGCGATGATCAGGTTTTGCGGCTCCCCGACCATGGTCATGACGCCGCCCAGCGCCGTCCCCACGCCCGCATGCATCATCAGGCTACGCAAGAATCCGCGGAATTGCTCCAGCACCGTTTTGTAATGCGGATCGATATGGCTGTCGTCCAGCATATCGTTCTCTTCGCCGCGCGATGAGGCCACACGATGGTAAATCCCGTAAAAACCGACGGCGACGCTGATCACCACCGCGACGACGGTAAGCGCGTCAAGGAAAGCCGACAAGAATGCGGCGGCGACGCAAAAGGCCAGCGACAGAACCATCTTCGAGCGGATACTGAGTAACAGACGGGTAAAAATAAACAGCAATAACTGCTTCATAAAGTAGATGCCTGCCACCATAAACATCAGCAGCAGCAAGACTTCCAGGTTGGCGGCAACCTCTTCACGTACATGGGCGGCGCTGGTCATGCCGATGATGACGGCTTCAATGGCCAGTAACCCGCCGGGCAGCAGGGGGTAACACTTTAACGCCATCGCCAGGGTGAAGATAAACTCTGCCACCAGCAGCCAACCGGCAATAAAGGGATTAGCTAAGAAAATGAATGGGTTAATAATTAAAAAGACAAGTAGTGCCAGTTTGTACCAGTCGGGCGACTGGCCTAAAAAGTTGCGCCACATGGCGCGACCCCATGAGATCTCCATGAAATTTTTCCTTACCTAGAAAAATGAAATAGCGTTTTTATGTTTAAACACAGAGAGTAGCGAGCGCGACGAATGCAAGCAAGTCCTTAACGATATTGGCAGGCGATATCAGAAATGGTGCCTTGATCCCCTTTTTCTTCATTGCGTCCGCTATCAGGTGTTACGCCCGTCTGGTATGATGAGTGCAACTATGTTTTGCTGTGTAATGGAAATCTCACTATGGTCATTAAGGCGCAGAGCCCGGCGGGTTTCGCGGAAGAGTATATTATTGAAAGTATCTGGAATAACCGCTTTCCTCCTGGCACTATCTTACCGGCAGAACGAGAACTCTCCGAACTGATCGGCGTGACGCGCACGACATTACGCGAGGTGTTACAGCGGTTGGCGCGAGATGGCTGGCTGACCATTCAGCATGGCAAACCGACAAAGGTTAATAATTTTTGGGAAACGTCAGGGCTGAATATCCTTGAAACGCTGGCCCGCCTTGATCATGAAAGCGTTCCGCAACTGATCGACAATTTGTTGTCGGTGCGTACCAATATTTCTACTATCTTTATTCGTACCGCGTTGCGTCAACACCCGGATAAGGCGCAGGAAGTGCTGGCCACAGCCCACGAAGTGGCCGACCATGCCGATGCATTCGCCGATCTGGACTATAACATCTTTCGTGGTCTGGCATTCGCCTCCGGCAATCCTATTTACGGCTTGATCCTGAATGGTATGAAAGGGTTATACACCCGCATTGGTCGCCACTATTTCGCCAATCCGGAAGCGCGCAGTCTGGCACTGGGTTTCTATCATAAATTATCGTCGTTATGCGAGCAGGGTGCGCACGACCAGGTGTATGAAACGGTGCGACGTTACGGGCATGACAGCGGCGAGATTTGGCATCGGATGCAGAAAAATCTGCCCGGCGATTTAGCGATTCAGGGACGATAATCCCGCGATGCCCGGTAAGCGCAAACACTACCGGGCAGTATCTCGATTACAGCATGTTCATGCGCGGCGGACAACGCTCCAGCAGTTCTACGCTGCCATCCTCATTTTGTTGCTCCAGCATCACATCAAAGCCCCATAACCGATGCACATGTTTCAGCACCTCTTTGCGGCCTTTATCCAGCGGCGCGCGGTTATGCGGGATATAACGCAACGTCAGCGATCTGTCGCCACGTAAATCCACATTCCAGACCTGAATATTCGGCTCCAGGTTGCTCAGGTTATACTGTGACGACAGTTTTGATCGAATCTCCCGATAACCTTCTTCGTTATGAATGGCGGAGATCTCCAGATAATTATGCCTGTCATCATCAAGTACCGTGAAGAAACGGAAATCACGCATCACTTTTGGCGACAGGAACTGACTGATAAAGCTTTCATCTTTAAAATCGCGCATGGCGAAGTGCAGCGTTTCCAGCCAGTCGGAACCGGCAATATCCGGAAACCAGTATTTATCTTCATCCGTGGGCGACTGACAAATACGTTTGATATCCTGGAACATGGCAAAGCCGAGCGCATAGGGGTTAATTCCGCTATACCAGGGGCTATTATAGGGCGGCTGAAATACGACATTGGTATGGCTGTGTAAAAACTCCAGCATAAAGCGTTCCGTCACTTTGCCTTCATCATAGAGATGGTTCAGGATGGTGTAGTGCCAGAAGGTCGCCCAGCCCTCGTTCATGACCTGCGTCTGTTTCTGCGGATAAAAATACTGGCTGACTTTACGCACGATGCGCAGAATTTCGCGCTGCCACGGCTCGAGCAACGGGGCGTTTTTCTCCATAAAATAGAGCAGGTTTTCCTGCGGTTCAGCGGGAAAGCGGCGTGCTTCGGCGACCGTTTTTTCTTCCTCGCGTTTTGGCAGCGTGCGCCACAGCATATTCACCTGGCTTTGTAGATACTCTTCCCGGCTTTTTTGTCGCGCTTTCTCTTCCTGCAACGAGATTTTCTGCGGGCGCTTATAGCGATCGACGCCGTAATTCATCAGCGCGTGGCAGGAGTCGAGCAGTTTTTCTACTTCATCCACTCCGTAGCGTTCTTCACAGCGGGTAATGTAATTTCGGGCGAAAATCAGATAATCGACGATAGAGCTGGCATCCGTCCAGCTCCGGAAGAGATAATTATTTTTAAAAAAGGAGTTGTGGCCGTAACAGGCGTGCGCCATGACCAGCGCCTGCATGGTGATGGTATTTTCTTCCATCAGGTAGGCAATGCAGGGATTAGAGTTGATCACAATTTCATAAGCCAGTCCTTGTTGACCATGCTTATACAGACGTTCCGTCTCAATGAACTTTTTGCCAAACGACCAGTGCGGATAGTTGATCGGCATCCCGACGCTGGAGTAGGCGTCCATCATCTGTTCGGAAGTGATGACTTCAATTTGGTGCGGGTAAGTATCCAGTTGGTAGAGTTTCGCCACGCGGTCTATCTCTGCCAGATAGACATCCAGCAGATCAAATGTCCAGTCGGGTCCATCGCTCAAACGTGTGGTGTCCTTGTTCATGGAATCAATCGTTGCCATTCGCGCACCCTCATTGTTGGCGACGCTCTCTGTATGGAGCGCCTCCTTTCAAGCATAGAACACCATGTTAAAAAACGACTTGATCGTGAAAACTTTTCTTTGCGATTTCCTCCACATTGAACGGCAAAAAAACGGGTATTGGCATCATTTTATGCTGTATAGCCATGCCGCGTAGCAGGAGATCCCAAACCAGTGGGATCGCTTGTCTTTAGGGTATATGTGAAGCACGTCACCATAAAAAAGTCATATGTTGAATAATATTTTCATCTGGGTTATCAAGATGTAATCAGAAGATTGTTCTTTTACTATTAACGGAGTGGCTATGCGAGTTGTCATCCTGGGGAGTGGCGTAGTTGGCGTGACCAGCGCCTGGTACTTGAGTCAGGCGGGGCATGATGTCACCGTCATCGATCGCGAATCCGGCCCGGCGCAAGAAACCAGCGCGGCGAATGCCGGACAAATTTCACCGGGATATGCGGCGCCCTGGGCGGCCCCTGGCGTACCGCTGAAGGCGATAAAATGGATGTTCCAGCGCCATGCGCCGCTGGCGGTGCGTCTGGATGGCACCCCGTTTCAACTGAAGTGGATGTGGCAAATGCTGCGTAACTGCGATACCCGGCATTATATGGAAAATAAAGGCCGCATGGTGCGTCTGGCGGAATATAGTCGCGACTGTCTGAAAACGCTACGCGCCGCGACCGGTATCGAATATGAAGGCCGCCAGGGGGGAACGCTGCAACTCTTTCGCACCGCGCAACAGTATGAGAACGCCACCCGTGATATCGCCGTGCTGGAAGATGCCGGGGTGCCGTATCAGCTCCTGGAAGCCAGCCGACTGGCGGAAGTTGAACCCGCTCTGGCTGAGGTTGCGCATAAATTAACCGGCGGACTGCGCTTACCGAATGATGAAACCGGGGACTGTCAGCTCTTTACCCAGCGTCTGGCGCGCATGGCGGAGCAGGCGGGCGTAACCTTTCGCTTTAATACTCCCGTGGAAAAATTACTGTACGAAAATGATCAGATTTACGGCGTGAAATGCGCCGATGAGATCATTAAAGCAGATGCGTATGTTATGGCGTTTGGATCGTATTCGACGGCGATGCTTAAAGGCATTGTTGATATCCCGGTGTATCCGCTGAAAGGCTATTCATTAACCATCCCAATCGTCGAGCCAGACGGCGCGCCGGTATCAACGATTCTTGATGAAACCTACAAAATCGCTATTACGCGTTTTGATAAGCGTATTCGCGTGGGGGGAATGGCGGAAATCGTGGGCTTTAATACCGACTTACTGCAACCGCGCCGCGAGACGCTGGAGATGGTTGTGCGCGATCTCTTTCCGCGCGGCGGTCATATTGAGCAGGCCACATTCTGGACCGGCCTGCGCCCCATGACGCCGGACGGCACGCCGGTAGTCGGACGTACCCGTTATAAAAATCTGTGGCTTAATACTGGACACGGCACCTTAGGCTGGACGATGGCCTGCGGTTCAGGCCAGTTGTTAAGCGATATCTTGTCGGGTCGTACGCCAGCGATACCCTACGACGATCTGAGCGTGGCGCGATACCGTTCCGATTTTACGCCCACCCGCCCGCAACGTTTGCATAGCGCGCATAACTGATAAAGGAAGTGAAATGACCCGCCCTATACAGGCCAGCCTTGATTTACAGGTAATGAAACAAAATTTGGCTATTGTGCGCCGGGCGGCCCCGGAGGCGCGCGTCTGGTCGGTAGTGAAAGCCAACGCCTACGGCCACGGTATTGAACGCGTCTGGAGCGCGCTGGGCGCCACAGATGGTTTCGCTATGCTCAACCTTGAAGAGGCGATTACCCTGCGTGAGCGCGGGTGGAAAGGGCCGATATTGATGCTGGAGGGGTTTTTCCATGCGCAAGACCTGGAGGCGTATGACACTTATCGGCTGACCACCTGCATCCACAGTAACTGGCAGTTGAAAGCGCTGCAAAATGCGCGGCTTAACGCGCCGCTGGATATCTATGTCAAAGTCAACAGCGGCATGAACCGACTCGGTTTTCAGCCTGAGCGGGCGCAGACCGTCTGGCAGCAATTGCGGGCAATGCGCAATGTCGGTGAAATGACCCTGATGTCACATTTTGCTCAGGCCGATCATCCGGAAGGTATCGGGGAGGCGATGAGACGTATTGCGCTGGCGACAGAAGGCCTGCAGTGTGCATACTCGTTATCAAATTCGGCAGCGACGCTGTGGCATCCCCAGGCGCATTATGACTGGGTCAGGCCGGGCATTATTTTGTACGGCGCGTCGCCGTCAGGACAGTGGCGGGATATTGCCGATACCGGGCTAAAACCCGTGATGACGCTGAGTAGCGAAATTATTGGCGTGCAGACGCTGAGCGCGGGTGAAAGGGTAGGCTATGGCGGAGGGTATTCTGTGACTCAGGAACAACGCATTGGCATCGTCGCGGCGGGTTATGCCGATGGCTATCCACGCCATGCGCCGACCGGGACGCCCGTGCTGGTGGACGGTATCCGTACCAGAACAGTAGGCACCGTTTCAATGGATATGCTGGCGGTGGATTTGACGCCGTGTCCGCAGGCGGGAATCGGCACGCCGGTTGAATTATGGGGCAAAGAAATTAAGGTCGATGATGTCGCCTCTGCGGCAGGCACGCTGGGCTATGAGCTACTGTGCGCCGTAGCGCCGCGCGTGCCGTTTGTGACAACGTAACCTAATTCAGGCTAAGGCGTCGACCGGTCCACTTGGGGGCGGGTCGACGTTGTCCGACGACCTTATTCTGCTTCGTCTTCGGCGACGCGTACCCCAATCTTGCGTACCACGTTATCTTCTTTTTCAGCTACCGTCCAAATCATGCCGCCAAACTCCACCTGATCGCCGACGACCGGCGCAGCGCCCAGCAGTTGCTGTATGATTTCACCGAGGGTTTGTTGTTTATCCCGGTATTCCGTTCCTTCTTCCAGCCCGTAGATAAGCGCCACGTCGGCGAATTTCGCATTCGCTTCGAGGATAAAATCGCCAAAGAAACGCTGATCTAACGAAACCGGCGGCGACTGGCTAAACAATTTGCCCAGCGCTGGCAGATCGCGCTCCCGGCCAATCACGCAGAGTACGTCGCCTTCCTGCAGGCGAGTACTGCCCGTGGGGTGAAACAGTTCATTATTGCGAAATAGCGCGGCAATGCGGGTTTCGTTCGGCATATGCAGGTCGCGCAACGCCGCGCCGACGCACCATTTGTCGGCGCTCAACTGATAGATGAATTGCTCCCACGGATTATCAGGATGGATGTCAAGCCCCACGCGCGATACTGGCCAGCCAACCGGAGGCACGACCACTTTGGCTCTTTTCGCCGCCCATGACAGCGATGTTCCCTGCAGGAGCAGTGACACCAGTACCACAAAGAAAGCGACATTAAAGAACAGGCGAGCGTTTTCAAGCCCGGCCATCATCGGGAAAACGGCGAGAATAATCGGCACCGCGCCGCGCAGTCCGACCCAACTGATGAAAATGCGCTCCCGAAGATTAAAGCCGCGAAATGGCAGCAGGCCGGTAAACACCGACAGTGGGCGGGCGAAGAAAATCATCCAGATAGAGAGAATGAGCGCAGGGACGGCAATCGGCCACAGATCGGAAGGCGTCACCAACAGCCCCAGGACCAGGAACATCGCGATCTGCGCCAGCCAGGCCAGTCCGTCAAAGTTTTGCAGGATGCCGTAACGGTTGCGAATCGGGCGGTTTCCTAACAGGAATCCGCACAGATAGACCGCGAGAATACCGCTGCCTTCAAGCGCGGTCGTCAAAGCAAAAATCAGAATACCGCCGCTGAGCGCCAACATCGGATACAGGCCGCTGGGCAGAGAAATGCGGTTGATCATCTGCTGTAGCAGGTAACCGCCGCCGAGACCAAAAACAATACCGAGACCGAACTGCTGGATAATATGGACGGCAAACATCCAGTCCAGACCGGTTTCATGTTTCTGGATCATCTCAATTAATGTAATGGTCAGAAAAACGGCCATCGGGTCGTTACTTCCCGATTCGATCTCCAGCGTGGAGCCTACACGTTCGTTTAGCCCTTTGCCGCCAAGCAGAGAAAAGACCGCCGCGGCGTCAGTGGAACCGACTATCGCGCCGATAAGCAGACCTTCGATAAGATCCAGATGAAACAGCCAGGCGGCCATCATACCTGTTAAACCCGACGTGATCAGTACGCCGAGCGTCGCCAGCGACAGCGCGGGGCCCAGCGCTACCCGGAAAGAGCTGGCCTGGGTGCGCATGCCGCCATCGAGTAAAATAATCGCCAGCGCCAGGTTACTGACCATATAAGCGAAAGGATAATTATCGAAAGGAATACCGCCAATGCCATCCACACCCGCTAACATCCCAATGGCGAGGAAAATGACCAGAATCGGGATGCCCAGTCGCGATGAGAATGAACTTAACAGGATACTGCTGGTTACAAGGATGGAACCTAAAATAAATAGACTAATAATTGTTGCAGCATCCAACGTTTTATATCTCCTGACTCACACGACTTCGTATTATTTAACATTAACATAATAACGGCCAGGGCAGCGTTTTACTTAGCCTGTCGGGGACTTTTTTTACAATTGCAGCGTAGGATGACCAGATAAAGTGAGTTGAGTCCCCTGGCGCGTATTTTTAAGCGTCGCGTTTGCCCCGATAGGGAGCGTCACCGTACGCTGTTCATGCCCGAAGTCGAGACCGGTAATCAGCGGAACGGACAGACGGGAACGTAAAAACGCGTAGACGCTCTCCAGAGAATAGCCAGCGTCATACTCGTTGGGCGCCGCGCCGCTAAAGCTGCCGAGAACGATGGCGCTCTGACGGTTTAAAATTCCGGCGTACTCCAGTTGCAAAAGCATACGCTCCACCCGGAAAGGATGCTCATTGACATCTTCCAGCACTAAAATTCCTTTATCGATAGTCGGCATCCAGGGCGTACCGATAAGGGAAATCAACATCGCCAGATTTCCGCCCCATAAGGTGCCTTGTACGTCGCACTGAGGGCCGTCGCCTTGCCACTCTACGGTAAATTGCGCCTTACGTAGCGCCAGCCAGAAATGTTGCTCGGTGAACGTATTCAGCGTTTCGGCGCCAAAATTTGCCGCCAGCATAGGACCGCTAAAGGTGATGACATTGGCCTGCGCCAGGAGTCCAGCCTGAATCGCCGTAAAATCGCTATGACCGCAAATCAGTAAGGGATCGCGCTGTTGCCGGGAGGCGAGCGCCTGCCAGTCGATACGATCCAGCAAGCGGCTGGCGCCATAGCCGCCGCGAACCGGCATGACGATCGTATCCGGCGAAGTTAGCGAGGCCAGCGAATTAACATCGGCCAGCCGTTCCGCGTCCGTACCGGCAAAACGCTGATAGCGGCGACGAATCACCTCGTCATTCTCCACCTGATGACCCGCGTCAGTCAGGCGCTGAACGCCGCGTAACGCGGCCTGTTGGTTAATACAGTAGCCCGAGGGGGCGATTAAATGAAACAGAGACATGGTAATTCCTTGCTGACAATAGAATGCAAATGTATATCATGCCGCATATATTAGGCGATGTCCCTCGTTGTGCGACGTTTCTGGATGCGCACCAGGGAGGCAACCTAAGTACCTGGCCGGGGCGGTATAACCTCTTCGGCAGATAAGTTACGGCTATAAGGATAGATGACGTGAAATTAAGATGGTTTGCTTTTTTGGTAGTAATACTGGCTGGCTGTAGCTCAAAACAGGATTACAGGAATCCGCCGTGGAATGCCGAAGTGCCTGTAAAGCGTGCGATGCAGTGGATGCCCATCAGTGAAAAAGCCGGGGCGGCATGGGGGGTTGATCCGCATTTAATCACCGCGATTATCGCCATTGAATCCGGCGGCAACCCTAACGCGGTCAGTAAATCCAATGCGATTGGCCTGATGCAGTTAAAGGCGTCGACCTCCGGGCGCGACGTTTACCGTCGCATGGGCTGGCGTGGCGAACCGACCACCAGCGAGCTGAAAAACCCTGAGCGTAACATCTCAATGGGCGCGGCGTATCTGAGCATTCTGGAAAATGGGCCGCTGGCCGGCATCAAAGATCCGCAGGTGATGCAATATGCGCTGGTCGTCTCTTATGCTAACGGCGCAGGCGCGTTATTGCGTACTTTTTCATCCGACAGGAAGAAGGCGATAGAAAAAATTAACGATCTGGATGCGGACGAGTTTTTTGAACATGTTGTTGATAATCATCCCGCGCCGCAGGCGCCGCGCTATATCTGGAAGCTTCAGCAGGCGCTGGACGCCATGTAGTTTAGCGTGAAGATTATTCTCGCACTTTATTCGCTCTTTCTCGGGCGTCGCGCTCAAGCGAAAAAATAATCCGCTGCAACTCCCGCTCCACCGCCGGGCTAACGTTAAGGAAACGAAAGCTCAGGCGGGGAGTGGTGATCGTTTCATTTTTCCCATCAATCACCTTACGCTCGCTGATGGCGATAAGCTGGGCGTCAACGTGAAAAATCCCCCATGGCCCCATGTTCAGTTCAACCTGCGAAAAGCGTGCGCCTTCGATTAGTCCGTCGGGGATGGCGGATTCCAGTAGCGCGCCCATGCCGCCCAGGGAAAGATCAAACAGGCGAAAACGTAACGTACGGGTGTCCGGTAGCGTGGTGACGCCGTAATAAGGCGGATACAGCGGCGCGCCAATGCGAAAATACTCCCGGCGCTGGACAAACCACAGTGACGACGGCAGGGGCGTGATAAAGGCCGGCAGCCGCTGATATTCGCCTGTAACGAGTTGCGGCAACGTGAACTCGACTTTTGCGCCCTGCGTTTCTGCGATAATGGCTACCTGCCCGGCACGTAATACGGCGCTATTTTCATATTCCTGGCTGCCGTAATCTACGATGAGTTTTTCCGGGTCTACCGCCAAAATTTTACTGATGAATTGACCATGCGCCCATGAAATACGCAGTGGAACCTGATTTTTATTTAAATCCCGTAGCACGCCTAATATCGCTAATGGATTTTTTTTCAGGAACTGCTCATTGTAACCACTCACACGAAATAACCCCTGATACGCAGACTATCGTTGGGTTATCGGCATCGGTAGAAAGAACTTAATAGCGATAAATAAATTTTTATGTCCGCGAGATAAATCAGTGTTCAGAAATGCGACGCTCGACTTTGCCTATACTTAAAACGTTTTTACTGGAAAGAGGGTTTGCAAATGGGAATTATCGCCTGGATTATTTTTGGTTTGATTGCCGGCGTTATCGCCAAATTGCTTATGCCGGGGCGCGATGGCGGGGGATTTATCCTGACCTGTATTCTCGGTATCGTCGGGGCGGTCGTTGGCGGATGGCTGGCGACGATGTTTGGTATTGGCGGCAGTATCAGCGGCTTTAATCTGCACAGTTTCCTGGTCGCCGTGGTGGGCGCGATCGTGGTGCTGGTGATTTTCCGCCTTCTGCGACGCGGCTAACCGCTGCAAACGTTTAAGCGTTGACCCGGTCAGCACCGGGTCAACCTACTATAAACACGCGTTACTGCGTCGCTGCAGACGGCGTTTTTGTCGGCGTTGCGCTTAACGATGCCGGACGAGTAGACGGTACGCTATCACACGGTTTTTCCTGCGGACAAATCAGATCGAGCATTTTCAGCGTCACGCCGTTGGTCCAGCCAAAGCCGTCCTGAAGGGGATATTCGCCGCCGCCACCGCCGGTTCCGGTACTGCTGACATCATATTTTTCGACCAGTTTTTTCTCGCGATCGTAGGTGTGCTGCACATTGGTTAAAAAGCGCCAGGTGACTTCCATTGCCACGTCATCCTGCCCATAATTTTGCAATCCTTCGGCAGCGACCCATTGTAACGGCGCCCAGCCGTTTGGCGCATCCCACTGCTGTCCGCTTTTAACCGAGGTGGTAGCCAGCCCGCCAGGCTGTAGCAGATGCGCCTGGGCCGCCGCCGCCACTTTCGCGGCGCGATCTTTCGCGGCGGCGTTTACATAGAGCGGGAACAGCGCGGCAGCGGTGAGTTGGTTGCGGATTTTATTGTTCTGCAGATCGTAGTCGGCATACCAACCCTCTTTGTTATTCCACAGATGCATTTCAATGGCTTTTTGCCGCGCGTTGGCCAGCGCGTCATATTGCGAGGCTTTGGCCCGATCGCCCGCCGCAGCGCTGGCGCGGGCGAGGGTTTTCTCCAGCTGATACAGCAGAGCGTTAAGATCGACAGGGACAATCGTGGTGGTACGAATGGTACTGAGCTGCTGCGGATTATCCATCCAGCGGGAGCTGAAATCCCAGCCGGAGGCGGCGGCAGAGCGGAGGTCCCGATAGATCTCCGTTGCCGGGCGGTTGGGGTTGCTTTTGGCGGTAGCGATATCTTCAACCCAGGATTCAGGGCGGGGCGTATCCCGATCGTCCCAGTAGCGGTTGAGAACGCTGCCGTCCTCCAGTTTGACGACGCGTTGGTTTTGTTGCCCTGGCTGCAATGTCTCAACGCCCTCCATCCAGTAGGCGTACTCTTTTTGCAGTTGCGGCAGGTATTCTTTCAGCGCATCGTCACCTTCATGTTGCGCCAGTAACTCAACCATAAACGCAAAGAAAGGCGGCTGCGAACGACTCAGGTAGTAGGTACGGTTGCCGTTGGGAATATGCCCCCAGGCGTCAATTTCGTAACCAAAGTTCGCCACCATATCCGCCACCTTATCCCAGTGCCCGCTTTCCGCCAGCCCCAGCATCGTAAAGTAGCTGTCCCAGTAGTAAATCTCTCTGAATCGCCCACCCGGCACGACATAGGATTCAGGCAACGGCAAGAGCGAGTCCCACTTTTCGACGTTTTTAGTTGAACGGGTCAGCACCGGCCACAGACCATCAATATGTTCACGCAATGACTGCCCGGCAGGCGGGACATATTTTTCACCCGCTTTCGGCAGGGTGAAGTTAACATCAACAAAATGACGCAAATCGAAGCCGGACTGGTTCCGCTGCATACGATAATCCGCAAGAATCATGAGCGGATCGCTATTAGGTATGGCGTCAGCAAAGGTTTTCTGATCGGGGAAGAGTTTTGCATTCTGGACATCATTAAAAAGCGGGCCAAGCAAAATATCCGGCGGCTGCGGAGTTTCAGTGTCGGAAGACGGGTCTGCGGCAGTCGCCGAAAACGATGCAAACGTCAGCAGCGTCCCTGCCAGCGCCAGTTTTATGGCTTTCTGCAGTAGAACAGAACGGCGAATCTCTGGGGGTATCATCAAGTTATCTCCTTAGCGGTGAGCCAAAGCCAACGGCATTTACCATGACAAAACCTTAGTCTACGATGACCAGATACGCGTGATTGAACCGCTATTTTGCGAACAAACAGACATTTTATTGAGACGGAATTTATCGGCGCGCGCGTGGAAAACGGGGTATACAGACAAAAAATCCACGCCGGGACGTGGATTTTAGCGTAATGATTTGTCGCCTTAACCCGGATAGATACCGCGATCTTTACGGGCCAACAGAATGCGCTCACAGGCGACAATATAGGCTGCGGTGCGCAGAGAGCAGGATTTCTCAGTCGCTTTCTCCCAGACATGGACGATAGCGTCGGTCATGATTTTGTCCATGCGCGCGTTGATCTCTTCTTCGCTCCAGAAGAAGCTGGCCATATCTTGTACCCATTCGAAGTAGCTGACGGTTACGCCGCCTGCGTTACAGACCACGTCAGGCACCACAAGGATACCACGGCTGGCCAGAACATCATCAGCATCCGGATAGGTCGGGCCGTTAGCCCCTTCCAGCACCAGCTTACACGTCAGGGCTTCCGCGCGCTGACGAGTTATCTGGCCTTCAAGCGCCGCCGGGATCAGAATATCCATCTCCAGACGCCAGAACGCATCGCTGGCGATAGTTTCCGCGCCCGGGAAACCGGCTATCTGTTTGTGTTCTGTCTGCCATGCCGTGAGCGCCTTCATGTCAATACCGGTGGCGTTAAACAGCGTTGCGGTATGATCCTGAATCGCCACGACACGGGCGCCAGCGCCTGCAAACAGACGCGCGGCTTCGCTGCCGACGTTACCAAAACCCTGAACCGCAACGCGAGCGCCTTCAACGGCGATATTCGCCCGACGCGCGGCTTCCAGCCCGCTGACGAAAACGCCGCGCCCCGTCGCTTTTTCACGGCCCAGCGAACCGCCAAGATGGATAGGCTTACCGGTGACGACGCCAGTGAC
The DNA here is from genome assembly GCF_051807745.1 of Salmonella sp. NW38. NCBI lineage: Bacteria > Pseudomonadati > Pseudomonadota > Gammaproteobacteria > Enterobacterales > Enterobacteriaceae > Salmonella > Salmonella sp. NW38. Next base: position 23,819 of record NZ_JAMMTO010000009.1, on the reverse strand, counting down.
CGTCGTGCCATGATTCATGGAATACGTATCCATCATCCAGGCCATCACTTTACCGTTGGTGCCGACATCCGGCGCAGGAATATCTTTCTGCGGCCCGATGATAATGCCGATCTCGCTGGTATAGCGGCGGGTCAAACGCTCCAGTTCACCTTCCGACAGCGAGAACGGATCGACGCGGATGCCGCCTTTGGCGCCGCCGTACGGCAGGTTCAGCGCGGCACATTTGATGGTCATCCATGCTGACAGGGCCATCACTTCATTGAGATCAACGTCAGGATGGTAGCGAACACCGCCTTTACCCGGACCTCGGGAGAGGTTGTGCTGCACGCGATATCCTTCGAAATGACGAATAGTGCCATCATCCATTTGTACCGGAATATCGACGATCAGAGCGCGTTTTGGGTGGCGCAGAGTATCCACCCAGGGGGATAACTCGCCCAGATAAGGGGCCACACGCTCGATTTGTTGCAGGTAGGTATTCCAGGCAGATGTGCTGCTATCTGAAGCGTAAGATAACTTATCCATGATAAACCTTAGTGATAAAAGTAATATGTTCTTTAATTGACCGTGGTACATAGTAGATCACACCATGTAGCGATAAATTTAACACTTTTTTAAACAATTAACTCAGATCAAAAATGGCAGGCAGTTGGATTTTCGTTATGATTTTGGATGGGAAGTGGTTAACTATCCTATATAAGAGGTGATATATCGCTAATTATGCAATTAATTGCTTAAATATGCGTAATATGTGCAAGGCGGCTATTTGTCATAATTATGACGCACCTCTAAAAGTAAACATTATGATAACGACATGTATCAATGTTATGTCGTCCTGTCGGCGGGGAAACGTCTTCACCAGGCGCGTAAAAAGATAAAAATAACCGGAGTCAGACGGCGCTGACCCCGGTTTACCTCTTTATTGTTGACGCGACTCAAGCCATACCAACACCAGTGTCGACAGTGAGCACATCAGCAGAATGCCGACAAACCACAGTAAATACCACATCGCTTCCGCTCCCTAATAAAGTTCATGATCGTTGCGGCGGAGGCTCTCCAGGTTGATACGCCCCAACATTTTGTAATAGCTCCACAGCGTATAGAGCAGTACGATCGGCAGAAAAATCAGCACAATCACCAGCATGATTTCGAGCGTCATCTGGCTGGAGGTGCTGTCCCACACCGTCAGGCTGGAGAGAGGACTAACACTCGACGGCATCACAAAAGGAAATAGCGTTATGCCGGCGGTAAAGATGACGCAGGCCTGGGTCAGGGAAGCGAACAGAAATCCACGAATAGTCTGACCGCGAAGGCAGGCATAGAAAGCCAGAATCGGCAGGATCATACCGAGCAACGGGATGATGAGCAGTAGCGGCGAGCGTATAAAGTGGTTCATCCATGCGCCAGGGAGTATCGCCACGCCTTTTAAGAGCGGATTGGAAGGACCGTTGGCATCCTGCGTGAGTAAGACAAAGCCATCAACGCCGGCCCACAGCCAGTAACCGGCCAGCAGGAAGCAGATCACGATCAGCAGCGCGCTGTGGCGGGTGGCCGACAGAGCCCGTTGACGAATAACGCCCTCCGTTTTCAACTGTAACCAGACGCCTCCTTGCATAATCACCAACGACAGACTCAATAATCCACACAGTAGGGCAAAGGGCGAGAGTAACTGCCAGAAGGTGCCAAAATAGTCAACATGAAGCTGCGGCGTGAAGGCAAACGGCACGCCTAAAAACAGGTTGCCGAACGCGATACCGAATACGACTGGGGGAACCAGGCTGCCAATAACCAGACCGGTATCCCACAGCGCGCGCCAGCGGGCATTGGCGATTTTACCCCGATAATCAAAGGCCAGCGGGCGAAAGAAGAGGGCACACAGCACCAGGATCATCGCCACATAAAAACCGGAAAACGCGGCGGCATAGACCCGTGGCCAGGCGGCGAATAATGCCCCGCCCGCGAGAATCAACCATACCTGGTTTCCTTCCCAGTGGGCACCGACGCTATTGATCAATACCCGGCGTTCGTCATCGTTGCGCGCTATCAGCGGGAGCAGGCAACCGACACCCATATCAAACCCGTCAGTTACCATAAATGCCACCAGGATAACGCCGATCAGCAGCCACCAAATGAACCGCAACGTTTCATAATCCAACATGATTGTCTCCTTTATCCCTGTTGTTGCGCTTGTTGTTGATGTTGCATGGCGCTTGGCCCAAGACGCGCGTACTTCTGCATCAGATAGACTTCCGCGATTAAAAACAGGGTGTAAAGTCCGAGGATAAGTCCCATTGAGAAGGCCAACTGGCCCGGCGTCAGCGCGGAGTGAGCGTACCAGGTCGGCAGAATGTCCTGAATCGCCCAGGGCTGACGGCCAAACTCCGTCATAAACCAACCGGCTTCAATGGCAATCCACGGTAACGGCAGGCTCCAGAGCGTCATACGCAATACCCAGCGATGCTGGTCGATACGCATTCGTAGCGTCTGTATCAACGCAATCAACATCACCACTAACAGCAGCGAACCGCAGCCGACCATAATACGGAAACTCCAGAACACCGGCGCCACCTGAGGAATAGCGCCACGCTGGGCCGCACGATACTGCCCCGGCGTCACATGGTTCATATCCGGGGCATATTTCGCCAGCAGAATGCCGTACCCCAGATCGCCCTCAACGGCGTGAAACGCATTCAGTACCTGCGGCGAGCGATTGCCTTGCGCTATCTCCTGCATGAGTAGCCAGGCCTCCCGGCCACGCTTCAGGCGCGGCAGAGTGTCGTCCATCAGGTTTTTTAACCCCGGAACCGGCGTATCCAGCGAATGGGTGGCCAGAATACCCAGCAGAGCGGGGATCTTCACGGCAAACGCATTACGCTCCTGTTCCTGCTGCGGCCAGGCAATCAGATGAAACGGCGCGGGCGCGGGTTCGGTTTGCCATTCGCCTTCCATCGCCGCCAGTTTCACCGGCTGAATTTGGGCGACCTCGTAGGCCGAACTGTCCCCCAGTTGCAGGGTTCCCAGAATGGCCAGGGTGCCGAATACTGAGCCGATAGCAAACGAGCGCAAGGCCACTTCACGCTCGCGGCCACGTAGCAGATACCAGGCGCTGATGGACATAATAAACATGGCGCCGGTGACATAACCGGACATGACGGTATGGACGAATTTCACCTGGCTCACCGGGTTAAAGACCAGATCGCTGAAGCTGCTCATTTCCATCCGTAATGTATCGATGTTGAAATGAGCGCCGGTAGGATGCTGCATCCAGCCATTGGCATTCAGAATCCATAATGCTGAAATATTGGAGCCGAAGGCCACCAGCCAGGTGACCAGCAGGTGTTGGTATTTATTCAGCCGCTGCCAGCCGAAAAAGAACAGGCCGACAAAAGTGGATTCGAGAAAGAAGGCCAGTAACGCTTCCATCGCCAGCGGCGCGCCGAAAATATCGCCCACATAGTTGGAATAGAGCGACCAGTTAGTCCCGAACTGAAACTCCATGGTCAGGCCGGTAGCCACACCGAGAGCAAAATTGATCCCGAAGAGCTTGCCCCAGAAACGCGTCATATCGCGGTAGACGGTTTTCCCCGTCACCACATAGATCGTCTCCATGACGGCCAGCAAAAAAATCAGCCCAAGCGTAAGAGGAACAAATAAAAAGTGATACAGCGCGGTCAGCGCAAACTGCCAGCGCGATAAGTCAATGACATCCCACATGCTAACTCCTGTAGGCAGAAAGAGAGTAAAAAGCTAATCAGTACCGGATACCGGTTACGTTCCTGTTGAGAGCGTTAGCGCGTCTCCAGCCATCGGCAGACTTCATCCAGGCGCTGGCGCGAATCGGCCAGATCTTCCGGGGCCGCCAGTACCAGCTCCGGCAAAGGACAAATCTCATAGCTATCGAGCAACGGCCCTTTAAGGGCGTCCAGACAGCGCACATGCCAGAGATGGCGCAATGCTGTGGCGTTGATTTGGCTTTCGCCATACCCGGAGATGCGAATCTGGATGTTCCCGTGTCCGCATAAACGCGCCAGAAAAAGACGATCGGCCTCGCTGAGCGGCAGTTGGGTCAAATTGATGCTGTGAGGTTGCAACGCCGGATCGCGTACGTGCGCCAATAACTCATGGGCCAGCGGCAGTCCATTCATCAGGCCAGCGACAGGCGGAGGCAGCAGAGAGTCGTCAGGCAGCGTATCGGCAGTCGCCGCTTGCCACAATGTCAGGGGCGCGCTACCCGCTTCCAGACGATCCGTCAGCAGGCGTCGGTTATGCAGATGGCGTACCCGCCACAGGCCGCAGAAGATGGTCTCCTGGATCTCGCTTTCACTCCCGTCCGGATGCTGAATGCGTACCGAGACTTCGCCTTCGCCCAATAGCGTATTGAGGAATGAGAGATCATCGGCATTCAGGGGAGATAACTCCCATCCCAGCACGTCGCCGACTTCCGGGATGCGCCGGGCAAGCTGACCTCGCAGATCGGTCAACAATGCCATCACCGCCGGGCTGTGAGCGCAGCGCTCCAGCGCCGCCATACTTGGGTCGCCATTGACCTGACAGGTGAGCGGTAAGGGATTCATCGAGAAACTGGCGTCATCAGGCTGCGTACCTGGCCCCAGCAGATGAAAAAAGGCGTTGCTCATTGTGCTATCTCCTGCGCTGCGGGAGTGTCAACCATCGAACGCATCAGCGTGAGCAGTTCAGCCCAGGGATGAATGCCGCTGAGCGCGCCGCGTAGCTCGCCGTCTGTAAAAACCAACGTCGCCGGAAACCGACGAACATTAAAGCGATCGCCGATAGCTTCGCTTTGTTCAAGGTCGGCCACCGCCACCTGCCAGTCAAACTGCGGGAACTCACGCAGGAGTTCGGCAATCATCACCGGGTTATCGCTGACTTCCGGCGTACGCCGCGGATCGCTACTTAACAGGATGACGCCATCTCCAACCAGTTTGATCCAGTCGTCTACCGTGGAAGCCTCTACCGGTTGCCATCCCCGGGTTAACAGGCGTTGCCATAGCGCAGAGAACGGGGTGTCATTCGCCACTTCTTTTGCCCTCCAGACGTGTCTGATACTGACGTATGCGCACTCCCTCATAATTTTCCATCGACAGGCATTTATAGTTCAGACAGCGTGCGACCTCATTTGCCTGCGGTACGATCCCCCAGGCGGCCAGTTGCTCCAGGGCGGCCTGTTCCGCCGCCGGTAGCTGGCTGCGAGCTATTTCGCTCAGGCTACCGCCGTAGTCGTCCAGTAGCGCCGGTTGCAGGCCGACCAGCGCAATGTGACAGGGCAGATGCCCGCGGATGTCGGCCAGCGCCAGAACTTCGGAAAAACTGTTTTGATGCAGGCTCATTTTTTTGGCGCTGAGATACGCGGGGATTTTCTCGCCGGCATAGGTTCGCAGGCTGCCCGGCGCCAGGCCATAATCGATCGCGTCAAGGAGCAGGAGATGGCTGGCTTGCTCTACATAACCTAACAGGTTTAGCCCTTGCGTACCGCCGTCCACAATTTCTACCTCTTCAGGCCAGTGATATCGGGCATACAAACGCTCCGCGACCCGGATACCGAATCCTTCATCGGCCCACAGCAGGTTTCCTAACCCCATCACCACTACGCGTTGCGCATTCATGAGGGCTCCTTGTCGTGCGGTTTGGGGAATTTGTGGCTGCGATAGCCATTGATCATGGTGGAGATCACCGTATCGTCGGACATAATGTCTTCCCGGATAGCGAGGTAAACGTGCCCGACGATGAAGGCGGCGATCAGCCACATGCCCAGTCGGTGCCAGCTGTGAATATCGATGGAGTTGCCGCCGGTCCAGTAGAAAAATTCAACTACATAGCGGAACGGCGCAAAGATGGCGTACTGGCTATGCTCGCCAAACAGAGCGAAACCGGTGAGGATCATAAATACCGACAACAGGAAATAGCCGAACATCGCGGCCTGCGCGACAGGGTTATGTCCGATGTCGCTCCCCGGTTTTTTCTCCAGAAACAGATACCAGCGGACCACGGAGAAAGCGCCTTGCCACCAACTGCGACGCCAGACCGGGACGATAAACAGCTCTCGCGAATAGCGGTTGCCGACACAGGCCCAATAAATTCGCCCCAGCAGTAACACGGTAAAGATCATCGCGGCGGCAAAGTGGATCAGCCGGATATAGCCCATGTAAAACAGATAGGTCGCCTCGCCACTCACCGACGGCAGCGGTCGGCCAATGAAGTAGCCTGTTACCATCAGTACCAACATGCAGGCCACCGTTAGCCAGTGCCACAGGCGTACCGGCGCTTCAAACACATAGTGGCTGACGGCAGTATCACGCGCCTCCCCGACGCGTGGAGATAGCTTTCCAGTCATCGTTCTTTTCCTTAACGCTTAGCGTACCTGGACGGCAATCAGTTCGCTGCCGTCGTCGCCGAGCACGTGGGTTGAACAGGCGAGGCAGGGGTCGAAGCTGTGCAGTGTCCTCAGGATTTCTAACGGTTGGTCGGGAATCGCCATTTGCGTTCCCATCAATGCCGCTTCATAGGCGCCGATCTGTTTTTTAGGATCGCGTGGGCTGGCGTTCCAGGTGGTGGGGACCACGCACTGATAGAGTTCAATCTTCTGATCGCGTATTGACGCCCAGTGTCCCAACGCTCCGCGAGGCGCTTCGGTAAAACCGATGCCGCGGCAGTGCTGCGGCCAACTGGCCGGTTCCCATTTCTCGGTATTGGCGGTGGCCAGGTCGCCGTTTTTCAGGTTGGTCATAAGCCTGTCGAAAAAATACTGCAGCTTACCGACGGCCCATTGCGCTTCGTGCGCGCGGCATAAAATACGACCAAGCGTAGACTGGATACCGGAGAGCGGCAGTTTAAGGGCGGACATCATGCGATCTACCGACTCTATGGTGGCGGCATCCCCTTTGTGGTACGCGATAAGCGTTCGGGCAAGCGGGCCGACTTCCATGGCATGACCCCGCCAGCGCGGCGCTTTAATCCAGGAGTAACGTTCCTGCTCGTTGAGCTGCTGGATATGCGTATCGCTGCCTTTGACATCACCCGGGTTGTACCAGGGATCGGTAATGCCGTCAAAAGGATGACGACCCAGCCGATCGTCCGGATAGCGGTACCAGGCGTGATCCACAAACTCCTGTATCTGCTGCGGATCGGCCAAATCTACCGGCATGACATTTTTAAAATCGCCATTGACCACCGCGCCGCCCGGCATTAACAGGCTTTGCTGGCTGAAGTCGTTGGCAATGTCCGGAAATGCGCCGTAACTCAGCACGCATTTATCCGACAGACCGGTGCCAATTTGACTCCATGCTTTATTGAACTGGCCGATAGCCAGCGCGTCCGGAACCATCACGTTGTTAATGAAGTCGGCGGTGCGGGTGATGATCGACTGCACCAGGTTGAGGCGCTCCATATTGATAGCCCCGACCGCGCCGCTTTGATCGAGATTGATCGCGCACGGCATCCCGCCGACGATCCAGTTAGGATGGGGGTTCTTACCGCCAAATATGGTATGGATTTTGACGATCTCGCGCTGGAAGTCGAGGGCTTCAAGATAGTGGGCAAAACCCATCAGATTAGCCTCTGGCGACAGTTTGTACTGTGGATGTCCCCAATAGCCGTTACGGAATATCCCAAGCTGGCCGCCATCGACAAATTTCTTCAATCGATTTTGTACGTCAAAGAAGTAGCCCGGCGATGACATCGGCCAGGCGGAAAGGCTTTGCGCCAACTGCGAGGTGGCGCGCGGATCGGCTTTCAGCGCATTCAGAACATCAATCCAGTCCATGCCGGCTAACTGATAAAAATGGACCAGATGATCGTGACACCACAACGTAGCCAGCATGATGTTACGTATAATATTGGCGTTATCCGGCACCTGGATACCAATCGCATCTTCGATAGCGTACACCGATGCCAGAGCATGTACCCCGGTACAGACACCACAAATACGTTCAACAAACGCCCAGGCGTCACGCGGGTCACGGCCTTGCAGAATGATCTCCAGCCCGCGGAACATTGTGCCGCAGGAAACGGCATTGGTAATGACGTTTTGCTCATCAATGTTCACTTCGCAGCGCATATGCCCTTCGATGCGGGTAATCGGGTCCACGATCAGACGACGGCCGGCGTCGTTAACGGTATAACCCTGGGTTTGATACTGGTTACTCATGCCTGTTTATCCTCATTGTCCGGCTGTTGTTCGGCTTGCGCTAACTGTTGTTTGTGGCGTTTACGTTGGTTGAGCGCGCTGGCGACAGCGTGACCGCCAACGCCCGCCGCGACCACGCCCAGCGCGGTCAGCCCCACCGTATCGGCGGTTGAATGGGTACCCATCTGGGGAATATCCACCACGCGGCTATAAAACGAGCCGCGATCCCAGAAACCATTTTCTGAACATCCCAGACATCCGTGACCGGACTGGATAGGAAAGGAGACGCCGTCATTCCAGCGTGTGGAGGAGCAGGCGTTATAGGTGGTTGGTCCTTTACAGCCCATCTTGTACAGGCAGTATCCCTTGCGGGCGGCGTCATCATCCCAGCTCTCGACAAATTCACCGGCGTCAAAATGGGCGCGGCGGTAGCATTTATCGTGGATACGCTGACCGTAGAACATTAGTGGACGGCCCATGCGATCGAGTTCCGGCAGACGATCAAACGTCACCATATAGGTGATAATGGCGCTCATGACATCCGGGATTGGCGGACATCCAGGGACCTTCACGATCGGCTTGTCGGTGATCACTTTATCGATAGGCGTTGCCTGGGTCGGATTGGGGCGGGCGGCCTGGACGCAACCCCAGGAAGCGCAGTTTCCCCAGGCAATAATAGCGCTGGCGCCCGCGGCGGCTTTCTTCAGTTTTTCAATAAACGGGCGACCGCCGCTGATACAGAACATCCCTTGTTCTCCTAACGGTGGATTGCCTTCCACCGCCAGAATGTATTTCCCGGCGTAGCGAGTGGTAATATCGTCAAAGACTTCTTCGGCCTGTGCGCCGGCGGCGGCCATCAGGGTGTCGTCATAATCGAGGGAAATCAGCGAGAGGATCACATCTTTGGCTAGCGGGTGCGAGGAACGGATAAAGGATTCGGTACAGCAGGTGCATTCCAGTCCATGAATCCAGACCACCGGAATCCGCGGTTTATTCTCCAGCGCCCAGGCGATCTTTGGCGTCATTCCGGCGCCCAGCCCCAGCGATGTGGCAGCAAGGCTACAGAATTTGAGAAAGCTGCGTCGGGTCACTCCCTTACGACGCATGGCTTGATAAAAGGTCTCCTCGTTATTCATAACGCGTATTTTTTCTCCTTTTTGCACCACGCTCCGCCAGGGGCATAAGGCGCTTTTGCGGGTCCGTTGACGTTCCGCCAGCAAGGCAAATCATTGTGTTACGCGCGAGCGCGGAAACGAGCCCGATTCACTTTGCACCGGCGTATATCGCCAGAAATAATGTGAAAAAAGCGTATCGGATTAACGATAAGAAACAATGTGAAGTGTGTGGGTATAGCTTATAGCGGTATATTTATACCCATTATCGGTTTTTCGGCGAAAGGGCCGTGGCGGGGAAGGACGGTTGAGCTTGTTCCAGGATGAGGTTTCAGCGAGTGACCTCGGGTAGATTTATCCTGGTCTCGCCATTTCAGGATACGTAAGTTGACGCAAAAGGAGGGAGGATTTGATGTCATCGTTAAAAGAAGCATACTTCGTGAAGATTTTTATATAAAATAGTGATGCTGGTTTTAAAGGAATGCAAAAAAGAGACCGTTTGAAAGAGGGCGTCCCATGAAAAATAACATCAGATTTGACTTGTCCGATTATTTGATTCATTTTTTTCGGGACGTTGATTTAGAGACCGGTAGCCATATTTATTTGCCTGAATACTGTGGTTTTAATAATCAGCACCACGCATGTTTCATTGATGCTAAATATTTACTTCGATTATCTTTACGCAGTCATAAAATTTTCTCGTCCTGGTCATACCGAAATGGGCAACGAACCGTATATGGTGACTCCCCGGTGGTATGCTTTACAGATATGCCGATTGCAGCTTATTTAGAAACTGGTGTTCGCCGATTAGAACGAAATGAAAAAATCGGTTTATATGCAATCGTTTTACCTAAAGAGCAAATGTTTAATTATGGGGCAAGGCCAGTAATATATGGGTTAGATCAGCATAACAATGCTCGATACTCGCAAGGCAGAAACGGGGAACGTATTCTTGATGAAACGGTTCTTCCTTTGATTGAACAATATAGATATGTTACTTATGTTCCAGGTAAGGTTGACTGGACACATGAACGCGAATGGCGATGGCCATATCGTGGCGATATTAAAAATTTCCTTAATCATATTAAAGAGTATGGTATTCCGGAAGACATTGAAAGCACCCCAGGGTTTGATTTTAAATCAAGCGAAATAAATGGTGCGGGAATAATAGTCCCATTTGTAGAAGATATCCCTACCGTAACTCACGATATTTTAACTTTAATTGACCGGGGTATCATTGGAAGAAATACTTTCAAATTCATTATAGCTGTAGAGAGTTTACAATCATGGACCCAGCTCTCGGAACCGGGCGCGTTACTGTCCTGTATTAATGATAATACTTTCGGATTTGAATCTTTTTTTGATTTATCTGCATCTAAAGTAAAAAATTATGCTGATTCTATCAATGATTATGTAAGTGAATTATATTCAAAAAAAGATTTTTTAAATGATAATTATGCAATGGAATTTGGAAATGCCTGGGTCTGGATTCATGATAACCAATCCCAGGTGGTACGGGCGTTACTGCAGGCTGGAATGATCAAGGTTAATAAAGAAGGGCGGTACTTATTAGATGTTAATTTGGCTTCTGTTGATTGGCCATTAAGAAGAAAAGAAGCTTTCGCAAGTCATGTTGCGGGATGGCTCAAACATCGTTTTGATATCGAAGCGGGAAGGTATTCCGTTCAGGGAAAAGATCATTATGATGCGATCCCAAGTTATGAGACGCCGCTAAAGGAACAGCATCCTTTTTATAATCATACAGTAAATGTCGACTGGTAATTAAGAAAAGAACTTACCCTGTTAGCTCTGCGTTAATTGAGCCTGTCAGCATGAGTTGAGATATTATGAAATAAAAAATCCACGCGGTTGCGTGGATTTTATGACTTTCTTTGCCTCTCATGAGGTTCAATGAAACCTCATGAGACAACAAATTTTATTTAGACGTTGAACAGGAAGTTCATTATATCGCCATCTTTAACGATGTAATCTTTGCCTTCCGCTCGCATCTTACCGGCTTCTTTCGCGCCTTGTTCACCTTTATAGGTAATAAAGTCGTCAAAGGCGATAGTTTGGGCGCGGATAAAGCCTTTTTCGAAGTCGGTATGGATTTTACCTGCCGCCTGCGGCGCGGTTGCGCCAACCGGAATGGTCCATGCGCGAACTTCTTTCACCCCGGCGGTAAAGTAGGTCTGGAGGTTCAGCAGGCGATAACCTGCGCGAATAACGCGGTTCAGCCCCGGTTCTTCCAGACCCAGTTCAGCCATAAATTCGTCGCGCTCGTCATCATCCAGCTCAGCAATATCAGCTTCGACGGCGGCACACACCGGAACCACGACCGAACCTTCTTTGGCGGCGATTTCGCGAACCTGGTCGAGATACGGGTTATTTTCAAAACCGTCTTCATTGACGTTAGCGATATACATCGTCGGCTTCAGCGTCAGGAAGCTTAAATAACGGATAGCCGCTTTATCTTCGTCCGTCAGGTCCAGCGAACGCAGCATCCCCGCTTCGGCCAGGTGCGGCAGGCATTTTTCCAGCGCGGCCAGTTCCGCTTTGGCGTCTTTATCGCCGCCTTTGGCTTTCTTCTGTACGCGATGAATAGCGCGCTCGCAGGTATCGAGGTCAGCCAGCGCCAGTTCGGTATTGATAACATCAATATCTTCTGCCGGATTTACTTTACCCGCCACGTGGATGATATTGTCGTTCTCAAAGCAGCGAACCACGTGACCGATAGCTTCGGTTTCACGGATATTGGTCAGGAACTGGTTACCCAACCCTTCGCCTTTGGACGCGCCTTTCACCAGACCGGCGATATCCACGAACTCCATCGTGGTTGGTAGAATGCGTTGCGGTTTAACAATCTCAGCCAACTGGTCCAGACGCGGATCGGGCATCGGCACGACACCGGTATTCGGTTCGATAGTGCAGAACGGAAAGTTTGCCGCTTCAATACCGGCTTTTGTCAGCGCGTTGAACAGGGTGGATTTCCCGACGTTGGGCAGACCGACGATACCGCATTTGAATCCCATGATTTAACTCACCTTAATATCTTAATAATCAACCTGTTATAGAAAACAGATTGCAGAAATGGAAATAACTTCGCCTATTATACACGGCGTGCGGCAAAAATGCCGCACATCACTGGTTATTGCGCCTTAAAGGTATGCAAACGGCTTGTTGCTTTGGCCAGACCCTCTTTGAACCACAATTCCGTACAGCGTGCCGCTTCGTCAATGGCCTCATCAATTAATTTTTGTTCAGAAACAGGGGGTTTACCCAGCACGAAACCAACAACTTTATTTTTATCGCCTGGATGACCAATTCCAACGCGCAAGCGGTGAAAGTTGGGATTATTGCCCAGCTTGCTGATGATGTCTTTCAGACCATTGTGGCCGCCGTGGCCGCCGCCAAGTTTAAATTTCGCGACGCCCGGAGGGAGATCCAACTCGTCGTGAGCGACCAGAATTTCGTCCGGCTGAATACGGTAAAAACTGGCCATTGCGCCAACTGCTTTACCACTGAGGTTCATGAACGTGGTGGGTACCAGCAGGCGAACATCTTCCCCTTCCAGCGTGATGCGTGAGGTATAGCCAAAGAATTTAGGCTCTTCACGCAATGGCGCACGCAGGCGCTCCGCCAGTAAATCGACGTACCATGCGCCTGCATTGTGTCGCGTCGCGGCATATTCCGCGCCGGGATTCGCCAGACCAACAATCAATTTAATTGCCACGTTTTTTGTCCTGAGTAGATCCATAACTGGCGCGTAGTTTACTGTCTGTCTGCCCGCTTGACAAAACACAGCGACACTCTGAAGTAAATTAAATAATTGCCAGCATTGATTATTAAAAATGTAAACTGTTCAGTGTGTTATTTGTAAAGTTTTGTTAAATGAAACTTTACATTTGTGATCACAGCCGCACTTACAAACGAAAGTGTTGTCTATACTTTACACATAAAGTTTAGGGGGATTTCCTAAAAACAACCCAAAAGTTCCGGAGGTGACATATGAAACGCAAAAACGCTTCGTTATTCGGTAACGTGCTGATGGGGTTGGGGCTGGTCGTGATGGTTGTCGGCGTGGGTTACTCTATTTTAAACCAACTGCCGCAGTTTAATTTGCCGCAATTTTTTGCGCATGGCGCAATACTGAGCATTTTTGTCGGTGCAGTTCTTTGGCTGGCGGGGGCTCGTGTAGGGGGGCATGAGCAGGTGAGCGACAAATATTGGTGGGTACGTCACTATGACAAACGTTGCCGCCGTAACGACAATCGTCGTCATAGCTAACCGGTTCAGGCCCGGTAAGCGTTATCGCCACCGGGCATTGTCCATTAACTGAGTAAATCCGCTAACGCCTCCGTCCTGTTCGGGAAGAAGGTCAGACGCCCAGGAATAGGTTTGATACCGGCACGCGCCATTGTGCGCAGCGGTTGGAACTCCAGGTTACTGATACGCAATTCGCAACCCTCCGGCAGACGCTTCACAAAACGCTGAAAAGCATCAAGCCCGCCTGCATCCAGTACTGGCACTGCGTCCCATTTCAGAACGACGATACGTTTGCCCTTAATACGTGACTCAAGGTCGGTAAACAGCCCTTCCGCCGCAGCGAAAAAGAGCGGCCCGATAACACGCAGCACCAGCACATCTTCAGGCACATCGACATTGACCGGCGCAAGTCGAGTCATTCGCGCAATACGGCGCATAAACAGCAGGGAAGCAAGGACAATCCCCACGCTGATGGCGATGACCATATCAAACAGAACCGTTAATGACATGCACAGCAGCATAACGATAATGTCGTCTTTCGGTGCATGGCGTAACAGATCCACCACTTTATGGGCTTCACTCATATTCCATGCCACCATCAGCAGTAGCGCCGCCATCGCGGAAAGCGGCAGCCAGGAGAGTAGCGGGGCTAAGACCAGTAGCGCCAGAATAACCAGGATAGCGTGAATTACCGCTGAGACGGGAGAGGTCGCGCCAGCGCGGACGTTGGCGGCAGAGCGGGCAATCGCGGCGGTGGCGGTGATGCCGCCAAAGAACGGCGCGACCATATTCCCCAGCCCCTGGCCGATAAGTTCGCTGTTAGCTTTATGTTTGGTGCCGGTCATGCCGTCCAGCACGACGGCGCAGAGCAATGATTCGATTGCCCCCAGCATTGCCATCGAGAAGGCCGCTGGCAGCAGCGCGCGCAGTGAGTCCCAGCTTAGCGTGAAATCGGAGCCAGGAAGACTCCACGGCAGCATCAGTTGCGGCAGGAGCTGCGGGATGCCGTTGCCCTGGGTGCCGTCAGCCAGAACGTAATGGAACTGTGAACCGATAGTCGCTACATTACCGCCCAGCAGATTAACGATCCCCATCACGGCGCAACCGGCCAGCAGCGCGGGAAGATGTCCCGGCAGACGAATACCGAGACGCGGCCAGAAAATCAACGTTCCCAGCGTCACCACGCCAATGGCGGCATCGCCAATATTGACGGTGGGCAACGCCATAAACAGCGCGCCGACTTTCTGCAAATAGTGCTCTGGCACATGGGCCATCTGCAGACCAAGAAAATCTTTAATCTGCATGGTACCGATGGTAATACCAATCCCTGAGGTAAAACCCAACGTGACCGACACCGGGATATATTCAATCAATCGCCCCAGTCTCGCCAGGCCGAAAAGGATCAGGAAGAAGCCCGACATCAGCGTGGCGACCAGTAGACCCGCCAGCCCAAACTGTTGCGACACCGGATACAAAATCACCACAAACGCGGCGGTAGGGCCGGAAACGCTAAAGCGCGAGCCGCCGGTTAGCGCGATCACGATCCCGGCGACAGCGGAGGTATAGAGGCCATACTGCGGCGCAACGCCACTGCCAATTGCCAGCGCCATCGCCAGCGGGATAGCAATAATCCCGACGGTGATCCCGGCTATCACATCACGGGTGAACCGGGAGGCGGTATATTTTTCTTTCCAGCAAGCATCGATGAGAGCGCGGAAAGGCATCACATGTGAGGAAAATAATTTGTTCACAATAATGTTTCATCCATGAGCGCATCATCTGTCAACTAAATGGCAGGTGAAGGAGGCATAAGTCATACAAAAGGGTGTTACAGACAAAAAAACCCGCCGCAGCGGGTTTCAGATCCGGGTTCGATCAATGCTCGAACATGGCGGAAATCGATTCTTCGTTGCTGATACGGCGAATCGCTTCGGCCAGCATACCTGACAGGGTCAAGGTACGCACGTTCGGCAGCGCTTTGATTTCGTCGGTCAGCGGAATGGTGTCGCAGACAACGACTTCATCAATAACGGAGTTGCGCAGGTTGTTTGCCGCATTGCCTGAGAAGATCGGGTGCGTCGCGTAGGCAAACACGCGTTTAG
Organism: Salmonella sp. NW38; assembly: GCF_051807745.1. NCBI lineage: Bacteria > Pseudomonadati > Pseudomonadota > Gammaproteobacteria > Enterobacterales > Enterobacteriaceae > Salmonella > Salmonella sp. NW38. Next base: position 8,196 of record NZ_JAMMTO010000009.1, on the reverse strand, counting down.
CGCCACGTTCTTTCAATGCTTCTGCTGCTTTGCACAGAGTACCGCCGGTATCGATCATATCATCAACCAGCACGCAGTCACGGCCAGCGACGTCGCCGATGATGTGCATCACCTGAGAAACGTTCGCGCGCGGACGACGTTTATCAATGATAGCCATATCGGTATCGTTCAGCAGCTTAGCGATAGCGCGGGCACGAACCACGCCGCCAATATCCGGAGAAACCACGATCGGGTTATCCAGATTCAGTTGCAGCATATCTTCGAGCAGGATTGGGCTACCGAACACGTTATCAACCGGAACGTCAAAGAAGCCCTGGATCTGTTCAGCATGCAGATCTACGGTGAGAACGCGGTCAACGCCGACGCTGGACAGGAAGTCAGCGACAACTTTTGCGGTAATCGGCACACGGGCGGAACGTACGCGACGGTCCTGACGTGCATAGCCAAAGTAGGGGATAACGGCGGTGATACGACCTGCGGAAGCACGACGCAGGGCATCAACCATAACGACCAATTCCATCAGGTTGTCGTTGGTTGGGGCACAAGTGGACTGGATGATGAAAATATCACCACCGCGTACATTTTCGTTGATTTGTACGCTGACTTCGCCGTCGCTAAAGCGACCTACGGCGGCGTCGCCGAGAGAAGTGTACAGGCGGTTGGCAATACGTTGTGCTAGTTCCGGGGTGGCGTTACCAGCAAAAAGCTTCATATCAGGCACGAGAAGAACCTCAGGCATGCGTCCATTGGTGGAAAAGATTTGCCGAAAACTGTGCGGGCCAGGCAAAATCCTATCCAGGCGGTGTATTAAAGAGCGCGATGCAACGTCTGGAACAAGGTGACGTTGTCACCGAAGCTCAGCTTGCCCGGCTTACTCGTCTTCATTCACGTTTCATGTGCGCTGGTATCGATGCCTCACACCGGTCAAATACGGCATATATGACCGGCGACTCGTCATTTCGCCATCTTCCTGAAACCCGAATGCGTTAGAGTAACTCTCGATGCAATGGGGAGAGGTTGACACCCTTCGCCACAAAAGCATTGAGCCATTCCGGGGCTTGCTCAAGCACCTGGCGAGCACAAGACTCTGTATCGAATTCAGCAAAGACACAGGCCCCTGTCCCAGTCAGGCGCGACGGCGCGTATTCTAACAGCCAGGAAAGCGCCGCATCAACCTCGCGAAAACGTTTTCTTGCGATAACCTCGCAATCATTGCTGAATTCACATTTTAGTAACGTATCTATTGACCTTTTTGGCGTATTACGCGGCAATTGAGGATCTTTAAAGATAACCGGTGTGGGAATGCTTACGCCAGGGTGCGCGACCAGATACCATTTTTCCGGCGGATTCACCGGCGTTAATATTTCGCCTACGCCTTCGGCAAACGCGGCATGGCCGCGGACAAACACTGGAACATCCGCGCCGAGCGTCAGGCCGAGCGTCGCCAGTTCATCAATGGAAAGCCCGCATTGCCAAAGATGATTGAGCGCCACCAGAACGGTCGCGGCGTTAGATGAGCCGCCGCCCAGACCGCCGCCCATGGGAAGGCGCTTCTCAATGCTGATATCCGCACCGCTTCCGACGGGCAGGCGTCCACTCTCCGAGGCGGCTTTCATCAACAACCGCGCGGCGCGGACGATCAGATTGTCTTCATTTTCAACGCCGGTAACCGGCGTTAATAAATGGATTTCGCCATCGTGACGCGGTTCGATGTGGAGTGTGTCGCCATAATCCAGAAACTGAAACAGCGTCTGCAGCGTGTGGTAGCCGTCTGCACGCTGTCCGGTGATATATAAAAACAGATTTAATTTTGCCGGAGAGGGCCAATGGGTCATCATTTCACAATCCAGTTATCCATTTTCAGCTTAATGCGCTGACTGCCGTCTGAAAGCTCCATATTGGCAGGCATGGCAGGCTGCGTTTTGCTGTCATAGCCACCGTAAACCACTTTCCAGTTTTTACCATCCTGGCGGTAGTTCACTTCGCTCAGGCGGTACTGGTCGTCCAGTTTGTAGTCGGTGGCATCGCCAGGCAGGCCGAGGATCCACTGCCGCAGGCTGTTTAACGGAATCGGCATCCCGGTGAGTTTGCCGATCATCTCTTCGGCGTCATCGGCGGTATAACGCTGGCCTTTGTTATCCACCAACTGGACGTTGCCCGGCTGGGCGTTAAGCTCCAGCTCGGTGCTGCCCAGCGGGTTGGTAAGCAGCAGGCGGTAGCGATCCTGTCCGGTCTGTTGCCAGAAGAAGCGCGCATAGACTTTCTGATCATCTGAGATGTAAGCAAAGGCGCCGCGCGTCTGGTATTGATTCAGATGACGCACCTCTTGCTGATGCTGGCGCCACTGAGGGGAATCCGGGCTCTTGCCCGGGCCTTCATGCCCAGGAAGCGTACAGGCGGTGAGAACCAGGCTTGCTAACGGCAGTAGACGAATCAGGCGAAAATCGGGCAGGGTCATAGTGATGACGAATCCTTGTGATACGGTGCAATAATTGCCTGATGGCGTTACGCTTATCAGGCCTGAAAACTGAACCTGCAGGCTGTAAAAACGTTCGCGCCGCGATTCGGCAAATTTTTGCTATCGGTTACAGTTATAGCCTTTAATGCTAGCGCCGCCTGGTGACATCGTCTACTTTCAAGTTGTCTTAAATCATCAAATTAGCGAGCGCTGCCAATTACTCCAAAAGGGGGCTCTCTCTTTTATTGACCACGCGCATCCTGTATGATGCAAGCAGACTAACCATATCAACGCTGGTACTACTCCCGCAGACATGACCCTTTTAGCGCTCGGTATTAACCATAAAACGGCACCTGTATCGCTGCGAGAACGCGTAACGTTTTCGCCGGACACGCTTGATCAGGCGCTGGACAGCCTGCTTGCGCAGCCAATGGTGCAGGGCGGGGTCGTGCTGTCAACTTGTAACCGTACAGAGTTGTATTTGAGCGTGGAAGAGCAGGATAACCTGCAGGAAGCGCTGATCCGCTGGTTATGCGATTACCATAACCTGAACGAGGACGATCTGCGCAACAGTCTGTACTGGCATCAGGACAATGACGCCGTCAGCCACCTGATGCGCGTCGCCAGCGGTCTGGATTCACTGGTGCTGGGCGAACCGCAAATCCTCGGTCAGGTGAAAAAAGCGTTTGCGGATTCGCAAAAAGGCCACCTTAACGCCAGCGCGCTGGAGCGAATGTTTCAGAAGTCTTTTTCCGTCGCCAAGCGAGTGCGGACTGAAACCGATATCGGCGCCAGCGCCGTCTCCGTCGCGTTTGCCGCCTGTACGCTCGCCCGCCAAATCTTCGAATCGCTCTCGACGGTCACTGTACTGTTAGTTGGCGCGGGCGAAACCATTGAACTGGTGGCGCGTCACCTGCGCGAGCATAAAGTACAAAAGATGATTATCGCCAACCGAACCCGCGAGCGCGCGCAAGCCCTGGCGGATGAAGTAGGCGCTGAGGTTATCTCGCTCAGCGATATCGACGCCCGTTTGCAGGATGCCGATATTATCATCAGTTCGACCGCCAGCCCGCTGCCGATTATCGGTAAAGGCATGGTGGAGCGCGCATTAAAAAGCCGTCGCAACCAGCCGATGCTGCTGGTGGATATCGCCGTACCGCGCGACGTTGAGCCGGAAGTCGGCAAACTGGCGAACGCTTATCTTTATAGCGTCGATGATTTACAGAGCATCATTTCGCATAATCTGGCGCAGCGTCAGGCTGCGGCGGTAGAAGCGGAAACGATTGTTGAGCAGGAAGCCAGCGAGTTTATGGCCTGGCTACGCGCCCAGGGGGCCAGCGAGACCATTCGGGAATACCGTAGTCAGTCGGAGCAGATTCGTGACGAACTGACTACCAAAGCGCTGTCGGCCCTTCAACAGGGCGGTGATGCGCAAGCCATCTTGCAGGATCTGGCATGGAAACTGACCAACCGCCTGATTCATGCGCCAACGAAATCACTTCAACAGGCTGCCCGTGACGGGGATGACGAACGCCTGAATATTCTGCGCGACAGCCTCGGGCTGGAGTAGCAGCACACACCACACTTTTTTACAGGGTGAATTTACGCCTATGAAGCCTTCTATCGTTGCCAAACTGGAAGCCCTGCACGAACGCCATGAGGAAGTTCAGGCGTTGCTGGGCGATGCGGGAATTATCGCCGACCAGGACCGCTTTCGCGCATTGTCGCGCGAATATGCGCAATTAAGCGACGTTTCTCGCTGTTTTACGGACTGGCAACAGGTTCAGGACGATATCGAGACGGCTCAGATGATGCTCGACGATCCTGAAATGCGAGAAATGGCGCAGGAAGAACTGCGCGAAGCGAAAGAAAAAAGCGAACAACTGGAGCAACAGTTACAGGTACTGCTGCTGCCGAAAGATCCGGACGATGAACGAAACGCGTTCCTTGAGGTTCGCGCCGGCACCGGCGGCGATGAAGCCGCGCTGTTTGCCGGCGATCTGTTCCGCATGTACAGCCGTTATGCCGAATCGCGCCGCTGGCGCGTGGAGATCATGAGCATGAGCGAAGGCGAGCATGGCGGTTATAAAGAGATCATCGCCAAAATCAGCGGCGACGGCGTGTATGGCCGACTGAAATTTGAGTCCGGCGGACACCGCGTACAGCGTGTTCCGGCGACCGAGTCGCAGGGGCGTATCCATACCTCCGCCTGTACCGTCGCCGTGATGCCGGAGCTGCCGGAAGCCGAGCTGCCGGATATTAACCCGGCGGATCTGCGCATTGATACGTTTCGTTCTTCCGGCGCGGGCGGTCAGCACGTTAACACCACCGACTCCGCTATCCGTATTACCCACTTGCCGACCGGCATCGTGGTGGAATGCCAGGACGAGCGTTCGCAGCATAAAAACAAAGCGAAAGCGCTCTCGGTGCTCGGGGCGCGTATTCACGCCGCCGAAACGGCAAAACGCCAGCAGGCCGAGGCGTCAACGCGCCGCAACCTGCTTGGCAGCGGCGATCGCAGCGATCGTAACCGGACCTATAATTTCCCGCAGGGGCGCGTGACCGATCATCGTATTAATCTGACGTTATATCGCCTTGATGAAACGATGGAAGGTAAGTTGGATATGCTGATTGAGCCGATTGTTCAGGAACATCAGGCTGACCTGTTAGCCGCGTTGTCCGAGCAGGAATAATGGATTTTCAGCACTGGCTGCATGAGGCGGTAAACCAGCTCCGGGACAGCGACAGCCCCCGGCGCGACGCCGAGATCCTGCTTGAGTACGTTACGGGCAAGGGGCGGACGTATATCATGGCCTTTGGCGAAACGCCGCTTACTGACGTCCAGCAACAACAGCTCGCGGATCTGCTGCAGCGGCGTAAACAGGGCGAACCCATTGCGTACCTGACGGGCTTACGCGAATTCTGGTCGCTGCCGCTCTTCGTTTCTCCCGCCACGCTAATCCCGCGCCCGGATACCGAATGTCTGGTGGAACAGGCGTTGGCGCGATTGCCGGTCAAAACCTGTCGTATTCTGGATTTAGGCACCGGAACTGGCGCGATTGCGCTGGCGCTGGCCTGCGAGCGACCGGATTGTGAGGTGACTGCGGTCGATCGTATGCCTGATGCGGTTGCGCTGGCGATACGCAACGCGGAACATTTGGCTATCCGGAATGTGCGTATACTGCAAAGTTGTTGGTTCAGCGCGCTATCGGGGCAGCAGTTCGACATGATTGTCAGCAATCCGCCCTACATTGACGCGCAGGACCCGCACCTTAGCGAAGGCGATGTACGCTTTGAACCGCGCTCGGCGTTGGTGGCGGACGAAAACGGTATGGCGGATCTTACGCATATTATCGATAACGCCCGCCAGATGTTAACGCCCGGCGGCTTCCTGCTGCTGGAACACGGTTGGCAGCAAGGCGAAGCGGTAAGAGCGGTTTTCAGGCGGTCTGGTTACTCGGATGTAGAAACGTGTCGTGATTATGGCGGTAATGAACGCGTGACCTGCGGACGTTTTACGCCATGACAATTGCGATGCTGCTCACGCTTCATCTTATCTGTGTTGCGCTCTCCGTCAGTTTGTTTGTCGCTCGTTACTGGTGGCGCTATTGCGGCCATGCGTTGGCCGCCGCGCGCTGGACACGAATCGTGCCTCCCGTCATAGATACCCTGTTACTGCTTAGCGGTATTGGGTTAATCGTTAAAACGCACATCCTGCCATTCACGGAGTCGGGCTCATGGCTGACTGAAAAACTGTTTGGCGTTATCATCTACATCGTTTTGGGTTTTATTGCGCTTGATTATCGTCAGGCGCGCAGCCAGCAGGCGCGTTTTATCGCTTTCCCGCTGGCGCTGGTGGTGCTGTACATCATCATTAAACTCGCCACCACAAAAATACCGTTACTGGGGTAAGTCATGAGGTCGTTAGCTGATTTCGAATTTAACAATGCGCCGCTGTGTGATGGCATGATCCTGGCATCAGAGATGATTCGCCTGGATTTTCCCACGCAGTTTGTCTACGACGAACTGGAACGTCTGGTCAGTCTGGCGCAGGAAGAAATTAGCCAGCTCCTGTCTCAGGATGAGCAACTGGAAAAATTGCTGGCACTTTTTTACGGCGAGTGGGGGTTCACGGATTCCCGCGGCGTCTACCGTCTTTCTGATGCTTTATGGCTCGATAAAGTCCTGAAAAAACGCCAGGGTAGCGCGGTATCGTTGGGCGCTATTTTATTATGGATAGCAAACCGTCTTGATTTGCCGTTGGTGCCCGTTATCTTCCCAACGCAGTTGATTTTGCGTATTGAATCGCTGGAAGGGGAAATGTGGCTGATTAACCCGTTCAACGGTGAAACGCTTGATGAACATACTCTGGAAGTCTGGTTAAAAGGCAATATTAGTCCGGTCGCCGAGTTGTTTAATGAAGATTTGGACGAAGCGGATAACGCCGAAGTGATTCGTAAGCTACTGGATACGCTGAAATCCTCGCTGATGGAGGAACGGCAAATGGAGCTGGCGCTGCGCGTTAGCGAAGCATTGTTGCAATTTAACCCGGAAGATCCTTACGAAATCCGTGACCGCGGGTTGATCTACGCGCAGCTTGAGTGTGAACACGTTGCGCTGACTGATTTAAGCTACTTCGTTGAACAGTGTCCGGAAGACCCGATCAGCGAAATGATTCGTGCGCAGATCAACACCATTGCGCACAAGCAAATTGTTCTACATTAATTAACCGACATTTTACCTATAAGTGTAAGGCGATCCTATGAAACAAAAAGTGGTTAACATTGGCGACATTAAGGTGGCAAATGACCTGCCGTTTGTGCTGTTTGGCGGTATGAACGTGTTGGAGTCACGCGATCTGGCAATGCGCATTTGTGAGCACTACGTAACCGTTACCCAGAAGCTGGGTATTCCTTACGTGTTCAAGGCCTCTTTTGATAAAGCCAACCGTTCCTCTATTCACTCTTACCGTGGGCCGGGTCTGGAAGAAGGGATGAAAATCTTCCAGGAACTCAAGCAGACATTTGGCGTAAAAGTGATCACTGACGTCCACGAAGCCAGCCAGGCGCAGCCTGTGGCTGATGTGGTTGACGTGATTCAGCTCCCGGCGTTTCTGGCGCGCCAGACCGACCTGGTGGAAGCGATGGCGAAAACCGGCGCTGTGATTAACGTGAAAAAGCCGCAGTTCGTAAGCCCAGGTCAGATGGGCAATATCGTGGATAAGTTCCATGAGGGCGGCAACGATAAGGTGATTCTGTGCGACCGCGGCGCGAACTTCGGTTATGACAACCTGGTGGTAGATATGCTGGGCTTTAGCGTGATGAAAAAGGTCTCCGGCAACTCGCCGGTGATTTTCGACGTTACCCACGCGCTGCAATGCCGCGACCCATTTGGCGCCGCCTCTGGCGGTCGTCGTGGTCAGGTGACCGAGCTGGCGCGCGCCGGTATGGCTGTCGGTCTGGCGGGCCTGTTCCTGGAGTCGCATCCGGACCCGGCTAACGCGAAGTGCGACGGTCCTTCCGCGCTGCCGCTGGCGAAACTGGAGCAGTTCCTGACCCAGATAAAAGCGATTGATGATTTGGTGAAAAGCTTCGACGAGCTGGATACCGAGAACTGATTGCGGTTTTTAGCTTGTGTAGGCCGGATAAGATACTATCCGGCTTTTTTGTCTATGGAAAACCCCCAGCTAGGCTGGGGGTTCCGGAAAGCTTTCAGCTTTAAGCCAGTTATTAAAACCC
>NZ_JAMMTO010000008.1:0-226786 GCF_051807745.1 Salmonella sp. NW38 | reverse complement strand
ATAGAGCGCAGTATCCGGCTGGCGCAGGAGAAATAATGCCCTGACGGCCCGGTGGCGTGGCGCCATCGGGCCTGGCTTGTTACTGCATTCCGCGTGTTTGTAAAAATAGAATGGTCGCCGCGACGCGCGAGCGCACGTTTAGCTTGCGAAGCAGATTACGAATGTGCACCTTAACCGTCTGCTCAGAAATATTCAGTACTGACGCAATCTGTTTGTTAGAAAGCCCCTGCGCCAGCTCATGCAAGACATCTAACTCTCGTTCGGTCAGGATACTAAAGGGATCTTCCTGCGCGCCAAACCGTTCGCGCTCACGCAGATATTCATTGACCCGATCGCTAAAGACTTTACCGCCGTTAGCGCCTTTGCGAATGGCCTCCAGCAGCACTTCTGGATCGCTATCTTTGAGCAGATAACCGTCGGCGCCGGCGTCGATCAGCGCGTAGATGTCGCTGGCGGAATCCGAGACGGTAAGAATAATAATTTGCGCCGTCACACCATCCCGGCGTAGCGCGTTCAGGGTATCTAACCCGCTCAGACCTTTCATATTCAGATCCAGCAGGATCAGATCGGGCTCAATGCGATTCGCCAGATCGATCGCACTCGCCCCGTCACCCGCTTCGGCAACGACATAAAAAGCCGGGTCCAGTTCCAGTAATTGACGAATACCTCGCCGCATAAGTGGATGGTCGTCCACAATAAGCACCTGAAAAGGTGTTACTTCAGGCATGCTATATCTCCTGAGTTTTATTAGAATGATTATTGTTTTCAGCGCGGAAATCGTCCAGATTTGCCACATTGTCAAGCGTGTAAATTTTACCTTAATTAGTGCATGGGTAAGTAGTAAAACCTGTGACAGGCGAGTAATTAGCTGAACGATAGAAAGGATAAAACAACCCGTTGTGAGAGAAAACAGAATACTCCCTGAGGTTGAATACTGGTCTGGACGCTTTTTTCGGACAATGTGACATAACAGAAGTGTGGCATATGTAGCTGCGCCCTTGCACCCGTAAGTCCAGACTATCTTTACTGGCAGGAAATTCCTTATTAAAAGTCATAGTGTCTAAAGTTTGTCATTATTAACAAATTATTTTAATTGAATTTATTTATTATTTTATTAATGTCAATGAAATACATCTGAGCAGAACGAATAAACCGCGACATTTGTTAAATTAAATATCAAGTCAATAGTAGAGATATTTTTATGCGATAAAGAGATTCTGACGATATTCTTATCATAAATGAAAATGTGGTCAGGAATGAGAGTCGTTCACTTATAACTTATCCTGGATGTGCCTGAACAACACTCGCGGCGTTTTGAGCACCCATTGGGGCGACTCAAGGGGAAAGCGTAGTGAGTATGTTTCGATGTCTGCACACAGTCCATGTCCAGCCTGTTTGCATCAATAATGCTGGTTGGAGTAATTATGAAAATAATATTAATACTGGATGCTATATCAGCCGTTTCTGTGAGCGTAAGCGTGGCGTAGAAAATTTTAAATATATTAGTCGGTTAAAAATAGCTATTGACATTGAAATGGTGATGGAGTGTATATGAAGAGAATATTTATATATATATTATTACTTTGTGCATTCGCATGTTCTGCTAATGATAATGTTTTTTTTGGTAAGGGAAACAAACATCAGATCTCTTTTGCTGGGGGAGAAAGTATAAGGAGAGGAGGGGTTGAGCACTTATATACGGCTTTTCTGACATACAGTGAACCCAGCGATTTTTTCTTTTTACAGGCAAGAAATAATCTGGAGTTAGGAGGATTTAAGGCTAAGGGGAACGATGATTGCAGTAAACATTCTGGCAGCGTTCCCTGCAATAAATATAACCAGGGCGTATTGGGTATCTCGAAGGATGTGGCGCTGGTTCATTTCGCTGGTATCTATACCGGTATTGGTCTGGGGGCTTATATAAAATCTAAGTCGCGAGATGATATGCGCGTCAATTCTGCATTTACCTTTGGAGAAAAAGCGTTTCTTGGTTGGAACTTTGGGGCTTTTTCTACAGAAGCTTATATCCGGCATTTCTCGAATGGATCACTCACGGATAAAAATTCAGGGCATAATTTTGTAGGTGCCTCAATTAGTTATAATTTCTGAAGTTGAATAACAATTAGCGAGTTGCTGGCTGAAGGAGTAGTTAATCGCCGTACGTTGTCTACAAAAACGTGTTGTGACTAGCCGATCGTTATCGGCCCTATGGCGACAGGGAGGCTAATTGTTAGTGACAAAGAAGTGGTAAGCCATTTACCTTACCAGAACGTTTTATTATTGCTGCGACAGATTGCTTACTCATTTACCTGCCACTGCGAACATTTCTTCCAGCATAGGGTGTAGATGCGCTTTTTCTGTTTTAGTACAAACATGGTTTACGTTATTTGCCTGCATTGACTTTACGTTGACCACTACACAGGGAAGATGTCCGATCAGTTCATGCAAAATAACGTCTCTGGCATCAGCTAACTTTTTAATTGTAGGCATAAAAAAACCAGCCCTGAGAGGCTGGTTTTTAAGGGGAATTTTGGTCGGCACGAGAGGATTTGAACCTCCGACCCCCGACACCCCATGACGGTGCGCTACCAGGCTGCGCTACGTGCCGACTTGTGGGTGCTAATACTACCTCTTTCCAACGCGAATGCAAGGGGAAACGGTGCTAACTGATTTATAATTAATCAGTTAGCGATAAAACGTTTCTCTTCTGTTAGCACTTGCAGCAGCAGACTGAGCTGCGGCTTCTGATCTTTGATCTTCTCGCCGTGTAAATTATAGGTCTGATAATGACCGTTATTATTGAGCACCAGGATCATTTGCGGCGTCGTGATTGCCAACGTACTGCCGTCTGCCGCCGTTACCCAGTTATGGCGACGTGGAACGGTAAAGATGTCCTGGCCCTGTGAATATTCGTTCGCTGGCGTGCTGACATGTAACAGGCGTTGCATCAACGTGGTCATTACATCGGTATGATCGGTAAGCGCATTAATACGCTGCGCAGGCGTCCCCGGCCAGTGGATCACCAGCGGTACTTGCAGATGACCTTGCGACCAGTCGAAGCGATTTTCTTCCGGCGTCAACGGTATGCCGCGTCCTGCGGTAATGATCACGACGGTATTGTCGAATTTACCGGCCTCTCGCAGCGCGTTCAGAACCCGATTGATTTGCGCATCCACGTCGCTGGCGGCGCTGGCGTAACGCTTAACAAAATTCTTCTGATTACTGTCATCAATGTTAGTACCGTTAAACGATACCCATGAGAACCAGCGGTTATCTTCCTGTGCGTAGCGCCCAAGCCAGTCTATCCACTGGCTGGCCGTTTGCGCATCAGACTGCGTCTGCGCTGTCGGCATCGAGAAATCGGACAGTAATGCCTGACGGTAAAGCGGGCTGGCGAAACCATCCGAAGAAAACAGTCCCAGTTGGTAGCCTTGCTGATTCAACGCGGTAATGAGCGCCGCAGGCGTTCTGGTGGATAACACGCCATCCATATAGCCTGGCGATATGCCATAGAACAGGCCGAAAATACCGTTATCAGTGGTATTCCCTGAACTCATATGACGGGTGAAGTCGATGTTTTGTTCGGCAAATTTAGCCAGCTCCGGCATCTGCTTCTCAAAGCGAGAATAGTTCAGGCCGTCTACGGTAATGAGCAGCACATTCTGACCGGTGCCCATATCGCGATAGTGCAAATTGCTGAGCGGGTACTGTACGGAGACCGCTTCCGGATTGCCTTGCTCTACCAGACGGCGCTGATATTCCTGCGCATCCAGCAGACCGTGTTTTTCAAGAAAACGTCGCGCCGTCATCGGATAAGAGAGCGGCAGGTTTGCCCGCTGCATGGTAATCGGCCGGTAAAAATTAGCGTCTGCCCAGATGTAGATAAGATGCGATGCGATAAAGGAGACGAAAAAGAATGCCGCAAGCGGCCTTGCGAAATGGCGGCGGCGCGTGAGACTGCGCAGCTTTTGCCAACTCCATGTCGCAAATAGCATCTCAATCAATAAGATAACCGGCACGCTAATAAACATAAGCTGCCAGTCGCGCGCCGTTTCGTTCTGGTCAGGGTTGATGACCAGCTCCCAGACAATGGGGTTAAGATGCAGGTGAAAACGGGTAAAGACTTCGCTGTCGATAAGCAACAACGTCATACCCGCGGTCGCCAGAATGGCTGATAAAAACCGCATCAGCCGCTGGGACATCACGATAAACGTGAGCGGAAAAAGAATAAGCAAATAGGTGGCGAACACCAGAAAGCTAAAGTGCCCGACAATGCTCAGGTAGGAGTATATGCGACCCGCAAGCGTTGTCGGCCAGTCGGCGACAAACAGGTAACGGCTGCCGAGCAACGTAGCCAACAGTATATTGAACAGAGCGAACCAGTGCCCCCAGCTAACCATCTGGGAGACTTTTTCACGGTAGCGCTGACGATGAGTTACCATACCTGTCGCTTGTTTCTCCGGAGTCGGCTTTTTAGTGCGCGTTGTCTTCGCTAATCGAAGACTGCAAGGCGCGGGCAAAAGAGTTCGCAATCGCCTGGCGTTGAGCCGGCGCAACGCTGGTGTTGATAAGGTTGGTGACCATATTTCCCAGCACCATCAGGGAAAGATCGGTCGGCGCCTTATGTTTTTCCAGTACACTGAGCAGTTCGCTCAGCAGTTGTTCAACATGTTCATCACTATAGCGGGAGAGTTGTGGCATAAATCAAAATCTGTTTGTTCATGAAAGGGCAACATATTACCGTAGCAACAGTTTTTTTTCTGCATTTTTATCCCCTAAATCATTCGCGTTACGGATAACGCCTGAAATGGCAGGGCGATTGCTTGCGTCTTCCGGCAGGCGGTGGTTGAATACCGCCCGGTCTTAAAGGAGAGTTTATCATGAGTCTGGATATCAACCAGATTGCCCTGCACCAGCTTATCAAGCGCGAAGAGCAAAATCTTGAGCTGGTCTTGCGCGATTCATTGCTGGAGCCGACAACCACCGTTGTCGAGATGGTGGCTGAACTGCATCGGGTCTATAGCGCCAAGAATAAGGCGTATGGCCTGTTTAATGAAGAGAGTGAACTGGCGCAAGCGCTGCGGTTGCAACGTCAGGGGGAAGAAGATTTTCTTGCCTTTAGCCGGGCGGCGACCGGACGCCTGCGTGACGAACTGGCGAAATATCCCTTTGCGGACGGCGGCATTGTATTGTTCTGCCATTATCGTTACCTGGCGGTGGAGTATCTGCTGGTTACGGTACTGAACAACCTGAGCAGTATGCGGGTCAATGAAAATCTGGACATTAACCCGACGCATTATCTTGATATTAACCATGCGGATATCGTGGCGCGTATCGATCTTACCGAGTGGGAAACTAATCCGCAATCGACCCGCTATCTGACGTTTCTCAAAGGTCGGGTAGGGCGCAAGGTCGCTGACTTCTTTATGGATTTCCTCGGCGCCAGCGAAGGGTTGAACGCCAAAGCGCAGAATCGCGGCCTGTTGCAGGCAGTGGATGATTTCACCGCAGAAGCGCAGTTGGATAAAGCAGAACGTCAGAACGTGCGCCAGCAGGTGTACAGCTACTGCAACGAGCAGTTACAAGCCGGGGAAGAGATTGAGCTGGAATCGCTGTCTAAAGAGCTTTCCGGCGTCAGTGAAGTCAGCTTCAGCGAATTTACCGCCGAAAAAGGCTATGAGCTGGAAGAGAGCTTCCCGGCAGATCGCAGTACGCTACGCCAGTTAACCAAATATGCCGGCAGCGGCGGCGGGTTAACGATTAACTTTGATGCGATGCTGCTGGGCGAGCGGATTTTCTGGGACCCGGCGACCGATACCCTGACTATCAAAGGGACGCCGCCGAATTTGCGCGATCAGTTGCAGCGACGCACGTCGGGCGGGAAATAAAGTCGCTTGCCGGATGGGGGAGGAAACGCCTTATCCGGCAAGTGTGATTCATCTTTACCGCGAACTAAATTCCATAAAAAAACCCCGCCGGGGCGGGGTTTTTCTTCAACTTCCAGGCGATTACGCGCGAACGAAGTCGATGTGAGTCAGCTTCGGTTTGTAAGCGTGACGCTGTACAGCCTGAGCTTTAACTTTTACTTCTTTACCGTCAACAACGAGGGTCAGAACTTCGCTGTAGAATTCAGCTTTAGCTTGCATGTTCATCACCTGGTCGTGGTCCAGTTCGATAGCAATCGGGGCTTCAGAACCGCCGTAGATGATTGCCGGGAACTTGTTAGCGGCGCGCAGGCGGCGGCTCGCACCCTTACCCTGCTCTTTACGTACTTCTGCGTTGATAGTAAACATTTAAATCTCTCTTTAATAATTCCTGCTACAGGCGACCCAGCAACAGGTAAGTGATCTGCTTTGCGTATGCAAAGGCGGGCGGGATTCTATACTCAAATCGCCGTTACATCAATGAAAAGTACAATTAACCACGTAATTCGTGCGCCCGGCGGAAGCGGCCTTCATAGTCGAACACTTTTTCACGCACCTGCCAGTACTGGCCTTTCATCCGCGCGACCACAAAATCGGGATGCCGCAACAGCGCCTGCTGCGCGACAATATCCGCCGCCGTGATCCAGCGTAAAGGAACGCCGGGCGTGCGCGTATGCGGGCGAATAAATAGCTGTTCGAAAGCGGTACGCTGGGCGGGCGTGTGCAAGCGGAAGCGCTCACTGACATCCGCGCCGTCCTCGTCATAGTAAGTGATTTTCAGCCATTCACCTTTCTCATCCTGCCCATGCTGCATCGTCATTCCGCTACAGCGCAGGACTAACGCATCCTTGAGCCTGAGCGCCGCTTTTAACATATCGTCCGGGTCGACCAGAATGGCGCCACATTCCCGGCAGCGTCGGGCGGCAATATCGTTTTCGGCATTACACTGCGGGCAGTTTTTGAAGCGAAAGCGAAAATCGCATTGCTCGCGATGGCCGTCGTCATCGTCAAACCAGCCCTGGCAGCGACGGCCAAAGTGTTCAATCAGCGTGCCGTCGGCAGTGGTTTTCCCCCAGAAGGTGTTGGCAAAGCCGCAGGCCGGGCAAAATACCTGGACAGGGACGTTATCGCTTTTTCCCTTCGGGCTACCGACCTCCGGGGCATACAGGTCGTGCGGGTTGCCTGCGTAATCAAGAATCAGGCAATCGGTCTTTCCCGGCGCAAGGCGCAGACCACGCCCGACAATTTGTTGGTAAAGACTAACTGACTCGGTGGGACGTAGAATCGCGATGAGATCAACGTGTGGGGCGTCAAAGCCGGTGGTCAGCACCGAGACGTTAACCAGATAGCGAAAACGCTGCGCCTTGAAATTATCAATCAGCGCGTCGCGCTCGGGCCCTGGCGTATCGCCGGTAATCAGCGCCGCGTCGTCCGCCGGAAGCAGACCGACAATCTCTTTCGCATGTTCGACCGTGGCGGCGAAAATCATCACGCCTTTGCGCGTTTGCGCAAATTCCATAATCTGGCTGATGATGTGCGGCGTAATCCGCTGCTGCTTTTTCAGCTCGCGGTTCAGGTCGGCTTCGCTGAACAGCCCATTGCTTTGGGCCTGCAGGCGGCTGAAATCGTATTGGACCACTGGCATATCAAGCCGCTCAGGCGGCGTCAGATAGCCGTGTTTAATCATATAGCGCAGCGGCAGTTCATAAATACAGTCGCGAAACAGAGCGTTGTCGTTGCCGCGCACCATACCGTGGTAATGAAATTGATAAATCCAGCCTTTTCCGAGGCGGAAAGGCGTGGCGGTGAGCCCAAGCAGACGTAAGTGAGGATTAACTTTACTCAGGTGAGTGAGGATTTGCTGATACTGACTGTCTTCATCGTCACCGATGCGGTGGCATTCATCGACAATCAACAGCGAAAACTCCTCCTGGAAGGCGTCAAGATTACGCGCCACCGACTGTACGCTGCCGAACACGACTTTGCCCTGACTCTCTTTACGTTTGAGTCCGGCGGCGAAAATATCCGCTTCCAGCCCCAGCGCGCAATATTTGGCGTGGTTCTGCGCGACCAGCTCTTTCACATGCGCCAGCACCAGTACCCGTCCGCGGGCGACGCGCGCCAGTTCGGCGATCACCAGGCTTTTACCTGCGCCGGTCGGCAGAACAATCACGGCGGGCGTACGGTGGCGGCGAAAGTGGCTGAGCGTGGCGTCTACGGCTTCTTGCTGGTAGGGGCGGAGTGTAAAAATCATGGTCTCACTACGTTAAACGGTTCCGGGAATAGTATGCCATGAATCATTTCCCTTGAGGGATATAGTTAGCCCGCTATACTGAGCGGATAGCAATTCCCTTTTTTCGGGTAGAATGCCCGATTTCCGTATTATTACAGGCTAAATCACACACATGCGACTTGATAAATTTATCGCTCAGCAGCTTGGCGTCAGCCGCGCTATTGCCGGGCGTGAAATTCGTGGTAACCGCGTTACCGTCGATGGCGACATCATTAAAAATGCGGCCTTCAAACTGCTCCCGGAACATGCGGTTGCGTATGACGGCAATCCCTTAGCGCAGCAACACGGGCCACGCTATTTTATGCTTAACAAGCCGCAGGGATACGTTTGTTCAACCGATGATCCCGATCATCCAACGGTGCTGTATTTCCTGGATGAGCCGGTGGCGTATAAGCTGCATGCCGCAGGACGTCTGGATATCGATACTACCGGTCTGGTGTTAATGACAGATGACGGTCAGTGGTCGCACCGTATTACGTCGCCGCGCCATCACTGTGAAAAAACCTATCTGGTGACCCTGGAGTCGCCGGTGGCCGACGATACGGCAGCGCAATTTGCGAAAGGCGTGCAGTTGCATAATGAAAAAGATCTCACTAAACCCGCTACGCTGGAGGTGATAACGCCTGTGCAGGTCCGTCTGACCATCAGCGAAGGCCGTTATCATCAGGTGAAGCGGATGTTTGCCGCAGTAGGCAATCGCGTTGTGGAACTGCACCGCGAACGGATTGGCGCCATTACGCTGGATGAGAATCTGGCTCCCGGCGAGTACCGCCCGTTGACTGAAGAAGAAATCGCCAGCGTCGGCTAACTATCTCGTTAAATTCAGGAGTTCGATGTGACCACCCGGCAGCACTCTTCCTTTGCCATTGTCTTTATTCTTGGCCTGTTGGCCATGTTAATGCCGCTGTCGATTGATATGTATCTTCCAGCGCTGCCGGTGATTTCTGCGCAATTCGGCGTGCCTGCCGGTAGCGCGCAGATGACGCTCAGTACCTATATTCTGGGGTTTGCGCTGGGTCAGCTTATCTATGGACCGATGGCGGATAGCCTCGGGCGTAAGCCGGTCATCCTGGGCGGGACGCTGGTATTTGCCGCGGCGGCGGTCGCCTGTGCGTTGGCGCAGACTATCGATCAACTGATCGTGATGCGTTTTTTCCACGGTTTGGCGGCCGCGGCGGCAAGCGTCGTCATCAATGCGCTGATGCGGGATATTTATCCAAAGGAAGAGTTTTCGCGCATGATGTCATTTGTCATGCTGGTCACTACGATAGCGCCGTTAATGGCGCCCATTGTCGGCGGCTGGGTGTTGGTATGGTTAAGCTGGCACTATATCTTCTGGATACTGGCCATTGCGGCGATTCTGGCGTCAGTCATGATCTTTGCTTTGATTAAAGAGACGCTGCCCGTTGAACGGCGTCAGCCTTTTCATATTCGTACCACAATAGGTAACTTTGCCGCGTTGTTTCGCCACAAACGCGTACTGAGCTATATGCTGGCGAGCGGGTTTAGTTTTGCCGGTATGTTCTCTTTTTTGAGCGCGGGGCCGTTTGTCTATATCGAAATTAATCATGTTCCGCCGCAGGATTTCGGCTACTACTTCGCGTTGAACATCGTATTTCTGTTTGTGATGACGATTATCAACAGCCGTTTTGTCAGACGGGTAGGGGCGCTAAACATGTTTCGGGCCGGGCTATGGATTCAGTTTGCGATGGCGGTGTGGATGGTTTTCAGCGCGCTGATGGGCATTGGATTCTGGGCGCTGGTGGTCGGCGTTGCGGCGTTTGTCGGCTGTGTGTCGATGGTTTCGTCCAATGCGATGGCGGTCATTTTGGATGAGTTTCCGCATATGGCCGGAACGGCGTCTTCGTTGGCGGGCACTTTCCGCTTTGGTATTGGCGCTATCGTCGGCGCGTTGCTGTCGCTGGCTACCTTTACCAGTGCGTGGCCGATGATCTGGTCGATTGCGCTTTGCGCCGCCTGTTCCATTCTGTTTTATCTCTACGCCAGCCGTCCCAAAAAACGGTGACGGGCGCGCTGTCCCTCAATGGCGCCGAAGAATGCGCAGGCGGCGTTGGGGGACGCTATCCGCTAGACGATGGCAAAGCCAAACGGCTTTCATAGTTGATGCATATCAATTACCAATTCATCATTTTCCTCCTTTATGTTTATTTTATGTAAAATCCATTTATGTAAAAAGTCACATCATTGTAGTTAAAAAGGTTGAGTTAGATCGCAGAAACGGGTACATATAGCCCGCCGCTATCTCCGCGTCGGTAAAACTATTTTAACTCCCGCTTGCTGTAGAGCCACTGACGGAGAGAAGGGCGTTAGCAATCTGTTTAAGGACGGGTTGTCAATGATGTGTTAATATAAATGTAAGTAAATTGTGAAGTAATTGTGCTTCCGGGGAAAGAAAGTGAATACATTACAGCTCTCAATTGTTCACCGTCTGCCGCAAAACTATCGCTGGTCGGCGGGTTTTGCGGGGTCAAAGGTTGAACCGATTCCGCAAAACGGGCAGAGCACCGAGAATAGTCTGGTGGCGCTTAAACTGTTGAGTCCGGCAGGCGATAGCGCGTGGTCAGTGATGCATAAGCTCAGCCAGGCGCTAAGCGATATTGAAGTTCCTTGCTCCGTGCTGGAGTGCGAAGGGGAACCGTGCCTGTTCGTTAATCGTCAGGATGAGTTTGCCGCCACCTGTCGGCTGAAAAATTTCGGCGTGGCGATAGCGGAACCTTTTTCTAACAATAATCCTTTTTAGGCGTCAGCTTAACGCGAGTAGCTGACGCGTATAGGCCTGTTGCGGTGCGGTAAACACGCGCTCGCATTGCCCCTGTTCAACCACCTCCCCCTGCCGCAGCACAATAACCTGATGGCACAGCGCGCGTACTACATGCAGATCGTGGCTAATGAAGATATAGGCCAGACGGTGCTTTTGCTGGAGCGATTTCAGGAGGGCAAGAATCTGCGCCTGAACGGTTTTATCCAGCGATGAGGTCGGTTCATCCAGAATAATAAGCGACGGTTTTAAAATCAGCGCCCTGGCGACGGCGATACGTTGACGCTGCCCGCCGGAAAACTCAGCGGGGTAACGATGCCGCGTTTCCGGGTCCAGGCCGACTTCCATCATGACCGCTTTCACCTGCTGTTCGCGCTGCGCGCCTGAAAGCGTAGGCTGGTGGACGCGCAGGCCTTCTTCGATAATTTGCAAGACGTTTAAACGCGGGTTTAGCGATGAGTTCGGGTCCTGGAATACGACCTGGATACGGTGGCGAACAGGTAAAAGCTGGCGGCGGTTTAACGTATCCAGCGATTGACCGTCAAACACGATGCGGCCTTCGGAGCGGATAAGCCGTAACAGCGCCAGACCGGTGGTACTTTTTCCCGATCCTGACTCGCCGACCAGACCCAGCGTTTCGCCTGGATGCAGGGTGAAACTGATATTGTTAACCACCACATTATGATCCACGACGCGCTTCAGAATGCCTTTGCGGATCGGGAAGGCGACGCGCAGCCTGTCCACTTCCAGCAACGGCGTCTGCCCGGCGGGGAGCGGAACCGGATCGCCTGTGGGTTCGCTGTTGAGTAGTTTTTGCGTGTACGGATGGGTCGGCGCGGAGAGCAGCGTGTCGGCGTGTTGGTTCTCTACGCACTTGCCGTGTTGCATTACCGCCACTGAATCCGCCAGTTTTTTTACAATGCTGAGGTTATGGGTGATAAACAGCAATCCCATATTGAGCTCGCGCTGGAGTTCCCGCAGTAGAGATAAAATCTGCGCCTGTACGGAGACGTCGAGGGCGGTGGTCGGCTCATCGGCGATCAGTAATTCCGGCCGTGTTAACAGCGCCATGGCTATCATGACGCGCTGGCGTTCGCCGCCGGAAAGCTGATGCGGATAATCGCGCAGACGCTGGCTCGCCTGGCGGATACCGACCCGATCCAGACAACCGATCATCTCCGCCCTTGCCGCCTCCCGACGCATTCCCCGATGGAGCGACAGCACTTCATAGAGCTGTTTTTCCAGCGTATGCAGCGGGTTAAGTGAAACCATCGGTTCCTGAAAAATCATGGCGATTTTATTGCCGCGCACGCCGCGTAGCGTCTGCTCGCTGGCATGAAGCAATGATTCGCCGTGAAAGCGAATATCGCCGGAGAGGTAGACGGCGGGAGGGGTAGGCAAAAGACGCAGAATGGAAAGCGCCGTCACGCTTTTTCCTGACCCGGACTCGCCGACCAGCGCCAGCGTTTCCCCGGCGTTCACCTGTAACGAAATGGCGTTAACGACAGGACGTACGTGCTGTTGCTGACGGAAACCTACCGATAAATTTTCAATCGCAAGCAATGGAGATGTCATCTTATACCGCCTTAGCAGGATCAAAGGCGTCGCGTACCGCTTCGCCGATAAAAATCAGCAGCGATAGCAGAATGGCGACAGACAGAAAGGCGGCGATCCCCAGCCAGGGAGCCTGTAAGTTGTTTTTCCCCTGTAAAAGAAGTTCGCCGAGAGAAGGGGAGCCAAGCGGCAGACCAAATCCCAGAAAATCCAGCGACGTCAGGGTGGTGATGGAGCTACATAAAATGAACGGTAAAAATGTCAGGGTAGCGACCATCGCATTAGGCAACATATGGCGCAGGATAATGTCACGATCGCTGACGCCAAGCGCCTGCGCGGCGCGGATATAGTCAAAATTGCGGGTCCGTAAAAACTCGGCGCGCACCACGCCCACCAGACTCATCCAGCCAAACAGTACGGTTATGGCCAGCAGCCACCAGAAGTTAGGCTGCACTACGCTGGAAAGTAAAATAATCAGAAACAGGGTCGGCATCCCCGACCAGACTTCGATGAGGCGTTGCCCCCATAAATCGACTTTGCCGCCATAATAGCCCTGTAGCGCGCCCGCCAGTACGCCCATGACGCTGGAGCAAATCGTTAACATCAGACCGAATAAAATAGAAATGCGGGTGCCGTACAGGATGCGGGCGAAAACGTCGCCGCCATTCGCATCGGTGCCCAGCCAGTTTTTCGCCGAAGGCGGGGAGGGGAAAGGCTGCGTGGTGGCAAAATTAATGGTATTGGCGCCAAAGCGTACGGGGGCCCACAACACCCAGCCCCGATTCTCAAGCTGCCGTTGTAGCCAGGGGTCCTGATAATCTGCCGTTGTCGCCAGCGGGCCGCCGAAATCGCGCTCGCTGTAATTTTTTACCAGCGGAAAATACCACTGGCCTTCATAGCGCACCAGCAATGGCTTATCGTTAGCAATCAGTTCCGCGCATAAGCTCAGGCTGAACACGATCAGGAAAATCCATAGTGACCAGTAGCCCCGGCGATTATGGCGGAAACGCGCCCAGCGGGCCTGATTGACCGGGCTTAATCGCGGCATTATCGTCCCTCAAAATCAATGCGTGGATCGACCAGCGTATAGCTGATATCGCTCAGGATATTCAGTAATAAGCCAATCAGGGTAAAGATATAAAGCGTGCCGAACATCACCGGATAGTCGCGCGAAACAGTTGCTTCATAACCCAGCAGCCCCAGGCCGTTGAGTGAGAACATGACTTCAATTAGCAGCGAGCCGGTGAAAAACATACTGATAAAAGTGGCGGGAAACCCGGCGATCACCAGCAGCATGGCGTTACGAAAAACATGTTTCCAGAGAATGTTTTTTTCACTCACGCCTTTAGCGCGAGCGGTAACGACATACTGTTTACGCACCTCGTCGAGAAACGAATTTTTCGTCAGCATCGTCAGGGCGGCAAAACCGCCGATGACGGTCGCCAACACCGGTAGCGTAATATGCCACAAATAATCGGTGATTTTCTGGTACCACGGTAATGTGTCAAAGTTGGCGGAGACCAGGCCACGTAGCGGAAAGATATCGTAGTAGCTGCCGCCGGCAAAAAAGACGATTAATAAAATAG
Organism: Salmonella sp. NW38; assembly: GCF_051807745.1. Taxonomy (NCBI): domain Bacteria; kingdom Pseudomonadati; phylum Pseudomonadota; class Gammaproteobacteria; order Enterobacterales; family Enterobacteriaceae; genus Salmonella; species Salmonella sp. NW38. Next base: position 212,650 of record NZ_JAMMTO010000008.1, on the reverse strand, counting down.
CGAACAGAAAGGCGGGGATCGCATAACCAATAATGATAAACGCGCTGCTCCACACATCAAAGCGACTGCCGTTATGGACGGCTTTGCGAATCCCCAGCGGGATAGACACCAGATAAATAATCAGCGTGCTCCATAATCCCAGGGTAATGGAGACGGGAAGGCTATCTTTGATCAGCGTTAGTACGGATGCGCTGCGAAACAGACTGTCGCCGAAGTCAAAAGAGAGATAGTCCCGTAGCATCTTGAAATAACGCTCATGCAGCGGTTTGTCGAAGCCGTAGCGATGGGTGATCTCTGCGATCACCTCCGGATCGAGTCCCCGGCCGCCGCGATAATGGCTGTCGCTGATATTGCCGACGCCGGTTTGCGCATGACTGGCGCGAACGCCTTCGCCGCTGGCGCCGGGCAACGCGCCGCCCTGGCCAAATTCAATCGCGGCAATCGCCTGATCGACAGGGCCGCCGGGAGCGATCTGCACGATAAAAAAGTTAATGGTAATAATGGCCCATAGCGTGGGGATCACCAGTAACAGACGGCGGATAAGATAGGCGCCCATTGATTCTTACTACCTCCTGGCTGCCGGTAGTTTGGCGGCTTTGTTGACATCATACCACCAGGTATCTAACCCGATGGTATATACCGGGCGAATCGCCGGATGGGAGAATTTATCCCACCAGGCGAGCCTGTCTTGCGCCATATACCACATCGGCAGCATGTAATAGTTCCAGGTCAGCACGCGATCCAGCGCCCGTCCCAGCGGCACCAGTTTCGCTTTATCACCCTGCGCTGCGATAATTTGCGCGATCAGTTTATCCACCACCGGGCTTTGTACGCCGGGAGCGTTATAACTGGAGTCAATGTATTCCGACGCCCATGAGATTTGTAGATCGGAGCTGGGCCAGGGCATCGCCCGCCATAGCCTCGGCATCATGTCATAGTCGCGGCTGCGCATCCGGTTGGTGAGCTGAGAATTATCAACCTGACGGATAGTCATCGTAATGCCCAGACGCTGAAGATTATGCTGGAAGGGCAGAACCCACTGGCTATTACTGCTGGCAGGAAGGAGAAGTTCAAACGTCAGAGGCTTACCGGTGACGCTATTGACCCGTTGCTGTCCGTTGATCACCCATCCGGCCTGCGTCAACAAGGCGTCAGCTTTAAGAAGATTTTCGCGATCGTAGCCGTCGCCGTTAGAGACCGGCGGCTGATAGATCTGAGTGAAGACTTCAGGAGGAAGATCTTTTTTCATCGGCGCGAGTAATACCAGCTCATCGGCGTCAGGATAATTTCTGGCGGCGTACTCGGTATTCTGGAAGTAACTGTTGGTTCGGCTCCAGGCATTATAGAACAGCGCTTTATTCATCCACTCAAAATCGAAGGCCAGGGTGACAGCTTCACGTACCCGCCGGTCTTTAAATACCGGGCGCTGAATGTTAAAGGCCAGCCAGCGTGTGTCCTGCGCCGATTCGTTTTTCTGCTCTTCTTTAATGATGTAATGATTATCGAAATTTTTACCGATGTAGCGCGTTGCCCAGTTTTTAGCGTCGTTTTCCAGCCGTAGATCAAATGCGCCCGCTTTAAACGCCTCGAAAGCGACATTGTCATCAAGGTAGTAATCGTAGCGGATAGTGTCGAGGTTAAAACGTCCACGATTGACCGGCAGATTAGCCGCCCAGTAGTTTTTGACACGTGAATAGACAATGTACTGGCCCATTTTCCACTGAGTAATCCGGTATGGCCCGCTGGCTAAGGGCGGCGTTGAAAGCGGATCGCTGAGTTTGTGATTTTTCCAGAATTTTTCGGGCATGATCGGTAATGAAAACAGACTAAGCATGTCTTCTTTACCAGGCTTCGCCAGCTCAATTCGCACGGTTAAAGGCGCAATCGCCTTCACGGTAGTACCTTTATAGACCAGACGGAACTGCGGTACGCCTTCGGTCATAAACTTATGAAAGGTAAAGGCCACATCGCGGGCGGTAATGGGCGTGCCATCGTGAAAACGAGCGCGGGGATTAATCGAGATTTCCACCCAGGAATAGTCGGCGGCATAGCGGGCATGGTCGGCAATCAGCGGATAATAGCTTCCGGGTTCATCATCCGAGGTGGTAAAAAGCGTATCGTAAAGGGCTTCGGTACGTACGCCGGGATTGCCGCGCAGCGAATAGCGATTGAAATTATCGAACGTACCAATGGCGGAAAGCGTCATCTGACCGCCTTTCGGCGCAGCAGGATTCACATAATCAAAGTGATCAAAGTTAAAAGCATACTTAGGTTCGCCGAGTACGGCGAAAGCGTAGCTTTCTTTGATTTCCTGGGCCTGGGCGCCAGCGCTAACCAGTGCGACAAGCAGAAGCATTACGCGCGCAATCATCTGAAGGCGGTTTCCTTATCGTATTGCCCGCTGCAAACCGGCAGGCGTTTCGCTGAATAATAAGTGACGTTGCGTCTGATGTGAATCCGTTAAAACCGTAAGGGGACTACCATTCAGGCACGGAAGGCGCCGACATCCACAGCACGAAATCTTTTAGGGGTAAAGGACGGCTAATCCAGTACCCCTGCAAGTAATTAACACCGTGATCGCGTAGCCAACGGGCCTGCTCCGGCGTTTCAACGCCCTCGGCCACCGTCAGCATATTCAGGCGTCTGGAGAGCGTCAGCACGGTATCCAGAACCGGCGACGTGACGGTTTCCGTGCCGATCGCCTGGATAAAGCCGCGATCGATTTTCAGATAATCTAAAGTAAATCGCTCCAGATAAATCAGGGCGCTATGGCCTGTACCGAAATCATCTATAGCGATTTCAAACCCGGCGGAATGCAGCCATTCGAACAGTTTGGCCGCTTCATACTGCTGAAGCATATCGCGTTCAGTGATTTCCAGCACGATATGAAAATGGTGCGCGGGCAGGGCGTCCCTGAGCCGGTGCATATCCTCTTTAAAACTGTCGCTGTGCAGATGTTCCGGCGCGATGTTAATGCCAAATTTGGCACCGACGGGCATCACCTTCTGTAGCGTGGGCGCGTCGCGGGCGATCAGCTCGAACAGATGCTGCGTTAACGGTACGATAAGTTGCTGCGCTTCGGCATAGTGGATAAAGGCATCCGGCGGAATCTCGCCTGCCGTAGGGTGACGCCAGCGCAGTAAGACTTCAAGCCCGGTGACGTTCAGCGTACGAGTATCGACGACGGGCTGATAAACCACATAAAACTGCTCGTGTTTGATCGCCGTTAAAATCTCTTTGCCCGGTCGCGTCCTGAGGGCATAGATAAAGTAACAGATAAACCCCGCTACGATGCCGCTAATGCAGCCCAGCATCAACGCATACCATAAGTCATTGTAGGTCCAGCTATCGGCATAAAGCTGTATTTTAAGCGGCAGGCCGTTGATAGTTGCCTGTCGTGATGGCGCGCCCGGCAGCTCCGCGACGGTCAGCAGACGTGAAGAAAAGGTCGACAGCGCGGTATTGCCGACAATCAGCGCGATGCCGTTAAAATCGTCCTGGCGCGTGGTATAGAGTAAGTAAGGCGTCAGGTTAATATTCAGCGATGTGAATACGCCGCTGTCATTTAATAATGGGTTTCGATACCAAATCACCATTGTCGGTTTGTTGGGCATCATTGGCGTGCCGGGCAGAATCGCCATAGCAACGTCTTTGCGGATATCTATATCCGGTACCAGTTGCTGAAGCGGCATATTCATGGCGCCAGTGGCGGAAGAGCAGAACACTTTTTTATCTTTAATCAATAAGAAGGCGCGGACATTAAGGCTAAAAGCGGCTCTTGAGGTGAGTTCTGCGCCAACCTGCTGACAGGTGTTGATCGTCAACGGCTGAAGAATATCGGTGGTGGCTTTCAGGTCGGCGAAATAGCTGGCCAGGTAATGTTGTACATCAGAAAGGAGCGTATTGTATTTAACATCCCGTTTATGCCACGACAGGAAAAATTGCAGGCTACCAATAAGTAATGCTGCTGCCATCCCCGTAATGATACAGGTAAGCAGGATTTTCCGACCGGAAGAGGAGTCGCGTGTAAGCATAATTCCTGGTATGACCTGAAAAGGCGGATGCCGGTTAAACTGGTTGATTTATAAGACTATAGCCTGGATTACCCCGGATAGTCATGCTTTTCTGTGATGCGCAGGAAAGCGTATTGTCGCAGTAGGCGTTGGGGGAAACGACCTGAATGCCTGATGGCGCTATGTTTATCAGGCCTACGTTCGTGTGTTGTAGGCTGGATAAGAGGCCACACATCGCCATTAGGCAAAACGGATTCAGAAGGGATAATAAGCAAAAGCACTGCTGAAGCAGTGCTTTTTATGTCGTCTCATCAGGTAAGCCAAGGGAGGTGCTGCCTGATGAAGATTAACTGCGGCTCAGAACTCGACGTGCTTCATTGTAGCGTTTTTTCCAGTACGGTTCGTTCATACTGGAGATAATGACGCCGCTACTGGTAGACGCATGGACAAACTGGTTATTGCCGATATAAATACCGACATGACGACCAGTGGAACCGGCGCGGAACAGAACCAGATCGCCCGTACGCAGGTTATTGCGTGAAACTGCTTTGCCCATTTCCTGCTGTTCATAGGTTGAACGCGGAAGCTCTAAACCAAACTGTTCACGGAAGGTACGCTGTACAAAGCTGGAACAGTCGACGCCTTTCTTAGTGCTGCCGCCCAGGCGGTAACGCACGCCTTTCCAGTCAGCATACTGATCCATAATCCGCGACTTAACGTCGAGGTTACGCACCATATTTTCAAATTCATCCTGAGAGGCTTGCAGTGAAGAGCTATCGCTATTGCCCACAGCATGCGTCTCAGAATGCATATTCTTTGCGGTATTGGTGGTTGTGCTACAAGCAGAAAGCAGAACCGCAACTGCAATCGCAGGAATCCCGCGCAAAATATATCTCAAAATCGGTTGAGATTTGACCATGTTGTTTGTTTTCCCTTGAAGTCCTTAACGATAAATATCGTTATAAAAATGCCAAACGTGATGAGACTAATTACCTGCACAGCTTGAGACAATTCTTTGTGCACAAATCTGTGGCGGAACGCACAAATTTATTCGCAATGAGAATAATTATCTGGCGAGGCAAAACGAGTTTGAGATTACCCGATTGTTGCTGTCATTGCGAGCGATTTCGCGTGATTTTTTATAAGAATTTATGATACGAAAAGTGAACTATCAGCACGGGTCAAATTAAGCGCAGATCGTTTAAAAATCGTGCAACCTGTTCATTTTGCAGAGGAATAATATGACCGAAAAATGATGGGCTGGGGGAATATCATCATAAATTACCTTCAACGATGTAAAACTATCGCTGAAGGTAATGTTAATTACATGGGTTATTTGTTTAAAATTTGTTTATTTCCGCCCGGGAGATAATTCTCAAAAAGCGCTATCGCCCGGTCGCTGAGCGGGGTCATCAGCCACCAGGGGAGGCCAATCAAAATAACCGTGAGCGACCCGACCACAATATCGGTGAACCAGTGAGCGCCAATCATAACGCGCGGAAACGCGAAAACCACAAATATAATAAGGGCGATAATCCCCGCCGTTTTGCCGAAATAACGCAGCATAAAGGCGGAAAATATCAGCAGCATCATACCGTGATCGCCTGGGAAACTGTCTTTTGACGCGTCTTTTGTCGGGATGTGCAGCAACTCGCTGACGCGATAAATATGCTCAAAAGAGAGCGTTGGGCTGGCGCGCTTGACGGGGATCAGCGCCTGACCGAGTTGGTTAAGCACCACCGCTGTTAGCAGCATGACCAATCCGATTATCACAATGCGCCGCCGACCCGACGCGTCTTCTTTTAGCCAGAAACTGAGCATCAGTCCGCCCATCGCCAGCAGCGAACACCCATCAAACGCCCGATTATTGGTAATAGCGACCCACCAGAGGAACGCGTGGCTTTCCACCAGTTTCTGGTTAAAGAAGTGGAATATGCCGGAATCAATGGTGAACCAGAAACCGTGATTGACGGGGAGATACCATGACAAAAACAGCGCCAGACCGGCGGCATTAAGCAGAATTATCAAGGAATAGCGGGTTTTCATCGTCATTTCGCCATAGTTTTTAAACGGTGGCAACCTTACGCGTGCGTCGCTAAACGAAGCTTCAACAAGGCCGTCTGTAACGTATTCCAGTCGGTTTCTGTGTTTGAGATAAGTTCAACCCGGCTATCCGGCGGCGCGACACTCTGTGTTTCGATGTGCAGGTCATCGCCCTGGCGATTGATGCGTACCAGCCCCTCTTGTATGCGCATAACGCCTTTCACCCGGCCCACCGGCGCCAGACGCGCCCATTCGAGTAGGCCAATGGTGTCAAACACGGTATCGGCATCGAAAATCCAGCCGCAGGCCTGATGACCTTGTCCGCTATTGAGGCTGCGTCGCCAGCGCTGCTGTGCGGGCAGATTTAGCGCGGCGAGTCCTTTTTTACTGGCATGAGTGTGAGAATGCGCGGCGCTGGCTGGCAGTTCCGCCAGATTTTGTCGCGGTAAATCCAGAAGCTTACCGTCTATCTGTCCATGTTCGGCATGAATCAGTTGACGATCGCCGCCGTACTGTCGCCACCACTGTTGCAGGGCGGCATCGCTCTGCGCCGTGGCGCGATCGGTCTTATTGGCGATGATAATATCGGCTGAGGCGAGCTGATCGCGGAAATTTTCATTGGCGACGCTCTGTTGGTCCAGTAGCAGGCGAGGGTCAAGGATGCAGAGCGTAGCGCGTAAATCAATCCACGGCTCATAAACCGGCGCAGTTAATAAATCCAGAATCTGTTTTGGGTGCCCCAGTCCGGTTGGTTCAATCAGCAACCGGTCAGGTTTGCCCTGGCGTAGCAGCGTGTTGAGCCCCACCTGCATAGGCAATCCGTTGACGCAGCACATGCAGCCGCCGGGGATCTCTTTTAGCAGTGCGCCGCTGTCGGCAAGCAGCGCGCCGTCAATACCCACTTCGCCAAATTCATTGACCAGGACGGCCCACTTTTCAGCCGGATCTTTATGGGCTAATAAATGAAGGATAGAGGTGGTTTTTCCGCTACCGAGAAATCCAGTAATAAGATTGGTTTTGGTCACGTCAGCTCCAGAATATTGATACAACATAACAACTTTAATAATCCTGGCGAATAAACGTGAAAAAGAGAAGCGCTGAGTTGACGAAGTCGTGCTTCTGCCATCTTAAGAGCAGAAAATGTTAAATTTTTAACGTTTCTCTTTCCTGGCGCAGAACAGTCAATAAAGAAAAGGGTCAGGCTGCGCCCCAGGGCGCAGCCGAAAAATGCGAAACTTAATCCGCGCGCCCCATATAACGGCGCTCTTCGATATGAATGCGGATTTTCTCACCTGCGCTCAGGTATTCGGGAACCTGAATCACCAGACCGGTGCTTAATGTCGCGGGTTTGTTACGTGCGCTGGCGGACGCTCCTTTAATACCCGGCGCGGTTTCGACGATTTCCAGATCCACGGTCTGCGGAAGCTCTAGCGCCAGCAGTTGGCCGTCCCAGGTCAGAACCTGCATATCCGGCATTCCGCCTTCAGGCATAAACAGCAACTCTTCTTCAATCTGATCTTTGATGAAGGTATACGGCGTATAGTCTTCTTTATCCATGAACACATATTCGTTGCCATCGACATAAGAAAAGTCAACGCCGCGACGGCTCAGGGTGACGGTATCAACGATATCGTCGCCTTTAAAACGTTCTTCCACTTTCAGACCGGTGCGGACATCAGAAAAACGCATTTTATACAGTGTGGCGGCGCCACGGGCGGTAGGCGACTGAATGTCGATATCTTTCACAATCAGCAATTTGCCGTTGTAGTTCAGTACCATACCTTTTTTGATTTCGTTCGCTCTTGGCATCGAGGAGATCCTGTTGTAGAGATTATCTAAAATATCGCGTAAAACTACTCGCGCCGGGCCGTCCAGGCAAGTGGAATTGTCACTTTTGCTGGTGCAAAAAAGGTGATACTGTTCGCCCGCTTTCCGCTCCGCGTTCAACGAGAATACGCGATGGCATGTCGCCCGGAGGGGGGAAGTGTGCTGTGTTGTCCCTTCTGTTTCCAGCCTTGTCTTCGGAATGTCTGAGGGCAGGCCTGATCATGATGACGTCCACATTTTAAATCTGGATTTTTCTTTGGACAAATTCTGTTATCTTTCATTTGGTTATAAATAGAGGGGTTGAGCATGGACTGTCGTAGCGGTTGTGGCGCTTGCTGTATTGCGCCTTCAATTTCGTCGCCGATACCCGGAATGCCGAATGGCAAGCCGATGAATACCAGATGCGCGCAGCTTTCGGAAGATAACTTGTGCCTTATCTTTGGCTCGCCTTTACGCCCAAAAGTGTGCTCTGGTTTGCAACCGACAGGGGACATGTGTTTAACGACCCGGGAAGAGGCCATTATTTATTTGCTGGAACTCGAACAGAAAACTTTACCATGAGCTAAGCCGCTTTTGATAAATGCGTAGGGGCTTATGTTATATCCCGAAATAGTCTGAAAAAGCTGCGCATCAAATTACCTCCTTTTACCATTAAATAGCGTAATACATACTTCCCTTATTTCGTGGCTTCTGAAGCGGTAGATGTCGCCGCTCAACCCCGTTGGTGACTGAGCGTGTACCGAATAAACCGTCACACAAAACAAAAACGATCAATTTTATTTATATGATAGTTTCTATCTATTAAAAAGAGGGGTTTTGATCGATTTTAATTATTTATAACGATCGATATCGTGAATTTGATAGTTTATATCTATCATTGATGTATTTACCGATCGATATAACCAGTGTGAATGTGTTGTTATTTTCCTTTAAAATACTCGAATTCTTATGTGTGGGTTTTATCTTATGAAGAAATATACGTTCGCAGCCAGGGCGTTTATTTTTACGCTGGTGTTGCTTTTTGTTATTTCAGTATTCGGGTTGACTATTAGCGTTTTAAAAGGGATGTGAAATGCGGGGAGAAAATAGTGAAATTGATTTAGTCGACGTTTCCTTATTCCTTATAAGAAAATGGCTAAGTATCGTGATCGCTACCTTTATTTTTGTTGCCATTGGCTATGTTTTTGTGAGCGTGCAGCATGATACAAAGGTTGTGAGTATGACAATCAAACCTAATCTGGATACGCCTGCTACCTATGCGTTATGTGGCTATGCTAATGATATTCAATGTAAAACAACGGTTATACTTAACCAGTTTAGCCGTTTCTTGCCTGCGGACTATAAAAATAAAATAAGTTTTGACGTGAAAAATCAGCTTGTCTTTTTTAAGGCGCAGGGGAGGGAAGAAAGCGTCAATAATATTATTTCCACCCTGAAAAATAGTGTCGATAAAATGGCAGCATGGTATATCGATGATGGTGACATTAAACGTTATGGCGTGCATAAAAATATGTTAAAAACGGAAACATATGCAAAGCTATCATTGTTGTCGGAGGCGGTTAAAAATAATGCTAACATTGAAGTGATAGATGTTGCTGTTACACCAAAATATAAGATGCGGCTGGTGTTAGTCCTTTGCGGACTGATGGGCGTAATTTTCTCAATAACCGGTCTTTTATGTAGGAGGGCGCTAACAGAATATCGTATTGAGAAAAAGACAATGAATGACCGCGCATGAACATTGCGCAGAGATAAACTCTGCGCTGAAATGTGTCGAAGAGTAAAAGTATCAGGCTTGCAAGTTAAACATCTTTAATACGCGTCAGGCAGAACATGGTGGCGACAATCATAACTAACGCAAACCAGAAGACCGCATGATAATTCCAGATTTCTGCAGCGATTCCCGCCAGCGAACCGGCAATGATCCAGCCGACGCGAATGGTATTGGTATACAGCGTGGTGGCTGAACCCGCCTGGCCTGGCATGAGATCCTGAAAATAGAGCATGCCAATCCCGCCAAGAATGCCGATGTAAATCGCGTTCAGCAACTGCAAGCCGAGCAACGTCGCCGGTGCGTGCGCCAGCAACATACCCGCATAAAAGCACAGTCCGGCGACAACGGCGATGCACATTAACAGGCGTTTTCCCAACCGTTTGGCGAAGTAACCTGCAATCAGCATTGTGGGAATCTCCAGCCCGGCGGCGGTGCCCATCATCACGCCTGCAAGTTTTTCCGGAAGATGCAGCTCATTGATGATAAACAGCGGCATATTAATGATATACAGGCTGTTAGTTCCCCACATTAACGTACAGATGACAAACAACAACAGCGTATCGCGGCGATTACGACGCGGTGCTTCCAGCGTACCGGTTGCCAGCGGCGCATCTTTGCGCATTGACGGTAAAAAGAACCACACCATGACGCTGCAGACGATAAAAGCTACCGCCGCGCTCAAATACATCACCGTAAAGCTAAAACCCATCGCCAGCGCATAGGCCAGCGGCGGCCCAATGACCCAGGCCAATGAGACCTGGGCGCGGAGGATTGAGCTGAACATCACCGCTTCACGACCTGTACGATCGGCATGTTCACGGGCCAGCGCAAACATCTGCGGGTTGGCGGTAGAGCCGAAGCTACTGAGAAAGACGCCGATGAACAGCAAAATAAAGTAGTTGCGGTTCCAGGCAAACAACACGCAGGCCAACATGCCCAGCACGCAACAGAAAACGATCAGTTTTTTGCGATCGCCTTTTTTATCTGAGCGACCCGCCAGAAACTGGCTCACGATAATGCCGATAACCGCGCTGCCGGTAAAAAAGAATCCCACCATGCCGGGACGGGCGTGAACCTCATCCGTCAGAAAAATACTGAGCGTCGGCGTCTGTAACGCACCGGCAATACCGGTGAGAAAAGCGACGATCAAAAAGGCGGTAGACGTCAGGTCAAATGATTTAGGCGCAGCGGCGGCGGGACTGTTGTGCATGTTTCTATATCAGTGGTGTGAAGAGAGGCGGAGTTTACGCTGCCCGTCAGAAAATAAACAGGCGTCTGAATCAAAATCGACACGAAAAATCAAAATAGCATTCCAATTTGTTACCAGGGCGTGCTGACGCAAGCTGAAAGAAAAAAGCTGAAGCCTTTTATGCGTCAGCTATTGAGGGGCTGTTGGAGAAAAAATGTGCTTCACCTCAAAAAATTGCTACAAAACCGGTAACTTTTCTTGCGTGCTGAAGCAGAAAGATCCAGACTTCTTGAAACGTTTCAGCGCGATTTGGTTTTTTTTGATAACTCAGATTGGCGCTTTTTTTCTCATAGTGGCTGAATCGTTTCAATTCAGCAGGAGAGGAGACACATGTTCCAGTTATCGGTTCAGGACATTCATCCGGGCGAGCAGGCCGGAAATAAAGAAGAGGCCATTCGGCAAATCGCCGCCGCGTTAGCGCAGGCGGGGAATGTGGCGGGCGGCTATGTTGACGGTATGCTGGCGCGCGAACAGCAAACCTCGACCTTTCTTGGCAATGGTATTGCGATTCCCCATGGCACAACAGACACGCGCGATCAGGTGCTGAAAACCGGCGTCCAGGTCTTTCAATTCCCGCAGGGCGTTACCTGGGGAGAAGGCCAGGTCGCCTATGTGGCGATTGGTATTGCCGCCAGTTCGGACGAACACCTCGGCCTGCTGCGTCAGTTGACGCATGTGCTGAGCGATGACTCCGTGGCTGAACAGCTGAAATCCGCGACAACGGCGGAAGAGCTGCGCGCATTGCTGATGGGCGAGAAGCAAAGTGAACAATTAAAACTTGATAACGAGACGATGACGCTGGATGTCATCGCCAGCTCGCTGGTCACATTGCAGGCGCTAAATGCGGCGCGTCTGAAAGAGGCGGGAGCGGTTGATGCGGCATTCGTCGCAAAAACGATTAACGACAGTCCGATGAATCTGGGACAAGGTATCTGGCTGAACGACAGCGCGGAAGGCAATTTGCGCAGCGCTGTTGCGGTAAGCCGTGCGACTCAGGCGTTTGACGTAGAGGGTGAAAAAGCAGCCTTATTAGTCACTGTCGCGATGAACGACGAGCAGCCGATTGCCGTGCTAAAACGCCTCGGCGACCTGTTGCTGAACAATAAAGCCGATCGTCTGCTGAGCGCCGACGCCGCGACGCTGCTGGCGTTGCTGACCAGTGATGATGCGCTGACGGATGACGTACTGAGCGCGGAATTTGTAGTGCGTAATGAGCATGGTCTCCATGCCCGTCCGGGCACCATGCTGGTGAATACGATTAAACAATTTAACAGTGAAATTACCGTGACAAACCTTGATGGAACCGGCAAACCGGCAAACGGACGTAGTCTGATGAAAGTGGTGGCATTAGGCGTGAAGAAAGGCCATCGTCTGCGCTTTACCGCGCAGGGTGAAGATGCTGAACAGGCGCTGAAAGCGATTGGCGATGCGATCGCCGCCGGTCTCGGGGAGGGCGCATAATGAGCAGGCGTGTTGCCACCATTACCCTTAATCCGGCTTACGATCTGGTTGGGTTTTGCCCTGAAATCGAACGCGGCGAAGTGAACCTGGTGAAAACCACGGGTCTGCACGCGGCGGGCAAAGGCATTAACGTTGCCAAGGTGCTGAAAGACTTAGGCATCGACGTCACCGTCGGCGGTTTTCTCGGTAAAGATAACCAGGACGGTTTTCAGCAATTGTTCAGCGAACTGGGCATCGCTAACCGCTTTCAGGTGGTTCAGGGCCGGACCCGCATCAACGTGAAGCTGACGGAAAAAGATGGCGAAGTGACCGACTTCAACTTTTCCGGCTTTGACGTGACCCCCGCAGACTGGGAACGCTTTGTTAACGACTCCCTGAGCTGGCTGGGTCAGTTCGATATGGTCTGCGTCAGCGGTAGCTTACCGGCTGGCGTGAGTCCGGAAGCGTTCACCGACTGGATGACGCGTCTGCGCAGCCAGTGTCCATGCATTATCTTTGATAGTAGCCGTGAAGCGTTAGTCGCCGGTCTTAAAGCTGCGCCGTGGCTGGTGAAACCGAATCGCCGCGAACTGGAAATTTGGGCGGGTCGTAAGCTCCCGGAAATGAAAGATGTGATTGATGCGGCGCACGCGTTACGCGAACAGGGTATCGCCCATGTGGTGATTTCGCTGGGGGCGGAAGGCGCGCTGTGGGTTAACGCCTCAGGAGAATGGATCGCTAAACCACCGGCAGTTGACGTGGTAAGTACCGTCGGCGCAGGCGATTCCATGGTTGGCGGATTGATTTACGGCCTGCTGATGCGCGAGTCCAGCGAACATACGCTGCGTCTGGCGACGGCGGTTGCCGCGCTGGCGGTCAGCCAGAGCAATGTGGGTATTACCGATCGTCCTCAGTTGGCCGCAATGATGGCGCGTGTCGACTTACAACCGTTTAACTGACAGCAGGAGAGGCATAATGAAAACGCTGCTGATAATTGACGCTAATCTCGGCCAGGCTCGCGCTTACATGGCGAAAACCCTGCTTGGATCGGCGGCGCATAAAGCAAATCTGGAAATTATCGACAATCCGAATGATGCTGAGCTGGCGATCGTGCTGGGCGAATCTCTGCCGAACGACAATGCTCTGAACGGCAAAAAGGTTTGGCTGGGGGATATTGGTCGCGCCGTCGCGCATCCGGAACTGTTTCTGAGTGAAGCCAAAAGCCATGCGACCCCTTACAGCGCTCCTGCTGCGGTTGCTCCTGCGGCGAGCGGCGGTCCGAAACGCGTGGTCGCGGTAACGGCCTGCCCGACCGGCGTCGCCCATACTTTTATGGCGGCTGAAGCCATTGAAACCGAAGCGAAAAAACGCGGCTGGTGGGTAAAAGTCGAAACGCGCGGCTCCGTGGGGGCCGGCAATGCCATCACCCCGGAAGAGGTGGCGGAAGCGGATTTAGTGATTGTGGCGGCGGATATCGAAGTGGATCTGGCGAAGTTTGCCGGTCTCCCGATGTACCGCACGTCGACCGGCCTGGCGCTGAAAAAGACGGCGCAGGAGCTGGATAAAGCCGTAGCGGAAGCAACGCCGTATCAACCGGCGGGTAAGGCATCGCAAGCGGCGACCGAAGGGAAGAAAGAGAGCGCTGGCGCATACCGGCATCTGTTGACGGGCGTTTCTTACATGCTGCCTATGGTGGTTGCCGGGGGACTGTGTATCGCGCTTTCCTTCGCCTTTGGTATTGAAGCCTTTAAGGTGCCGGACACGCTGGCGGCGGCGCTGATGCAGATTGGCGGCGGTTCGGCGTTTGCGCTGATGGTGCCGGTACTGGCGGGTTATATCGCTTTCTCCATCGCGGATCGCCCAGGCCTTACGCCAGGTCTGATTGGCGGTATGCTGGCGGTTAGCACCGGTTCCGGTTTTATCGGCGGGATCATTGCCGGCTTCCTTGCCGGGTATATGGCGAAGCTTATCAGTACCAAACTGAAACTTCCGCAAAGTATGGAAGCGCTGAAGCCAATCCTGATCATCCCGTTAATTTCCAGTCTGGTGGTGGGGCTGGCGATGATTTACCTGATCGGTAAACCGGTTGCCGGGATTCTGGAAGGGCTCACCCACTGGCTGCAAACGATGGGGACGGCAAATGCGGTGCTGCTGGGCGCGATTCTCGGCGGGATGATGTGTACCGACATGGGCGGCCCGGTGAACAAAGCGGCGTATGCGTTTGGCGTTGGTCTGCTGAGTACGCAAACTTACGCGCCGATGGCGGCGATCATGGCCGCAGGTATGGTACCGCCGTTAGCGCTGGGTCTGGCGACGATGGTGGCGCGTCGTAAGTTCGACAAAGCGCAGCAGGAAGGCGGTAAAGCGGCGTTGGTGCTGGGGCTGTGCTTTATCACTGAAGGCGCTATTCCGTTTGCGGCGCGCGACCCGATGCGTGTACTGCCGTGCTGTATCGTTGGCGGCGCGTTGACCGGGGCTATTTCTATGGCGGTAGGCGCAAAATTGATGGCGCCGCATGGCGGTCTGTTTGTTCTGCTTATCCCAGGCGCAATTACGCCGGTATTGGGATACCTGCTGGCAATTGTGGCCGGTACGCTGGTGGCAGGGCTGGCTTATGCCGTCCTGAAACGTCCGGAGACGGAAGTCGCGGCAAAAGCGGCGTAAGAGAAACACGCTAAAAAAGGCAGAGCGCGCTCTGCCTTTTTTATTGCCTGAAGAACATTGCGCGTCAGGCCACCGCTTCGGCAATTTGCTGGGCTTTTAACCACGCAATCTCTTCCGCCCAGATATCAGGATTGATGGTCTCCAGTATCAGCGGAATACCGTCAAAACGCGCATCCTGCATAATCCAACGAAACGCATCGTGGCCGATATTGCCTTCACCCAGACTGTGATGGCGGTCAACGCGGCTACCGAAGGCGCTTTTGGCGTCGTTCAGGTGCATTCCGCGCAAATACTGAAATCCGACAATTTTCCCGAATCCGGCGAACGTTTTTTCGCACGCCTCTGGCGTACGCAGATCATATCCGGCGGCAAAGGCATGGCAGGTATCGATACAGACGCCAACGCGCGACTTATCTTCCACGCCGTCGATGATGGCGGCTAACTGTTCAAACTCAAACCCCAGATTACTGCCCTGACCGGCTGTATTTTCGATAACCGCCGTAACGCCCTCGGTCTGCGCGAGGGCAATATTGATGGATTCCGCGATCCGCGCCAGGCAATCCTCCTGTGCAATCTGCATCAAATGGCTACCGGGATGAAAATTAAGCAAGGTTAAGCCGAGTTGTTCACAGCGTTGCATTTCATCGAGAAAGGCATCACGTGATTTTTCCAGTGCTTCACTGACCGGATGGCCCAGATTAATCAGGTAACTATCGTGGGGAAGAATTTGCGCCGCCGAGAAATGATACTTTTCACAGGCGATTTTAAAGTCATCAATGACCTGGGGAGTAAGGGGGGCGGCACGCCACTGACGCTGGTTTTTTGTGAAAAGCGCAAAGGCCGTTGCGCCAATTTCAGCCGCGCGGGCAGGGGCGTTAGCCAGACCGCCAGCAGCGCTGACGTGCGCTCCGATGTATTTCATAAAAGACTCCTGTTAAACCCGCTAACGGTTCATTACGAACGCTATGATAACGGGTTAACAGGCGTGAAACGTAATAATTTATGCGATAAGGCTATGGATTAGGACGTTAATGGCGCCACCGCCAATAATCAGCCAGGCGAATAATGCCAGCGCCATCAGCAGCGGTTTCGCCCCCGCTTTTTTCAATGCGCTAACGTGAGTGGTCAGACCCAACGCCGCCATCGCCATCGCCAGCAGTACCGTGTCCAGCGTCACCAGCATATCCACCACGGCTTTCGGCAGCAGGTGGAAAGAGTTGAAGATCGCCACTACGATGAAGAAAATAGCAAACCACGGAATGGTAATTTTGCTTTTTTCCGCGCCGGTCGCCGGGGAAAGCTGTTTAACGCGTGCTGCCAGAATGATCAGGAACGGCGCCAGCATCATGACACGCAGCATCTTAGCGATAACTGCCGCATTTTCCGCATCCGGGCTAACGGCGTGACCCGCTGCGACCACTTGCGCGACTTCATGCATGGTTGAGCCGATATAGATGCCGTAAGTTTCCGGGCTGAACCAGTGCGCCAGCAGCGGATACATTACCGGGTAAAGGAAAATAGCGATGGTGCCGAAAATAACGACAGTCGCGACGGCTACAGTAACCTTACTGGCTTCCGCTTTTACCACCGGTTCTGTCGCCAGTACCGCCGCCGCGCCGCAGATACTGCTACCGGCGCCAATCAGCCAACTGGTGTGCCTGTCCAGACCAAAGACTTTTTGGCCTAAGAAGCAGGCCAGCATGAACGTGCTGGAAAGCGTTAATACGTCAATCACAATACCGCTAATGCCCACATCGGCGATTTGTGAAAAGGTAAGGCGGAAGCCGTAAAGGATAATCCCTAAACGCAGCAGATGTTGTTTTGCAAACAGCACGCCGCCGTCGCATTGTTTCCATATTTGTGGATAGACGGTATTCCCGATAACCATACCCAGCAGGATAGCCAGGGTCAGGGCGCTGAACCCCGCGCCTGCAACGGCAGGGATAGCGCCGCCCCACAGGGCGACTCCTGTAATGACGGCGCTCAGAGCGAGCCCCGGTATAAAATGCCACATTGTACGACGATGATTCTGCAAGGTGAGTTCTGTCATAACCTTCTCCTGTATATGGACAATAAGGTTACGGTGATCTGGTTTAAAAATAAAATTGATTATATATTTATAATTAATCTTTATAAGTGGTAAGTGAAACGCTATCGGTGGGATACGACTATGCATATTACGCTACGACAACTTGAAGTGTTTGCTGAAGTACTGAAAAGCGGTTCAACAACCCAGGCGTCGGTCATGCTGTCATTATCGCAGTCCGCCGTTAGCGCCGCGCTCACCGATCTGGAAGGTCAGCTCGGCGTACAGTTGTTTGATCGGGTGGGGAAACGGCTGGTGGTCAACGAACATGGGCGCTTGTTATACCCGCGCGCGCTGGCATTGCTGGAGCAAGCGGTAGAAATTGAGCAGCTATTTCGTGAAGATAACGGCGCGATACGGGTTTATGCCAGTAGCACCATCGGCAATTACATTTTACCCGCCATGATTGCCCGCTATCGCCAGCATTATCCGGCCTTGCCGCTGGAACTCAGCGTGGGAAACAGCCAGGACGTGATTAACGCGGTGCTGGATTTTCGGGTTGATATCGGCCTGATTGAAGGACCATGTCACAGTACAGAGATTATCTCTGAGCCGTGGCTGGAAGATGAGCTGGTGGTCTTTGCCGCGCCGTCCTCGCCGCTGACGCAGGGGCCGGTGACGCTGGAACAGCTTGCGGCATCCCCATGGATTTTACGCGAGCGCGGTTCCGGTACGCGGGAAATTGTCGATTATTTGCTGTTGTCGCACTTGCCGCGCTTTCATATGGCGATGGAGTTGGGGAATTCAGAAGCGATCAAACATGCGGTGCGTCACGGACTGGGGATAAGCTGTTTATCGCGCCGGGTGATTGCTGAACAACTCCAGGCGGGAACCCTGGGCGAAGTCGCGGTGCCGTTACCGCGCCTGGTGCGCACGTTGTGGCGTGTTCATCATCGGCAGAAACATCTTTCTAACGCGTTGCAGCGTTTTTTGAGTTACTGTGAATAAAGGTGAAGAGGAGGGCTGCCCGGGCGGCATCGCCATTTTTAGTATCCGCTTACGTATACGTTATTCTCTGCTTTACTTATAATCCGTGGCCGGTCATGAAGGTCTCTTATAACCGCGCATTTGTGTCGGAAGGATAGTATTTCGTCTGTTACAATCGCGCCTCATTTTTTGGATGGATAGCATTTTCACATGGGTTCCAAAACTAAAACCACAGAAGCGCCCGCGCTACGTCGCGAATTAAAGGCGCGTCACCTGACGATGATTGCCATTGGCGGCTCCATCGGGACAGGTCTTTTCGTTGCATCTGGTGCGACAATTTCTCAGGCGGGGCCAGGCGGCGCGCTGTTTTCTTATATTCTGATTGGTTTGATGGTCTACTTCCTGATGACCAGTCTTGGCGAGCTGGCGGCCTATATGCCGGTATCTGGCTCGTTTGCGACATATGGTCAGAACTATGTGGAAGAAGGCTTTGGTTTCGCGCTGGGCTGGAACTACTGGTACAACTGGGCGGTGACTATCGCTGTTGACCTGGTTGCCGCACAATTGGTGATGGGCTGGTGGTTCCCGGATACGCCGGGCTGGATCTGGAGCGCGCTATTCCTCTGCGTCATTTTCTTGCTGAACTACATTTCCGTACGCGGTTTTGGCGAGGCGGAGTACTGGTTCTCGTTAATTAAAGTCGCGACCGTTATTATCTTCATCATCGTTGGCGTAGCGATGATTATCGGCATCTTTAAAGGTGTCGAGCCGGTCGGCTGGAGCAACTGGACGACGGGCGATGCGCCTTTCGCTGGCGGTTTTGCGGCAATGATTGGCGTCGCGATGATCGTGGGCTTCTCTTTCCAGGGAACTGAGCTGATTGGTATTGCCGCCGGGGAATCTGAAAACCCGGAGAAGAATATTCCGCGCGCGGTGCGTCAGGTATTCTGGCGTATTCTGCTGTTTTATGTTTTCGCGATTTTGATTATCAGCCTGATCATTCCTTATACCGATCCAAACCTGCTGCGTAACGACGTCAAAGACATTAGCGTCAGTCCGTTTACCTTAGTGTTCCAGCATGCGGGCTTGTTGTCTGCGGCGGCGATAATGAATGCGGTTATCCTGACGGCGGTACTGTCTGCGGGCAACTCCGGAATGTATGCCTCGACCCGTATGCTCTACACCCTGGCCTGTGACGGTAAGGCCCCGCGTATTTTTGCGAAATTGTCCCGCGGCGGCGTACCGCGCAATGCGCTTTATGCCACCACCGTGATTGCCGGTCTTTGCTTTTTGACCTCAATGTTCGGCAACCAGACGGTCTATCTGTGGCTGTTGAACACCTCCGGTATGACGGGCTTCATCGCCTGGCTGGGGATTGCCATTAGCCATTATCGCTTCCGTCGCGGTTACGTGATACAAGGGTATGATGTGAATGATTTGCCGTACCGTTCCGGGTTCTTCCCGCTGGGGCCGATTTTCGCCTTTGTACTGTGCCTGATTATTACGTTGGGGCAGAACTATGAAGCGTTCCTGAAAGATACCATCGACTGGGGCGGCGTCGCGGCGACCTATATCGGTATTCCGCTGTTCCTGCTTATCTGGTTCGGCTACAAGCTGATAAAAGGTACGCATTTCGTGCGCTATAGCGAAATGCACTTCCCGGAACGCGTTAAAAAGTAACGCGGTATTCTCGTCATAGCCCGGATAGGCTTTATACCGCTATCCGGCACTGACTGCCTGAACCTGACTCTTCTAACCCTCTCATTCGAGAGGGTTTTTTGTTTTTTCGTCATGATTGGTTCAAATGACATAATTATTAACAATTAAATTGATAATTATTATCGTTTGCTTTATCGTTACGCTCGAAATCAGAAAGGATGAAGATTCGGGCGCGACCGTCACTCATGAGCCCGACTCGCCTGCATAAAAAGAGTTCGCCGTGATAACCGTTATCGCAGGCGAAACGTAATGCGTTGTGAGCGATAACCGATTTTTTTGTCGTATTTACCTCATGGAGAAATGGAATGTTTAGGTTTAACCCTTTCGTTCGGGTAGGGCTTTGTATGTCCGCAGTTACGTTGGCCTGGCCGGTTGCCGCGGCAACGGATGATGGTGAAACCATGGTCGTTACCGCGTCCGCCATCGAACAAAATCTGAAAGATGCGCCAGCAAGTATCAGCGTCATTACCCAGCAAGATTTACAGCGCAGGCCCGTGCAAAACCTGAAAGATGTCCTGAAAGAGGTGCCGGGCGTACAGCTCACTAACGAAGGGGATAACCGTAAAGGCGTGAGTATTCGTGGTCTGGACAGCAGTTATACGCTGATCCTGATCGACGGTAAGCGCGTTAACTCCCGTAACGCGGTCTTCCGCCATAATGATTTTGATCTGAACTGGATACCGGTTGACGCTATCGAACGCATTGAAGTGGTGCGTGGCCCCATGTCCTCGCTGTATGGCTCCGATGCGCTGGGCGGCGTGGTCAACATTATTACCAAAAAAATTGGTCAGAAATGGCACGGTAGCGTCACGGTTGACTCCACTATTCAGGAACATCGCGACCGTGGCGATACCTATAACGGTCAGTTCTTTGCCAGTGGTCCGCTGATCGACGGCGTGCTGGGAATGAAAGCCTACGGTAGCCTGGCGAAACGCGGAAAAGACGAGCAGCAGAGTTCCGCCACCACCACTACGGGTGAAACGCCGCGCATTGAAGGATTTACCAGCCGGGATGGAAACGTCGAGTTTGCCTGGACACCAAACGAAAATCATGACGTTACCGCAGGCTACGGTTTTGATCGCCAGGACCGGGACTCCGACTCGCTGGATAAAAACCGTCTGGAACGGCAAAACTACGCGTTGAGCCATAACGGACGTTGGGATCTCGGTAATAGCGAGCTCAAGTTCTACGGCGAAAAAGTGGAAAACAAAAACCCCGGCAACAGTAGCCCTATCACGTCAGAAAGCAATTCGATTGACGGGAAATACGTTCTGCCGTTAGCGTCTGTCAACCAGTTCCTCACCTTCGGCGGCGAATGGCGTCACGATAAACTGAGCGATGCGGTCAACCTGACCGGCGGTTCCAGTACTAAAACCTCCGCCAGCCAGTATGCTCTGTTCCTTGAAGATGAGTGGCGCATCTTCGAACCGCTGGCGCTGACCACCGGTATTCGTATGGATGACCATGAAACCTATGGCGATCACTGGAGCCCGCGTGCTTATCTGGTTTATAACGCAACGGATACCCTGACGGTGAAAGGTGGGTGGGCCACGGCCTTTAAAGCGCCGTCGCTATTGCAATTAAGTCCGGACTGGGCGACCAACTCCTGCCGTGGAGGATGCCGCATTATCGGTAGCCCGGATCTGAAACCTGAAACCAGTGAAAGCTGGGAGCTCGGCCTTTATTACCGTGGCGAAGAAGGCATACTGGAGGGCGTGGAAGCGAGCGTTACCACGTTCCGTAACGATGTGGACAATCGCATCAGCATTAGCCGTACCGCTGACGTTAACGCCGCGCCCGGCTATTCCAACTTTGTCGGTTTCGAAACCAATAGTCGGGGACAGCGCGTTCCGGTCTTCCGTTATTACAACGTGAATAAAGCGCGTATTCAGGGTGTGGAAACCGAGTTGAAAGTTCCGTTTAACGAGGCGTGGAAACTGTCGTTGAATTACACCTATAACGACGGACGCGACGTCAGTAATGGCGGGAACAAGCCGCTTTCCGATCTGCCGTTCCACACCGCGAACGGTACGCTGGACTGGAAACCGGCGCAGCTCGAAGACTGGTCATTCTACATATCAGGGAATTATACCGGGCGTAAGCGGGCCGACAGCGCAACGGCGAAAACGCCGGGTGGGTACGTGGTCTGGGATACCGGCGCGGCATGGCAGGCGACGAAAAATGTTAAACTGCGTGCGGGCGTTCTGAACGTGGGCGATAAAGATCTCAAACGCGACGACTACGGTTACACCGAAGACGGACGTCGTTACTTTATGGCGGTGGATTACCGTTTCTGACAGAGACTGGCGACAGCCGCGTTTTGCCGCTGTCGCCAGAATGTTATAACCGATGCAGCCTGGAGAGCAGCGCCAGCGACAAAGTCGTTAGCAGAATGGCGATTAACGCATAGATATAAACGCCCGACCACGCCCAGCTATTTTTCACCATAATTACCGGCACACCGGCCATTGCCGCGCCGACATAGCTGAACAATCCCCGAAAGCCGGTAATCGATCCCGCCGCATCCTTATGGGTCACATCCAGACAGCCGACGGCAAAAAGCATATGCGGTCCGTATAAGGCGAAGCCCATGATGGTGAACAGAATCGCGGTGAGGGTGTAAGAGGTATCCTGAACCAGCGGCACCAGCACGATGCATATGCACAGCGCTAACGCGAAGATTAATCCGGTCATCCAGCGGTTACTTTTGAACATAAAGTCAGACAAGTAGCCTGCCAGCAACCCACCTGCCAGTCCGCCCGCCTCAAACCAGGAAATAATCGAGTTCGCTTTTATCAGGCTCCAGCCGTGAACTTGCGAATAGTAAATCTGCGGCCAGTCGTTAAGGATGGTGCGCGCAATATAAACCGACATATCACCGATAATAATGATCCATACCAGTGGATTGGTCAGGATATATTTCACAAAAATCTGCCAGAAGCTCAGGTTGACCGGGCTGGCCTTGACCTGGGCCAGTTCCGTCGGGTCGTTACGCCACTGCCCCACGTTGGGCAAACCTAACGTACCGGGACGATCTTTAATAGTAAATAGCGCCACTATCCCCATCAGCAGCGAAATGGCGCCGGGAACATAAAATCCCATTTTCCAGCTACCGCTAAAGGCGATAGCAAAACTGGTCAGCAGCGGCGCGAGGCTGCCGCCGATATTGTGCGCCGCTTCAACGATAGCCCACCAGCGTCCCCGTTCGTTTTTCGAAAACCACGAGGCCATAATTTTCGCCATCGGCGGAAAGCTGGTGCCCTGTAAGATCGCGTTGAGACTGTACAGCACGTAGAATGCCGCCACGCTGTCGGAAAAGCCGAACAGAATATTTACAATCCCCACGCCAATCAGCACCGGGCCGGTCATAGCTTTCGGGTTAATTTTATCGACCAGCATCCCGCCGACAAACTTCATCGCGCCATAAAGAATGTAAAAAATAGAAGACATAATGGCGAAGTCTTCTGCGGTCAGCGACGTTTCCGTCAGCATGGCCGGCATCGCGGCGGAGAAGTTTTTACGGGTAAGATAAAAGACGGCATAAGAGATAAAGACCGAGGCGATAATCTCAAAACGAAATTTTTTATAGGTCTGGTCTATCTCTTTTTTCTCTTTTACAATCGGCTTATCGGGCTGGCTGAAAATAAATGTTTTTATACTCATTTTAAAATTCCCTTCCGGCGAGGTGAGTCGCGTTATAATTCATCTTCAATAAGAAAAAGAAGCAATTCGAAACCGTGATAATTAATCTGATGGTGGATTTTTTCCCGTACAACCGGCTTCGCTTTCCAGGCAATACCGGTGCCAGCATGTTCTAACATCGGCAGATCGTTGGCGCCATCACCGCAGGCAATAATATTCTCCGTGGCAATATTTAACCGGGCAGCCAGGTCAACCAGCGTCTGTTTTTTGTTTGCGGCATTCATAATCGGCAAGGTAATGTTATCCGTCAGAACGTTATCGCGTATTTCAACCGTATTCGAAAAGGCATAATCCAGTTGATACCGTTCTTTTAGACGCTGGGTGAATATATCCAGTCCCCCGGAGATAATCGCGGTTTTAAATCCTTTGGCCTTGATGACTGGCAGAATAGTTAACAGGCCTGGCGAAAGGGTCATGCGATCGCATACGGCGTTCAGCACTGCTTTCGGTGTGCCTTTCAACATTCCGATACGTCGGGTAAAACTGGCGTTAAAATCAAGCTTGCCCTCCATCGCCTGTTGGGTAATGGCGGTGATTTGCGTCGATATGCCAAGCGCGCGGGCAATTTCATCCACGCCTTCTTCCGCAATAAATGTCGAGTCCATATCAAACGCGATAATACCGTTAGCAGGCAGTGGCTGCGGCTTAATAAAAAAATCAAACTGCCATTGTAATGAGAGTTCGCGTAAATAGCGATAAAATTCAGGCGTCAGACATTCCGTTGGCAGCGTAAGCTTTAAATAAGCGGTATTGATAAGCGCGGCATAACGTTTATCAAATAATAGCGGAAATGGCATGGTGACGGCATCAAATAACGTTTCCTGTAATTTTTTCTGAAACGTATCGATATCCTGTGTAGTAATAAAATAAATAATGCTCATATGATAACTCCCTTAATTTACGGGTATTATAATGACTCTTTTGCGGCGTGGAATCTTGTGCTATCACAGATATCACAGCCAGAAAAGGGCTAAAAAAGCGTTGTTTTTGATACCAGGTAAAGTTCAGACACAAAAGGTATCACTTTTGATATGTCAACTGTGCGAGGATGTTATTTATTACTGAACGCGAATGACACTGAAAGGATTGATATAACGATGGAGAGTTGCCTTGATATATTCAAAATAGTAATAGGTCCATCCAGCTCACGTACCGTAGGGCCGATGCGCGCCGCCTGTCACTTTATTTCATTGCTCAGAGAACAAGAGACGTTGCCGCTAATTCGGGAAATAGAAATCGAGCTGTATGGCGCGTTATCGTTAAGCCGCAAGTGCCACAATGTGGATACCGCCCTTTATCTTGGGCTGCTGGGCTACCAGCCGGAGAATGTCGATCTCCGCTCGCATATGGCGGTGATTAAGCGTGCGGAAAATGAAAACAAAATCGAACTCCCGCTCTCCGACGCGGGCGGAATCACGATAAAAGTCAAGATTATCGCCAATCACCAGGCGCATCCAGGTCATCCTTATGCCATGACGTTTCGCGCCAGAGATGATTATTTCACTGTGTATGAAGAGACCTGGTTTTCGACCGGCGCCGGACAGGTTCGCAAACATGGCGAGCCGCTGACGTCATCGCTTCCTTTGCGTACAATGTCGCCCTTTGAATTTAGTCATGCCGCGCAGTTGCTGGCGCTGTGTCGGCGTAACGGCCTGTCTGTGGCGGCGCTGATGATGAAAAATGAGCTGTGCCGCCACTCGCCACAGACGTTGCAGAATTATCTGGCGCAAATATGGGACGTGATGCAGCAGGCGGTTTATCGCGGCCTGCATACTGAGGGGGTATTACCCGGTCCCTATCAGGTACCGCGGCGCGCCTGTGCGTTACATAAGACGTTACAGGCTAACCGTTCCGCCAGCGATTTTTTAACCGCGCTGAACTGGGTCAATGCCTTCGCGATTGCGGTAAGCGAAGAAAATGCCAGCGGCGGACAGATTGTTACCGCGCCAACCAATGGCGCGTGCGGCATCATTCCGGCAGCGCTCTGCTGGTATGATAAATTTGTCACGCCGCTGGAACCCGGTGCTCTGACCCGTTTCTTCCTGACCGCCGCCGCTATCGCGATATTGTTTAAACAAAACGCCTCTATTCTGGGATCTGAAGTTGGCTGTCAGGGGGAAATCGGCGTGGCGTGCTCAATGGCGGCGGCGGGCCTGGCTGAACTGATGGGCGCATCCGTGGAGCAAACGCTGAGCGCCGCAGAAATTGCCATGGAACATCATCTGGGATTGACCTGCGATCCGCTGGGCGGGCAGGTACAAATTCCCTGCATAGAGAGAAATGCCATCTCTGCCGTGAAAGCGATAAACGCGGCGACGATGGCGATGAGTCGCGTAAGCGAACCCTGTATTTCGCTCGATGAGATCATTGCTGCGATGTACGAGACCGGTAAAGACATGAGCGCTAAATACCGTGAAACATATCATGGTTCGCTGGGGAAAATTCAGCCGCGCAAGAGAGGGTAACAGCGTGAAATACAATACGATGAATAACGACGAGATTATCCTGTCGTTGTGCGCCCGCTTAAAGGAGACGCGTCTGTCTCTTTCGATGACCCAGCAGCAGCTTGCCGATCGCGCGCACGTTGGCATCGCCACCATCAAGCGTATCGAGAAGGGGGGAGGGCTCAATCTTGATACGCTAATTTCTCTCCTGCGGGCGCTGGATAAGTTGCATAATCTTGATGCGGTGCTGTTTGAATCCGAGCTGCGTAATTTTCACGAAAGTTATGAAGGCGGAGAGGGCAGCGGCCGCCTTCAGGTACGCCAGCAGGCCGCGGATTTAAATAATAAATCTTCCGCGCCGCAGTCGGAGGAGGTGAATTACAGCGCGGCGCTGGAAAATTCATTATGTTGGTGACGTCTCACGCTCGCCCCGTAAATACCGGGCATGAAAGCGCAGATGGTCCTCGATGAAGGACGCAATAAAATAATAGCTATGATCGTAACCGGGCTGGATTCGTAGCGTCATCGGCCAGGCGGTTTGCCGCGCGGCTTCCGCCAGTACGGCTGGCTGAAGTTGATCGGCGAGGAATTGATCGCTGTCGCCCTGATCGATGAGCACAGGAATGGCGTCCTGCGGCTGGCTGGCCAGCATTAATTCGCAGCTATCCCACTCAGTCCAGGCTGATTCATCTTCGCCGAGATAAGCGGTAAGCGCTTTGATTCCCCACGGCACGCGGCTGGGGTTGACGATGGGCGCAAAAGCAGAGACGCTGGTATATTTGCCCGGATTTTTCAGCGCCATGATTAACGCGCCGTGGCCGCCCATCGAGTGCCCGCTGATGGCGCAACGGTCGCTGACGTTAAACTGTGTCTGGATGAGCGCCGGAAGCTCATCGCGCAGGTAATCGTACATGCGATAATGGCTGGCCCAGGGCGGCTGTGTGGCATTGAGATAAAACCCGGCGCCGTGGCCTAAATCGTATCCGCTATCGTTGGCGACCTGTTCACCGCGTGGACTGGTATCCGGCATCACCAATACAATGCCCAGGTCTGCTGCGATACGCTGCGCGCCTGCTTTGGTGGTAAAGTTCTCATCATTGCAGGTCAACCCGGACAACCAGTACAGTACCGGAGGCGGTTCATTATCCTGAGTCGGCGGAAGAAAAATGCTGAATGTCATGGCGCAGTTTAGCGTGGCGGCATGATGACGCCAGCGCTGCTGCCAGCCGCCAAAACATCGGTGCTCTTCGAGCATTTCCATGCGGGGGCTCCTTTTATAGTGAACCTGATAAGGTATGCAGATTCTTCATAATACAGATTATTCACCGCGTTGTGAGTAACTTTCACTTCCGTAATACATAAACATGCTTCATCATTTAAATAACGTTGCGTTAACAAATATGCCCTTTGTCCTGCCATCATTCCCGCACCGGAAAAGATGTCATGAAAGGCAGCGACAATTTCAACAATTATGGGCGTGAATACTGGATTATGTGCGCTACCTCACGCACAATAATCACACTGTCACAATATTGACAAACTTTGCCCCATGCAGGGCAGAGGCGCCACACCTGCAGGAGAACACGATTAATGCCATCACTCAGTAAAGAAGCGGCCCTGGTTCATGACGCGCTGGTTGCCCGGGGGCTGGAAACGCCGCTGCGCCCGCCTATGGATGAACTGGATAATGAAACGCGAAAAAGCCTTATCGCAGGGCATATGACTGAGATTATGCAGTTGCTGAATCTCGATTTGAGCGATGACAGTCTGATGGAAACGCCGCATCGTATCGCTAAGATGTACGTTGACGAGATTTTCGCCGGCCTCGACTATGCCAATTTCCCGAAAATTACCCTCATTGAAAATAAAATGAAGGTGGATGAAATGGTCACCGTCCGCGATATCACGCTGACCAGCACCTGTGAACATCACTTCGTGACCATTGATGGCAAAGCGACTGTCGCGTATATCCCCAAAGATTCCGTGATCGGCCTGTCGAAAATTAACCGTATCGTGCAATTCTTCGCCCAGCGTCCGCAGGTTCAGGAACGTTTGACCCAACAAATTCTGACGGCGCTGCAAACCTTGCTCGGCACCAATAATGTAGCGGTATCGATTGATGCGGTGCATTACTGCGTGAAAGCTCGCGGTATTCGTGACGCAACCAGCGCCACGACGACGACATCGCTGGGCGGATTGTTTAAGTCCAGCCAGAATACGCGCCAGGAGTTTCTGCGTGCCGTTCGCCATCATCCATGATTAAGGCGGAGACGATGGAGCGTAATGTCACGCTGGATTTTGTACGTGGCGTCGCCATCCTCGGTATCCTGCTTCTTAACATTAGCGCCTTTGGATTGCCGAAGGCGGCTTATCTCAATCCCGCCTGGTACGGCGCGATCGTTCCCGAAGACGCCTGGTCCTGGGCGATTCTCGATATTGTGGCGCAGGCTAAGTTTCTTACGCTGTTCGCGTTGTTGTTTGGCGCGGGGCTACAAATGCTGCTTCCGCGTGGTAAACAGTGGATTCAGTCGCGCTTAACGCTATTGGTACTGTTAGGTTTTATCCATGCGTTATTCTTTTGGGACGGCGACATTCTGCTGGCCTACGGTCTGGTCGGGTTAATTTGCTGGCGACTGGTACGCGACGCGCCTTCGGTAAAAAGCCTGTTCAATACCGGCATACTCCTTTATCTGGTCGGGATTGGCGTGCTACTGCTGCTGGGCGTAGCATCGAGTAGCGAAACCAGCCGCGCCTGGACGCCGGATGCGTCGGCAATATTGTATGAAAAATACTGGAAGCTGAACGGCGGCATGGAGGCTATCAGCAACCGGGCAGAGATGCTGTCGAATAGTTTACTGGCGCTCGGCGCGCAGTATGGCTGGCAACTGGCGGGTATGATGCTGCTGGGCGCCGCGCTAATGCGTAGCGGCTGGCTGAAAGGTCAGTACAGTCTGCGGCACTATCGCCGTACCGGGATTCTGCTGGTGGCGTTAGGGCTAATGATCAACCTGCCTGCGGTCATCTTACAATGGCGGCTGGACTGGGCGTACCGCTGGTGCGCCTTCTTATTGCAGGCGCCGCGCGAACTGAGCGCGCCGTTGCAAACGCTGGGCTATGCCGCGCTGATGTTTGGCTTCTGGCCGCAGCTTAGCCGATGCAGACTGACGCTTGCCATTGCCTGCGTAGGGCGAATGGCGCTGACCAATTATCTGCTGCAGACGATCATCTGTACCACGCTGTTTTATCAGTTTGGCTTATTTATGGAATTCAATCGACTGGAACTCTTGTTCTTTGTCGTTCCGGTATGGGCAATAAACCTTCTCTTTTCCGTCATCTGGCTACGTTTCTGGCGACAGGGACCGGTCGAGTGGTTATGGCGTCAACTCACGTTGCGCGCGTCAGGATCGTTCAGATAACGATCTGGATCACATTCATTAACAAAATGGCTGTAACCGTTTCCATCCCTGTGATGTTTCTCACGCAGCCCTGGGCAGGGTGCTGACAAAATAGCCGCCTGCTAACGGGGCATTTGTGAGCATTTTTGAACTCAAACAGGGCAGTGAATATGATCACCATTCGTGATGTAGCGCGCCAGGCTGGCGTGTCTGTAGCGACCGTTTCCCGCGTACTGAATAACAGCGCGTTGGTCAGTCCCGACACCCGTGACGCCGTTATGCAGGCCGTCACTCTGCTGGGATATCGGCCAAATGCGAATGCGCAAGCGCTGGCCACCCAGGTGAGCGATACTATCGGCGTCGTGGTCATGGATGTTTCCGATGCCTTTTTCGGCGCTCTGGTGAAAGCCGTAGATCTGGTCGCGCAGCAGCACCAGAAATATGTTCTCATTGGCAACAGTTATCATGAGGCGGAAAAAGAACGTCATGCGATTGAAGTCTTGATCCGTCAGCGTTGTAACGCATTGATTGTTCACTCAAAAGCCTTAACCGATCGCGAGCTGAGCGACTTTATGGATCAGATCCCTGGTATGGTGCTGATTAACCGTATCGTGCCGGGTTATGCGCACCGTTGTGTCTGTCTCGACAATGTGAGCGGCGCCAGAATGGCGACCCGAATGTTGCTGAATAATGGACATCAACGCATCGGCTACCTGGCCTCCAGCCACCGTATTGAAGATGACGCGATGCGCAGAGAAGGGTGGTTACACGCGCTGCAAGAGCAGGGGGTTGCTGCGTCGGAGAGCTGGATTGGCACCGGCACGCCGGATATGCAGGGCGGCGAGTCGGCAATGGTTGAGTTGCTGGGACGCAATCTGCAACTGACGGCGGTATTTGCCTATAACGATAATATGGCGGCGGGCGCGCTGACGGCGTTAAAAGATAACGGCATCGCCATTCCCTTGCATCTGTCTGTCATCGGTTTCGATGATATCCCTATTGCTCGTTATACCGATCCTCAGTTGACTACCGTGCGCTATCCTATTGCTTCTATGGCGAAAATCGCGACCGAGCTGGCGTTACAGGGGGCCGCAGGCACCCTGGATATCACGGCGACGCACTGCTTCATGCCGACCCTGGTACGGCGCCATTCGGTGGCGTGGCGACAGAATGCGGTACTGATCACTAACTGATTACGCACCGCATGTAACCGTTTTCAATCTGTGAGTAAATTCACAGTTTATTAACATTGTGATAGCTATGATGACAACGTTTGTCGCACTGTAACTAATGTGTAACAGTTAGTTGTCAGTTTTGCTGGGGTATTTCGCTTATAAAAACCGTTATCACAATATCCCGCGACTACCGGACAAAAATAAAGAGTTGAATAAGAGCCTATCCCATTAGGGCTATTTTACTTGCCATTTTGGACCTGGGCAGTGCTCGCCAAAACGCGTTAGCGTTTTGAACGCCGCTAGCGGCGGCCCGAAGGGCGAGCGTAGCGAGTCAAACCTCACGTACTACGTGTACGCTCCGGTTTTTGCGCGCTGTCCGTGTCCAAACTGGCTGCGCCAATAACGCCTGGTGGGATAGGCTCTAAATACGCTTCGGCGTTCAGTAACACGCGTTAACGTGCTGAACAGCCGGGCATTTTTTTACGCTATACCCTACATAATAAAACCGGAGCTACCATGAATAAGAAGGTACTGACCCTTTCTGCCGTGATGGCAAGTCTGTTATTCGGCGCGCACGCGCACGCGGCTGATACTCGTATTGGCGTGACGATTTATAAATATGACGATAACTTTATGTCCGTGGTGCGTAAGGCTATTGAAAAAGATGGCAAATCCGCGCCGGATGTTCAGCTACTGATGAATGACTCGCAAAACGATCAGTCCAAACAGAATGATCAAATTGACGTTTTATTGGCGAAAGGGGTTAAAGCTCTGGCGATTAACCTGGTCGACCCGGCAGCCGCCGGTACGGTGATTGAGAAAGCGCGCGGGCAAAATGTGCCGGTGGTGTTCTTTAACAAAGAGCCTTCCCGCAAAGCGCTGGACAGCTATGACAAGGCGTATTATGTCGGGACTGACTCTAAAGAATCCGGTGTGATTCAGGGCGACTTGATTGCCAAACACTGGCAGGCGAATCAGGGTTGGGATCTGAATAAAGACGGTAAAATTCAGTATGTTCTGCTGAAAGGCGAGCCGGGGCACCCGGATGCGGAAGCCCGTACGACGTATGTGGTGAAAGAGTTAAATGCTAAAGGTATTCAGACCGAGCAACTGGCGTTAGACACCGCCATGTGGGATACCGCGCAGGCAAAAGATAAGATGGATGCCTGGCTGTCTGGCCCGAACGCTAACAAGATTGAAGTGGTTATCGCGAATAACGATGCGATGGCGATGGGCGCGGTAGAGGCGCTGAAAGCGCATAATAAATCGTCGATTCCGGTCTTTGGCGTCGATGCGTTACCGGAAGCTTTGGCGCTGGTGAAATCGGGCGCGATGGCCGGTACGGTACTGAATGACGCCAACAATCAGGCGAAAGCGACATTCGATCTGGCGAAAAACCTCGCCGAAGGCAAGGGCGCGGCTGACGGCACCAACTGGAAGATTGAGAATAAAATCGTGCGCGTGCCTTATGTCGGCGTGGACAAAGACAATCTGAGCGAATTTACCCAAAAATAACTTTTCCGTCTGTGGGCGCAATTTTGTTGCGCCCTGAAACCGTGGAAGGGTGACGCGCCGCGGACCGGATAACGTATTTCTTTTGCCATCCGGCGCGGATAGTCATAATTAAAAAGGCCGACAGGGTATCATTATGGGCAGCACGATCTCTCCGTCGTCGGGTGAATATTTGTTGGAAATGCGTGGCATTAACAAATCATTTCCCGGCGTGAAAGCGCTTGATAATGTCAACTTAAACGTTCGTCCGCACTCTATTCATGCATTAATGGGCGAAAACGGCGCAGGCAAATCAACATTATTAAAATGTCTTTTCGGTATTTATCAAAAAGATTCCGGCAGCATTGTATTTCAGGGGAAAGAAGTGGACTTCCATTCGGCGAAAGAAGCGCTGGAGAATGGGATTTCGATGGTACACCAGGAGTTAAACCTGGTATTACAACGTTCGGTCATGGATAACATGTGGCTGGGACGTTATCCCACCAAAGGTATGTTTGTCGACCAGGATAAAATGTACCAGGATACCAAAGCGATATTTGATGAACTGGATATCGATATTGACCCACGTGCGCGCGTAGGAACGTTATCCGTTTCGCAAATGCAGATGATCGAAATTGCGAAGGCGTTTTCCTATAACGCTAAGATCGTTATTATGGATGAACCGACCTCATCGTTAACTGAGAAAGAGGTTAATCATCTGTTCACCATTATTCGCAAGCTGAAAGAACGCGGCTGCGGCATTGTTTATATCTCGCATAAAATGGAAGAAATTTTTCAATTGTGCGATGAAATTACTATCTTGCGCGACGGTCAGTGGATTGCCACCCAGCCGCTGGAAGGGCTGGATATGGATAAGATCATTGCGATGATGGTCGGGCGTTCCCTGAACCAGCGCTTTCCGGATAAAGAAAATAAGCCGGGCGACGTGATTCTGGAGGTCCGTCACCTGACCTCGCTGCGCCAGCCTTCCATTCGCGATGTCTCCTTTGATTTGCACAAGGGCGAAATTCTGGGCATTGCCGGTCTGGTTGGGGCAAAGCGTACCGATATCGTCGAAACGCTGTTTGGCATTCGTGAGAAGTCGTCCGGGACAATCACTTTACATGGCAAGAAAATTAATAATCACACTGCGAACGAAGCGATTAACCACGGTTTTGCGCTGGTGACGGAGGAGCGTCGTTCCACCGGAATTTACGCCTATCTGGATATCGGATTTAACTCATTAATTTCGAATATCCGTAATTATAAAAATAAAGTGGGGTTACTGGATAATTCCCGGATGAAAAGCGACACCCAATGGGTCATTGATTCCATGCGGGTAAAAACGCCGGGGCATCGCACGCAAATTGGTTCGCTTTCCGGCGGCAATCAGCAAAAGGTGATCATTGGTCGTTGGCTATTAACGCAGCCGGAAATATTAATGCTGGACGAACCGACCCGCGGCATTGATGTCGGCGCAAAGTTTGAAATTTATCAGCTTATTGCGGAACTGGCGAAAAAAGGCAAGGGGATCATCATTATCTCTTCTGAAATGCCGGAGCTGTTAGGGATTACCGATCGTATCCTGGTGATGAGTAACGGTCTCGTTTCCGGCATTGTCGATACTAAAACAACAACGCAAAACGAAATTTTGCGTCTTGCTTCTTTGCACCTTTAAGATCAGGGGCTCCTTATGAGTGCGTTAAACAAGAAAAGCTTTTTGACCTGGCTGAAAGAAGGCGGAATTTACGTCGTTCTTTTAGTGTTGCTGGCGATTATTATTTTCCAGGACCCGACTTTTTTAAGTTTGCTGAATTTAAGTAATATTCTGACGCAATCTTCGGTACGTATTATTATCGCGCTGGGCGTGGCGGGACTCATCGTCACCCAGGGGACAGACCTGTCGGCGGGGCGTCAGGTAGGGCTGGCGGCGGTCGTGGCGGCCACATTACTGCAATCAATGGAAAACGCCAATAAAGTGTTTCCGGAAATGGCGACCATGCCGATTGCGCTGGTTATCCTGATTGTCTGCGCGATTGGCGCGGTGATTGGCCTGGTGAACGGCATCATTATTGCTTACCTGAACGTGACACCGTTTATTACCACGCTTGGCACGATGATTATCGTTTATGGGATCAACTCCCTTTACTATGACTTTGTTGGCGCTTCGCCCATTTCCGGCTTTGACAGCGGCTTTTCCACCTTTGCGCAGGGCTTTGTGGCGATGGGCAGTTTCCGGCTCTCCTACATCACTTTTTACGCCCTGATTGCGGTAGCGTTTGTCTGGGTGCTGTGGAATAAGACCCGTTTTGGTAAAAACATTTTTGCTATTGGCGGCAACCCGGAAGCGGCAAAAGTTTCTGGAGTAAACGTGGCGCTGAACCTGCTGATGATTTATGCGCTCTCCGGCGTGTTTTATGCCTTCGGCGGCTTACTGGAAGCTGGGCGTATTGGTTCTGCCACCAACAACCTCGGCTTTATGTATGAACTGGATGCGATTGCCGCGTGCGTTGTCGGGGGCGTATCGTTTAGCGGAGGAGTGGGTACGGTCTTCGGCGTGGTGACCGGCGTCATTATCTTTACCGTCATCAACTACGGCCTGACCTATATCGGGGTAAACCCGTACTGGCAGTACATTATCAAAGGCGGAATTATCATTTTCGCCGTGGCGCTGGACTCGCTGAAATACGCGCGTAAGAAGTAGTTATCCAGACCTATTGCTTTGCTTATCAGATAACCCGGCGCAGCGAAACTGCGCGCCGGGCTTCATACCGTGAGCTACAGCGTTAACGCGTGTTCTTTTTCGCCTTTTTTAAATTTGACCTCGCCTAAATCAATACAGGCGACCGGGCAGACATGACCGCACAGCAGACAACCGACGCATTTTTCCGTATTGCAATGCGGCGTGCGGCTGTGTTCATCCCACTCCATCGCCTGATGACCGCCGTCATAGCAGGAGATATAGCAACGTCCGCAGCCGACGCATTTCTCCTGATTAATCCGCGGATAGACGATATAGCTGCGATCCAGGTCTTCCGCCGGGATAATATTGCCATTCGCCAGTCCGATCATCTCCTGTAATGAGGCAAATCCCTGATCAGCCAGATAGTGGCTGAGGCCGCTCGCCATATCTTCTACAATGCGGTAACCGTATTGCATAATGCCTGTCGTCACCTGTAGGGTCGCCGCGCCCAGCAGCAGAAATTCGGCAGCGTCTTCCCAGGTTTCAATGCCGCCGATACCGCTAATCGGGAAATCGCGCAGTTCAGGGTGCATTCGCAACTGCTGGATAAAACGCAGCGCAATGGGTTTCACCGCTTTTCCTGAATAACCGGAGATACTGGATTTACCGTTAACCACCGGCATCCCGATTTTGCGGTTCAGGTCGATGTTAGTAATGGATTTCACGGTGTTGATGGTGGCGATACCGTCGGCTCCGCCGCGTTTGGCGGCCAGCGCGACTTCGCACATATCGCCAATATTCGGCGTCATTTTCGCCAGCATTGGCAAAGATGAACCGCGTTTTACGGCGCGGCAGTATTTTTCAACCAGCTCCGGGCTTTGCCCTACATCGCTTCCCATGGCGTGCGAGGTCATCTGCGGGCAAGAGAAGTTACACTCAATCATATCCGCGCCGGCTTCTTCAACCAGACGCGCCAGTTCCTGCCACTGCTGCTCATTTTCCCCCATGATGGAAGCAATCAGCACCTTATCCGGATAATCCTGTTTTAGCCGTCGAATGGCGTCCAGATTCTCTTCCAGCGGATGCTCAGCAATTTGCTCCATGTTTTTGAAACCAATAAAACCGGTATCTTCTTTCGTCAGGTGATCAAAACGTGGAGAGACTTCGTTGGCAATAAAAAAACCAATGGTTTTAAAAACGATCCCGCCCCAGCCGGTATCATAGGCTTTGGCGCACATCTCATAACAATTGCCTACCGGAGAAGAAGAAAGGCAAAACGGATTGGGAAACTTAACGCCGCAAAAGGTAACAGACAAATCTTTTGTTAACATGAGCAGGCCTCCTCTAAATAATGATGAATAGCCTGAGCGGCTTCTTTTCCGGTTTTTACCGCATAAACGACGGTCTTATCGCCTTTAACAATATCGCCAGCGGCAAAGATCGCCGGGTCGTCGGTTTGATAATTGTGCGTGTCGATAATATTATGCTGCGCTTTTATCTCCGCAAAGGCATCCAGTCGCGCGTGCTGCCCCACGGCCAAAATAATATTTTCTGCTTCCAGCGTCAGTTCTCCTGAATGGCGTACATGGTGGAAGGTCACTTTATTTCCGCTGACGGCGACAGGCGTAAAGCCATCAATAATCGATACGCCTAATGCCTGCGTGCTGGTAAATTCTTTTTCGCTGGCGGGGAATTCGGCTAATTCTTCCCGCGCCACGCAGGTGACGGAAGGGCAGCCGAGAATTTTTAACGTACTGGCGACATCCATCGCTACGTCGCCGCCGCCAATAATTAATGCGCTACGCGGAACGCTAATATCGCCGTCGGCCTGACGGGCGCGCTGTAAAAAATCAACGGCAATCTCTACGTGGCTGGCTTGCTCAAATAACGGTAAATCAGAGCCACAGGACATCCCGACGGTCATCAGCACGGCGCGATATTCGGCTTTGAGTTGCGCAAGCGATAGCGACCCGCCCACCTCACAATTACATTTAATATTGACGCCCATTTCTACAATGCGGGCAATTTCCTGATCGAGTACGCTTTGCGGCAGACGAAATGCCGGGATGCCGTGACGCAGCCATCCGCCGGGCTGCGGCTGTTTTTCGTAAATGGTGACGTCATAGCCTAAATGCGTGAGCGTCACGCTTGCCTGCAAACCTGCCGGACCCGCGCCAATAATCGCGACTTTCCCGCGTGTTTTACTCCCGGGCTGATAAATCTGCATGGCAGTCTGCTGTTCAAAATCGGTAATAAAACGTTGCAGGCGTGCAATATCAATAGGTTTATCTATTCCGGAACGTGTACATCCGCGCTGGCATAATTTTTCCGTCGGACAGACTCTGGCGCAGACGGCGCCAAGCGCATTATTTTCCCGGATAGTTTCCGCTGCGCCTTTAAAATTGCGAAAGTAAATAGAACGAATAAATTTCCCCGGATCGGTTTGCGCCGGGCAAGCCTGACTACAGGGCGCATCGTGACATAATAAACAACGGGAAGCCTCTTTTATTGCCAGTAATGGCGTAAAACCAGGCGTGAGTTCATCCAGATAATTTTGTTGCGGCATATAATCTTCCTTAATGCTTGAATAAATTAAGGCGAAACGTAAATAACGCGTTTTAATGATCCAAAATCTACCGCCAGCCTAAGCATTGAAAGAAGGGTATTCTGTGAAAGAATTCACAAAAAAATGAAACCAGAATGCAAAACAGCATTTGTTCCTTATATCATAATAATAACTATTCTCAATTTTAAAGGAGTAATAAATAGATTAACGATAAAAAAGAAGATAAATAATCATTCCAGTAAATAAAAAACCGCAACCGGTATAAAGAAAAAGATAAGACCAATATTGTACGGGATCGGCATGGCGATAAACATAAACCGGTTTTCGCGCATTTTTGACAACTTTATCTACCGCGCCGGTTCGCCAGCCTTTCCAGGCCTCACGGAAGCAAAAAAGCGGGAGTAGCAGAAAGGCTAATATGACAAATATCGTCTGTACATCCATGATCATTTCCCTTTTTTCTTTTCCAGTTCAAGCAATTGTTCCGGCGTAACGGCCGGATACCCCTGGGCGTCATTCGGCACCTGATGCTGCGTGGGAATAGGTACCAGCGGGCCTAAAAAACGCGGTTCGCGTTTAAAAATATAGAGATCCGCCAGCGCACTAAAGCGGGCGCCAAATTCGCGCAGGCGCACTGTCAGCATATTTTTGGGTGAAGGTACCGCGTAACACTGCGCCTGAATGCCCATATGCAACGCAATAAACAAGGCGCGTTCGCAGTGGAAGCGCTGAGTGATGATAATAAAGTCGTTGGTATCAAACACTTTGCGGGTACGCACAATGGAGTCAAGCGTACGGAAGCCAGCGTAATCAAGCACAATGTCCGCAGGATCGACGCCCGCCGCGATAAGGTCTTTGCGCATGGTCATCGGTTCGTTATAGCTTTGCAGGGCATTGTCGCCGCTGAGCAGCAGGTAATTGACTTTACCGCTATTGTAAGCGTTTAACGCGCCCTGAATACGGTAACGATAGTACTGATTAATGACACCCTTGCGATAGTATTTGGCCGTCCCTAACACGACGCCAACCTGGCGGTAGGGGAGATCCTGTAGCTCGTCATAGATATAGGGCGCTGTTTTCCAGCTCATCCACCGATCGAGGCCAAGCACCGTCAACAGCAGCAAGCCTACCAGGACCAACAGGCTGTAAAACACGCGCTTTAACATGCAGGAAACTCGATACCAGGATGAAAGTACGATCAGGCTACTGTACCCGAAGACGTAGCGCAAGAAACCGCCGTCTGATTGCGGAGATTTTCAGCATGATTTCCCTTGTATCGGGTCGCGGGAGAGGAGAGTCAGGCCGGATAAGACGCCAGTGCGTCGCTATCCGGCACATTTGCTTAGCCGAGAAGCACGCGGTCAATATTATGGCAACCTAACGCTTTCAGCGTTGCGGCGGTGGCATCCCATTGAATTAATGCCGCATCGCCTTTTTCCGCCAGAATCGCGCGCTGAATATCCGCATAGTCATAGCCATTGAGACTCAGCAGGTTTAGCGCGCCTTGCAGTGGGGGAAGCGTAGGGTTAAAGGCGGCGTTTTCCGCATAGCTGCCGGTGAAAATACGGCCATCTTTACATTCCAGCGCCACGCCGCTCGGTGAGTGGCTATAAGGCATATGGCTCTTATTGGCTGCCGTAATCGCCGCTTGCGTTAGCGTATCGCCCGTTAACGTAAAGCCATGATCCTGCTCGTCCATCAGCAGCGTTTTGATCTCCAGATCTTTTGGCCCGAAAGCGTCAGGCAGATAATCGCGTAACGTATGCGGCGCGCGGCCCGGCAGATGAATGCGCAGATCCAGACCGCTGTTCAGCTCGTTCATAAACTGGCGACAGTGGCCGCAAGGCGTGTAGTTAACGGTGACGGCGGCGAGCCCTTTTTCGCCGCGTAGCCAGGCGTGGCTAATCGCGCTTTGTTCAGCATGCACAGTTTGTTGCATGGTGGCGCCCAGGAACTCCATATTCGCGCCGAAATACCAGTTGCCGCTAACGCCGCGCGCAATCGCGCCGACGTTAAAATGGGACAAATCGGTACGGGCGCAGGCCGCCGCCAGAGGTAACAGTGCGAAAGCCAGCGCGTCTTCGTCCAGTCCCGCCGTATTTTTAAGCGTCGAGACCTGCTCTGCGGTCAGCATGGCGGGAAAATGGTGGTCCGCCAGGATAGGGGCCAGCGCTGATTGCAAATTATCCGCAAGCTGGGCAAAAGCAGTTTGAAAACGTGGATGCATGGCGTTGCCTCATAACAATGTAATGGAACCGTAGTTTACGGGCCTGCTATGTCTTAATATGTGATCTAAATCTCATTGCTTATGCAACTTGTGAAACTTAAATGAAAAATGCGCGACGTATCGCAAATTTTAACCCGGTCTTTTGTCCCGTCGTTAGCGCATTACCGCCAGAATGAGCGGAAACAAAAAGGGCGCTACCAGCGAGGTAATAATGCCGCAGATCACCAGCGCCAGGGAGCTAAACGCGCCTTCCTGGTAATCCAGCTCGGCGCAGCGCGCAGTACCGAGCGCATGTGAGGCGGTCCCCATTGCCAGCCCGCGTGCGGCCTTAGTACGGATGTGCATCGCGTTTAACAGCGTGTGGCCAAACACCGCGCCCAGAATACCGACAAAAATTACGCATACCGCGCTGATCGCAGGGATGCCGCCGATGCTGCCGCCCACCGCCATCGCGATAGGCGTAGTCACGGATTTAGGCAGTACCGATGCCGCGATTTCAGGCGTTGCGCCCATCAGCAAGGCAACGGATGTCCCGGTAATCATCGCTACCAGACTGCCGACAAAACAGATGCTAATAATGGATTTCCAACGCGCGCGAATCTGGTGCAACTGTTCATAAAGGGGATAGGCCAGCGCCACCACCGCCGGTTGCAGCAGATCGTTAAGTACTTCGCTGCCTTTGAAGTAGTGCTCGTAGGGAATACCGGTCAGCAACAGAAAAGGAATAATGACTACCATTGCCACCAGCAGCGGATTCAGCAACGGCATTTTAAAATGCGCCGCCAGTCTGCGGGCGGCGAAAAATACCGCCAGCGTCAGCGGTAACGACCACCAGATATATGTCATCATTTTTTCGTTCCCTTCTGCCCAACCACTTTACGCTCACCGTGTATCAGATGTGAACTCCAGCTTACGACCACAAAAACGACCAGCGTACTGATAGCGCAAGAGACCACCACCGGGCCGAATTGCGCGCGCAGTAAGTCAAAATATTGCATGACCCCAACGCCAATCGGCACAAACAGCAACGCCATATAACGAATCAGCACATAACAGCCGGGGTTAACCCACTTTGCCGGCAGAATTTGCAGCGCCAGCAACACAAACAGAATTAACATCCCGATAATGCTGCCGGGAATAGTGATAGGAAGCAGTGATGCAAGAAAAATGCCTGCGTACAAACAGGCATAAATCAATACAAAAGCGCGTATATATTGCCAGATAATATTCAGTGACTTACTCATGTTTAAAGCCCTTGATGAGATGGATTCATCATACAATTAAACGTTAAAACGTGCTACCGATCACATCATGAATTCTTAGCATAGTGGGTATAGACAGCAGGAACATCGGGCAATGCCCTTGGTCGGCGGCGTTAAACCTGGGCTAAAAAATACAAAAAGCGACTCAGGGCCAAAGACGGCGTCTCATTCTTACGCCAGAACATCCCTACGCTGCCTTTTTGCTCAATTTTTGGCAAGTTTAAAATCGCCAGTTGCCCCTGGCTGGCATAGCGTTGCGCCAGCCGTAAAGAAAGAATAGAGATCATATCGCTGCTTTGCAGCAAATTGGTGCTGACGTTCATTGACGCCGATTCAATGGTGTTTTCCGGGAGCATGACGCCGTTATCGACGAGGGCGTTATCAATACTGATGCGAATAGGGGTGCCGGTTGGCCAGACTATCCACCGCCAGTGCGCCAGATCGCTCCAGGAGATCTGCGCTCGCGCGGCCAGCGGATGGTGCGGACGCGCCACAAAGCAGACCGGTTCGGTATAAAGTACCTGATAATTAAGCGGCAGTTGCAGGGCGCGGCCGCCGACACGCCCTACCACCACATCCACCTGACCGGCAAGCAAATCGTGCAGCAGCGGCGTCATTACCTTCTCTTCAATATTCAGATGCAGCGTCGGCATTTCGTTAAGCAGGCTCAGAGTCGCCTGTGATACGCAGTCAGTCGCCACGGGCGAACAGCCGATCTTCAGGCTGCCAACCAGGCCGCCCTGCTTGAAACGGGCGATTTCATACTGTGAACGCTCCAGATCGTTAATTAGGCGCTGGGCGTGCTGGAGCAGTAATTTACCGCCTTCCGAGGGCCGTAGCCCTTTACTGTGGCGCTCAAAAAGCGTGATGCCTATCTCATCTTCGAGTTGAGATAACCACTTCGATAGCGCCGGCTGGGAGATATTCATCATCCGGGCGACGTGCGTCAGGTTGCCCTGTTCGCCCAGCGCAACCAGCGTTTGCAGGTGATGTAATTTCAATTTCTGCGCCCAGTTCGCCATTCGCTATAACCTCCAGGTTATGTCTCTGCCTGAAAAGCCATTGTACATTTTATCGCTCACTCTACAAACTCGTAACATAGCAAACATAAAAACAACATCTATCTCCCTGCACTGAGGCATTAGCTATGACTCAACGACGTGATCTACAAGCCCTTATTGATGCCGCGCCCGTCGGCAAAATGCAGTGGCGCGTTATCATCTGCTGTTTTCTGGTGGTTATGCTCGACGGTTTCGACACCGCCGCGATTGGCTTCATCGCCCCGGATATTCGTACTCACTGGCAGCTAAGCGCCAGCGAACTTGCGCCGCTGTTTGGCGCAGGGCTGCTGGGGCTTACAGCCGGCGCGCTGCTATGCGGGCCGCTGGCGGATCGCTTTGGCCGCAAGCGGGTCATTGAGCTTTGCGTGGCGCTATTCGGCGCATTGAGCCTGCTTTCCGCTTTCTCGCCGGATATAGAAACCCTGGTGTTGCTGCGCTTCTTAACCGGTCTGGGACTGGGTGGAGCGATGCCGAATACCATCACCATGACGTCGGAATACCTTCCCGCTCGTCGACGCGGAGCGCTGGTCACGCTGATGTTCTGCGGTTTTACCCTGGGGTCGGCGATGGGTGGGATTGTGAGCGCGCAACTGGTGCCGCTGATTGGCTGGCACGGAATTCTGGCGCTAGGCGGCATCTTGCCTTTGATGCTGTTTTTCGGCCTGCTGTTCGCGCTGCCGGAATCTCCCCGCTGGCAGGTACGTCGCCAACTACCGCAAGCCGTTGTCGCCCAGACGGTCAGCGCCATTACCGGCGAACGCTATCACGATACGCACTTCTTTCTGCATGAGACGGCAGCCGTCGCCAAAGGCAGTATTCGCCAGCTTTTTGCCGGGCGACAGCTTGTCATTACCCTGATGTTATGGGTGGTGTTCTTTATGAGCCTGCTCATTATCTATCTGCTTTCCAGCTGGATGCCGACGTTACTTAACCATCGCGGTATTGATCTGCAACAGGCGTCGTGGGTGACTGCCGCATTCCAGGTTGGCGGCACGCTTGGCGCGCTGTTAC
The DNA here is from genome assembly GCF_051807745.1 of Salmonella sp. NW38. NCBI lineage: Bacteria > Pseudomonadati > Pseudomonadota > Gammaproteobacteria > Enterobacterales > Enterobacteriaceae > Salmonella > Salmonella sp. NW38. The sequence goes on along the minus strand of NZ_JAMMTO010000008.1, from coordinate 169,891 downwards.
TCGGCGTGTTGATGGACCGGCTTAACCCGTTCCGGGTACTGGCGGTGAGCTATGCGCTGGGCGCGGTTTGCATTGTCATGATAGGCCTGAGCGAAAACGGCCTTTGGCTGATGGCGCTGGCGATTTTTGGTACTGGCATCGGTATTAGCGGTTCCCAGGTAGGGCTGAATGCTCTGACGGCGACGCTGTACCCCACCCAAAGCCGGGCGACGGGCGTGAGCTGGTCGAACGCCATTGGACGCTGCGGGGCGATTGTCGGTTCGCTCTCCGGCGGCATGATGATGGCCCTCAATTTCTCTTTCGATACGTTGTTTTTTGTCATTGCTATTCCGGCGGCTATCAGCGCGGTAATGCTTACCCTGCTGACGGTGGTTGTCCGCCTTTCGATTTCTGTACCTGACGACCTGCCGCGTGCCAGCGTCGTAAACGAATAAGGAGAATCTCCATGTCTGAAATAAATCAGAACGTAAAAGATAGCCGTCAGCAGTATTACCAGCATATTTCCGGGCAGAATCTGACGCCGCTGTGGGAATCGTTACATCACTTGGTACCGCAGACGCCAAACGCCAACTGCGCGCCGGCCTACTGGAATTATCAGGAAATTCGTCCGCTACTGATGGAAAGCGGCAATGTCATTGGCGCGAAAGAGGCGATCCGCCGGGTGCTGGTGCTGGAAAATCCGGCATTGCGCGGTCAGTCGTCGATCACGGCGACCTTATATGCTGGTTTACAGCTGATCCTGCCCGGCGAAGTCGCGCCGAGTCATCGCCATAACCAGTCGGCGCTGCGTTTTATCGTCGAAGGTAAAGGCGCATTTACCGCGGTGGACGGCGAGCGCACGCCAATGCATACCGGCGATTTTATCCTGACGCCGCAGTGGCGCTGGCACGATCATGGTAATCCGGGGTCAGAGCCGGTGGTATGGCTGGATGGTCTGGATCTGCCGTTAGTCAACCTCCTGGGCTGTGGGTTTGCGGAAGACTATCCCGAAGATCAGCAGCCGGTGACGCGAAAAGAGGGCGATTATCTGCCGCGCTATGCAGCGAATATGCTGCCGCTGCGCCACCAGCGCGGGAACTCGTCGCCGATTTTCAACTATCGTTACGACCGCAGCCGCGAGGCGCTGCACGATCTGACCCGTATGGGCGATCCGGATGAGTGGGAAGGTTACAAGCTGCGTTACGTTAATCCCGTCACCGGCGGTTATCCGATGCCGTCAATGGGCGCGTTCCTGCAATTGCTGCCAAAAGACTTTGCCTCGCGTGTGGCGCGGAGCACCGACAGCACTATCTACCACGTCGTTGAAGGGGCAGGGCAGGTCACTATCGGCAACGAAACTTTTCATTTTTCCGCAAAAGACATTTTTGTGGCGCCGACCTGGCATGAGGTGTCGTTTCGCAGCAGTGAAGACACGGTGTTATTCAGCTTTTCGGACAAGCCGGTTCAGGAAGCCCTGGGGCTGTTCCGCGAAGCACGTTATTAATTAGGGAGAGAGAACATGACCAAATATGTATTCCAGCCGCAGGCCCCGGTAACAGTACCAGTGGCGGGCAGTGATGAGCAGTTTCCGGTACGTCGCGTTTACTGCGTGGGTCGCAACTATGCCGCCCATGCCCGTGAAATGGGCTTTGATCCTGATCGCGAACCGCCGTTCTTCTTTTGTAAACCAGCGGACGCTGTCGTCCCGGTAGCGGCGGGGGATACCCTGGAACTGCCGTATCCGGCGCAGACCGATAACTACCATTATGAAATTGAGCTGGTGGTGGCGATTGGTAAAAAGGGGAGCGATATCCCGCTGGAAAAAGCCCATGAATATGTCTGGGGATACGCCACCGGTCTGGACATGACGCGTCGCGATCGTCAGATGGAAATGCGTCAGATGGGACGCCCGTGGGAAATCGGCAAAGCGTTCGATCTCTCCGCGCCCATTGCGCCATTACACAAAGCCGCTGAAACGCATAATGTGGATAACGCCCCTATTTGGCTACAGGTTAACGGCGAAGACCATCAGCGCAGCGATATTCGTCATCTGATTTGGTCGGTAAATGAAACCATCAGCTATTTGTCCGGCTTCTTTGAATTGCAGCCAGGCGATTTGATTTTCACCGGTACGCCAGAGGGGGTGGGCGCCGTGGTGAAAGGGGATGTCATCACCGGGAACGTAGAAGGTCTGACGCCGATTGCTGTGAAAATTGTCTGAGGTGAACGATGAAGCTGTACAGTTTCTTTAATAGTTCGGCGTCTTATCGTGTACGTATTGCGCTGGCGTTAAAGGGGATTGATTACCAGACGGTGGGCGTCAATATTCGTATCGGCCAGCAGAATGCGCTGGCCTACCGACGGATGAATCCGGTAGGCCTGGTGCCGACGCTGGTCACTGATGACGGCGAATCGTTGGGGCAATCGCTGGCCATCGTCGACTGGCTGGACCGACATTTTCCGCAAACGCCGCTGCTGCCGACGAGCGACCCGGCGCGCAGCCAGGCGCTGGAAATTGTTTACGCTATCGCCTGCGATATACACCCAATCAATAACATGCGCGTGTTGCGCTACCTGACCGATGAGCTGAAGGTTAGCGAAGAGGATAAAAAACGCTGGTACGCCCACTGGATACAGCAAGGGTTAAGCGCGGTAGAGCAGCTATTGCGTAAAAGTCAGTCCGGACGATTCTGCGTGGGCGACGCGCCAGGACTTGCGGACTGCTGCCTGATTCCTCAGTGGGCGAATGCGCTCAGGATGGGCTGCGATTTATCAGGCTATCCGCGCTGTAAAGCCGTTTATGACGCCTGCGTACAGCTACCGGCGTTTATTGCCGCCGCGCCGGAAAATCAACAGGATAAAATCCCGGCCTGAAAAGGAGAATGACCATGACTCACGTGACAAGCGCAATTATTGTAGGTGGCGGAATCGGCGGCGCGGCGACCGCGCTGTCGCTGGCGCGCCAGGGAATAAAAGTCATGCTGCTGGAAAAAGCGCACGAAATTGGCGAGATTGGCGCGGGTATTCAGCTTGGGCCGAACGCTTTTTCGGCGCTGGATAGTCTCGGGGTGGGCGATGTTGCCCGCCAGCGTGCGGTGTTTACCGATCACATTACCATGATGGATGCCGTGAATGCCGAAGAAGTGGTATGCATTGAAACCGGACAGGCGTTCCGCGACCATTTTGGCGGGCCGTATGCGGTAATTCACCGGGTAGATATTCATGCAACGGTATGGGAAGCGGCGCTGACGCACCCTGGCGTGGAGTATCGTACCTCGACCCATATTGTCGATATCCGCCAGACGCCGGATGACGTTACGGTGTTTGATGAGCAGGGAAATAGCTGGACGGCGGATATTCTCGTGGGCTGCGACGGCGTTAAATCGGTCGTGCGGCAAAGTTTACTCGGCGATGCGCCGCGCGTAACGGGGCATGTAGTTTATCGGGCGGTGATTGATTGCGACGATATGCCGGACGATTTACGTATTAACGCACCGGTGCTGTGGGCAGGCCCGCATTGTCACCTAGTCCATTATCCGCTCCGTGGAGGCCAACAGTACAATCTGGTGGTGACATTCCACAGCCGCCAGCAAGAAGAGTGGGGCGTGAAAGACGGCAGTAAAGAAGAGGTGCTCTCTTATTTTGCCGGTATTCATCCCCGCCCGCGTCAGATGTTGGATAAGCCGACCTCCTGGCGCCGCTGGTCGACCGCCGATCGCGAGCCGGTCGCGAAATGGGGAACCGAGCGTATCACTCTGGTGGGCGACGCCGCGCATCCGGTGGCGCAATATATGGCCCAGGGCGCCTGTATGGCGCTGGAAGACGCCGTCACGCTGGGCAAAGCGCTGGAACGCTGCGACGGCGACGCGCAGCAGGCATTTGCGCTGTATGAGTCGGTGCGTATTCCCCGCACGGCGCGTATCGTCTGGTCTACCCGCGAGATGGGGCGTCTCTATCACGCCGCCGGGGTGGAGCGTCAGGTGCGTAATCTGTTGTGGAAAGGGAAATCGCAGGAGGCGTTTTATCGCGGTATCGAATGGCTGTACGGCTGGAAAGAAGATAACTGTCTTGAGCCGCGTTGAGCGCTTTACGTGACGTAGCGTGGCGTTTGCGCCGCCACCCGGCAAAAAGTTTTGCTCATCGCAGAGAGGCGTTATGATAGCGCCTCTTTTTTTTGCTGTGGATACCGATATGCGTGTTTTACTGGCGCCGATGGAAGGCGTGCTCGACGCGTTAGTGCGCGAGCTGCTGACCGAAGTGAATGATTACGATCTCTGCATCACTGAATTTGTGCGCGTGGTGGATCAGCTGCTGCCGGTAAAAGTGTTTCATCGCATCTGCCCGGAGTTGCATCACGCCAGCCGCACGCCGTCCGGCACGCCGGTGCGTATTCAGCTTCTGGGCCAGCATCCGCAGTGGCTGGCGGAAAACGCCGCGCGGGCGACGGCGTTGGGATCGTATGGCGTGGACCTGAACTGCGGCTGTCCGTCAAAAGTGGTGAACGGCAGCGGCGGCGGCGCGACATTGCTCAAAGATCCCGAACTCATCTATCAGGGCGCGAAAGCGATGCGGGCCGCGGTACCGTCGCATCTGCCGGTGACGGTAAAAGTGCGTCTCGGCTGGGATAGCGGCGATAGAAAATTTGAAATCGCCGATGCGGTGCAGCAGGCCGGCGCCAGTGAACTGGTGGTGCATGGCCGTACTAAAGCGCAGGGCTACCGCGCCGAGCATATCGACTGGCAGGCGATCGGCGAAATACGCCAGCGTCTGACTATTCCGGTTATCGCGAATGGCGAAATCTGGGACTGGCAGAGCGCGCAGGCATGTATGGCGGCCAGCGGCTGCGATGCGGTGATGATTGGCCGTGGGGCGTTAAATATTCCTAACCTGAGCCGGGTGGTGAAGTATAACGATCCGCGTATGCCGTGGCCGGAAGTGGTTGCATTATTACAAAAATATACCCGACTGGAAAAGCAGGGCGATACCGGTTTATACCATGTCGCGCGTATTAAACAGTGGTTGGGATATTTACGTAAGGAATATATTGAGGCGACGGAGCTCTTTCAGTCGATTCGGGCGTTAAACCGTTCGTCCGAGATTGCGCGGGCGATTCAGGCTATTAAAATCTAATCTCTATAGCGTCCAGAACGTGTGCCGGACAGATACTATCGCTGCCCGGCGCAGGAATCAGAAAATCATCTTAAACACGCCCGTTACCACCAACAGCCCAATCAGAAAAATAATTAAGATTGCCCATAGAAGAATTTTCATTGTTTGTCCCTTTATTGGTAAATACAAACAAAGTATAGGAAAGTATTAAGCCATCTGCTGCCTTGTTGGGCGCGGCGACGTTTAACTCATGAAGGCTGCTGGCGGGTATTGCAGCAAAATTGTTCATTTATTAACGAGTTAGTGGGGCTTTATACTGAAATATCACATCAAAAAATGTATTGCATGAAATTATTTGCTAATCATATAAATTTCAAAATATGTCTTTTGTTGTCTGATGATGTATTGCCACGCGTAACTAAAAAATAGATCGCCGTAAGACGTACTCTCTGCGCACCTTTTTTTATCAGAACACCTCCATGAATCGTAATTCTTTCCTTGCCGCGACAGCGAGCTTACCGCTTTTTATTTTGCTGGCGGGCTGCGCCCCCATGCACGATACCCGCCAGTCGCTGACCCAGCAGACGCCCTCTTCTCATGTTGATTCCAGCCTGCCGGCGGCATTGAAAAACGGTTGGCCGGATAGCCAGTGGTGGAAGGCGTATCACGATACGCAGCTTGACGCGCTGATTGATAATGCCATACAGCATTCGCCGGATATGCAGGTGGCTGAACAGCGTATTCAACTGGCGGAAGCGCAGGCGAAAGCGGTTGAGGCGCAGGACGGCCCGCAGCTCGACTTTTCTGCCGACATTGAGCGCCAGCGAATGTCCGCGGAAGGACTGATGGGGCCATTCGCGATTACCGACCCCGCGGCGGGAACGACCGGGCCGTGGTATACCAACGGTACATTCGGCCTGACGGCGGGCTGGGATCTGGATTTATGGGGGAAAAACCGCGCTGAAGTTACCGCGCGGATCGGGGCGGTCAAAGCGCGCGAAGCGGAGCAGGAGCAGACCCGACAATTGCTGGCAAGCGGCGTGGCGCGACTCTACTGGGAGTGGCAAACACAGGCAGCGCTGAAAAATGTGCTGATGCAAATCGAGCATGAGCAGCAAAACGTGGTGACGGTAAACCGGGAGCTGTATCAACACGGCATTACTTCTTCTGTTGAAGGGGTCGAGACCGATATCGACGCCAGCAAAACCCAGCAGCAGCTGAATGACGTTAACGGTAAAATGAAGGTGATTGAAGCGCGGCTCAGCGCGTTAACCAATACGCAATCGGCGGCGCTCAAGCTGCGTCAGGTGAGTCTCCCCGCCGTTGAAAGCCAGTTACCGTCGCAACTGGGGTATTCGTTGCTGGCGCGCCGGGCGGATCTACAGGCCGCGCACTGGTACATTGAATCCTCGTTGAGCAGCATTGACGCCGCGAAGGCCGCGTTTTATCCCGATATCAATCTGATGGCTTTTTTACAGCAGGATGCGTTACATCTGAGCGATCTGTTCCGCCATTCCGCACAGCAATATGGCATTACCGGCGGGCTGACGCTGCCGATTTTCGACAGCGGCAGGCTGAATGCCAACCTCGATATCGCCAAAGCGCAAAGCAACCTTTCTATCGCCAACTACAACAAAGCGGTGGTAGATGCGGTTAATGATGTGGCGCGCGCCGCCAGTCAGGTAGAGACGCTGGCGCAGAAAAACCAGCATCAGCAGCAGATTGAGCATGATGCGCAGCGTGTGGTCGGTCTGGCGCAAGCGCGCTTTAATGCCGGCATTATTGCGGGTTCCCGCGTGAGCGAGGCCAAAATCCCGGCACTGCGCGAGCAGTGTAACGGCTTGCTGTTGCAGGGCCAGTGGCTGGATGCCTCTATTCAGCTTACCAGCGCGCTGGGCGGCGGTTATCATTCCTGATTTTTCCGAATGATTCAGACAGGGTTCCTATACTTAGGCTGTGTATGAATCATCCGGAGAGGAATATGACCAAAGTCGCAATTGTAACGGCATCAGATTCGGGAATTGGCAAAGCGTGTGCGTTGTTATTAGCACAAAACGGTTTTGATATTGGTATCACCTGGCATTCCGATGAACGCGGCGCGCAGGAGACGGCGAAAAAAGCGGCGCAGTTTGGTGTGCGGGCAGAGACCATTCATCTTGACCTGAGCCAGTTACCCGAGGGCGCGCAGGCCATTGAACATCTTATCCAGCGCCTGGGGCGCGTTGACGTGCTGGTCAATAATGCCGGGGCGATGACCAAATCCGCGTTTATTGATATGCCGTTTACGCAGTGGCGGCAAATTTTTACCGTGGACGTCGATGGCGCGTTTCTCTGCGCGCAGATCGCCGCCCGGCATATGATTAAACAAGGAGAGGGAGGGCGCATTATCAACATCACCTCCGTCCATGAGCATACGCCGCTTCCGCAAGCCAGCGCCTATACCGCGGCGAAACATGCGCTGGGCGGATTGACTAAATCCATGGCGCTGGAACTGATTGAACATCATATTTTGGTCAACGCCGTCGCGCCAGGCGCTATCGCCACGCCGATGAATGATATGGATGACAGCGACATTGAGCCGGGATCGGAACCCTCGATCCCTATTGCCCGACCGGGTTCTACGCATGAAATAGCCAGCCTCGTCGCCTGGCTGTGTTCGGAAGGAGCAAGCTATACCACCGGTCAGTCGCTGATTGTCGACGGCGGGTTTATGCTGGCAAATCCGCAATTCAACGCAAAATAAACGCCGGGTGCCGGATGGCGGCGTTATGCCATCCGGATACCATCGGGTTTAACGGGCCTCCGCTTTGCCGCGTCTTTTCAGCCACCAGCGCACGCCCACCACCAGGACGATGGCCAGAATCAGCCAGACCCCGTGCCTGAGATGCTGATCGAGGTCGTGCAGCCATGGCGCGATCACCTCGCCGCCAAGATATCCCAGCGTGGTAAACAGCAGCGCCCAGACCAGCGCGCCTATAATATTCAGCGGCAGAAAAATTTTAGGCGGCAGGCGGCTGGCGCCAATCAGCAACGGGCCAACCACCCGGAAGCCATACATAAAACGCGTGCCGATCACAAACAGATACGGATGGCGTTGGATCATTTTCTGCGCGCGACGAATCTTCGTATGATAACGCGGGAAACGACGCAGGATCTTCCCGCCATAGCATCGTCCTAACAGGTAAAGTAGCTGATCGCCCATCATCCCTCCCAGCGCGACGGCCGCCGCCACCAGCGGAAACTTGAGTAATCCCTGATGCGCCGCGACGCCCCCCAACAGGGTAACGGTTTCACCTTCGGCCATACTGCCGATAACCAGCGCCGCATAGCCATAATGCGTAATAAGCGTGTTGATATCCATGCGTAAACCACCTCCGGCATTAAGCATACACCCTGGCAAGAGGCGTGCGTGGCAAAGCCGACGTTTTGCCGGAGACTATTTCACTGTTGTTCATAAAACAACCAGAAACTGAATTATACTTGAACATACTGGCATCTGAGGCAGCAGAAGGGGGCAGTATGAACCATGTATGGGGGCTTTTTTCCCATCCCGATCGGGAAATGCAGGTGATCAAAAGCGAAAACGAAACCGTTTCGCATCACTATACGCACCATGTTTTGCTGATGGCGGCGATTCCCGTCGTCTGCGCCTTTATCGGCACGACGCAAATCGGCTGGAATTTTGGCGACGGCAACGTGTTACAACTCTCGCTGTTTACCGCTTTTGCGCTGGCGGTCTTGTTCTACGGCGTGATGCTGGCGGGCGTCGCGGTGATGGGACGCGTCATCTGGTGGATGGCGCGAAACTATCCGCAACGGCCATCGCTTGCGCGCTGTATGGTTTTTGCCGGCTATGTCGCGACGCCGCTGTTTTTAAGTGGTCTGGTGGCGCTCTATCCCCTGGTATGGCTATGCGCACTGGTCGGCGCTGTCGCGCTCTTTTACACCGGCTATTTGCTGTATTTGGGTATTCCGACTTTCCTTAACATTAATAGAGAGGAAGGATTAAGCTTCTCCAGTTCGACGCTCGCTATCGGCGTGCTGGTCCTGGAGGTGCTACTGGCGATCACCGTGATCCTGTGGGGATACGGCTACCGCCTGTTCTGATGCGAAAAAGGGCTGGCGCAAAAGCCAGCAATGCAGCATTTGCTGACGATTCTTCTGTAGCGGCAACGCTGGCGTGCCGCTATGATGCCACTGCTAGCTTGAGTATAATCTTAGCTCAGGCGGTGTGCGTTACGACGCGCGTGAATCATTATCAGAAATCTCATCATGCTGAAATTCCGAGCTTCATTCCTGAGCCTTGCTCTGATGTTGGCCGTACCTTTTGCCCCGCAGGCCGTGGCGAAAACGGCAGCGACAACCGCGGCGTCTCAACCTGAGATTGCCTCCGGTAGCGCAATGATTGTTGATCTCAACACCAATAAAGTGATCTATTCGAACCACCCGGATCTGGTGCGTCCGATTGCTTCAATAACCAAATTAATGACGGCGATGGTCGTGCTCGACGCGCGATTGCCGCTGGATGAAATACTGAAGGTCGATATCAGCCAGACGCCGGAAATGAAAGGGGTTTACTCCCGCGTGCGCCTGAACAGCGAAATTAGTCGCAAAAATATGTTGCTGCTGGCGTTGATGTCATCCGAAAACCGTGCGGCGGCAAGCCTGGCGCACTATTATCCTGGCGGTTATAACGCGTTTATTAAAGCGATGAATGCGAAGGCGAAAGCGCTGGGCATGACGCATACCCGTTTCGTTGAGCCGACGGGGCTGTCGATTCATAACGTCTCGACCGCGCGGGATTTAACAAAACTGCTGATTGCCACGAAGCAATACCCGCTGATTGGCCAGCTAAGCACCACGCGCGAAGACATGGCGACATTCTCGCATCCGGCGTATACGCTGCCGTTTCGCAATACCAACCATTTGGTCTACCGTGATAACTGGAATATCCAGTTAACGAAAACCGGTTTTACCAATGCGGCGGGGCATTGCCTGGTGATGCGTACCGTGATCAATAACAAACCGGTCGCGCTGGTGGTCATGGATGCGTTCGGCAAATATACCCACTTTGCGGACGCCAGTCGCCTGCGTACATGGATTGAAACCGGTAAAGTCATGCCCGTTCCGGCTGCCGCGCTGAGCTATAAAAAGCAAAAAGCCGCGCAAATGGCGGCAGCCAGCGCCAGTGCCGGAGCGCAAACCGCACAGAACGATTAAGTCGCCGCAGGCCCGGCAGGCATCGCGCCGCCGGGCATTCACGGTAAACCGCACGGTGTTAATGCGTTTCGTCGGGCGTATTTTCCTGCCAGAATTTCCGCTTACTCGTTTTGCCGATACCGGGGTTCATACTGTTGGTCGGGTCATTTTGCCGATAAAAACGCGTCAGGGTTTCCGGCGCTTTATACAGATGTCCAACGTTGTGCTCCGCCGGGTATTGCGCCCCGCGCGCCTGCAACAGCTCCAGCATTTGCGCTTTCAGCGCATGGACGTCGACGCCTTTCTTCACGATATAGTCCTGATGAAAAACGTGGCACATAAAGTGACCGTAATAGAGTTTATGTACCAGTTGGCTGTCGATTTCCGGCGGCAGATGCTCGAACCAGTCGGTATCGTTGCGGCGCAGAGCGATATCCAGCGCCAGGATATCTTCCACTTCATCAGCGTGTACGGCCTGATAACGAATCGCTGCGCCAGCAGCGGCGAAGCGGTGCAGGAAGGCTTTGCTGCCTTCTTCCGGCGTACAGGTGAAGAAACCGCCCTCAGCGGATTTAAAAAATTCATTCAGCCAGCGTTGCGCTTCTGCGACGCCGTCTCCCGCCATTTTTAACAGCAGATGATGCTCATATTTATCGCGCCAGTTTTTCATTCGCGGCGGCAGATGGCTGGGAAACAGGTGGCCGAATTTCTGCATCGCGCGGTCGGTGAAATGCGGTCGGAAAAATTTTACTTTTTCCAGCATCGCATCGGTTCGGCCTTTTAGCGTGAAAAAGAATGGCATCTTGTCGGTGCCGAGTTTATCGATCATCAGAAAGGTATCTTTACCGTACTGCTCCGCAATATCGTAGATATCGCGATGCATATATTCTCCCGCCACTGGCAGATTGTCGAAGTTCGCCAGAATATGCCGACGGATTTCAGTCAGTACCGCGGGCTGATTGGTGCCGATATAAAAAACCTGCTGATTTTTTTCCGCTGCAAAGGTATCAAGGCGAACGGCAAAAACCGCCAGTTTTCCGGCGCAGCCGGAAGATTCAAACAAACGGTCCGGGTCGGCGTTATAGCGGGCGGGCGTATCGGCGTTGATATCTCGTACCCGCGTCACATAGTCGTGATCGTGCGCATGACGACCATCGTGACGCACATCCTCATCTTTAATCCGTTCGTCATCCAGCTTGCTCAGGATCTGCTCCGGCGTATGCCCAAGATCGATACCCAGATGATTGACCAGTTGCAGTTTGCCTTGCTCGTCAATACGGGCAAAGAGCGACATCTCGGTATAGGCCGGGCCGCGCTGCACCAGCGAGCCGCCGGAGTTATTACAGATGCCGCCGATGACCGACGCGCCGATACACGACGAACCAATCACCGAGTGCGGTTCACGGCCCAGCGGTTTAAGCGCTTTTTCCAGCGCATAGAGCGTCGTACCGGGCCAGGCCAGAACCTGTTGGCCGTTATCCAGTAAGTGCAGCTTATCCAGCCGCTGGGTGCTGATAATCACAATATCGCGATCGTAGTCGTTGCCGTTCGGCGTGGAGCCTTCCGTCAGACCGGTGTTGGCGGCCTGCATCAGAATAATTTTGTCAGCGTTAACGCAGGCGTTGAGCACACGCCACAGTTCCAGTAATGAACCCGGGAAAACAACGGCCAGCGCGTCGCCCTGACCGGAACGGAAACCCTTGCGATAGCGGGCGGTTTTGGCGGGGTCTGTCAGCAGGTGAGAATGGCCTACCAGGCGGGCCAGCTCATTCAGGAACGTTTTATTATCAGTCATTGTTATGGAAGACATTCTCCACTCCTTGTGGTGGGACAAAATATCAGCGTTAAGCATAGCGCTTTGTATGACAATACGCTTTCTCATTCAAGTTGTCTCTGTGTTGGTAGTATTCATTTGCCGCCTTGATACCATTTGCTGGCGGTTGCGTATTCGACTGTGCGGAAAATTAGGAGAATAACCTTCGCTTTCTTCTCCTCTCGCGTTTAGGCTTATGGCAAACTGCGGTTTTTATTCTGTTTTTACCGCCTCGTCGGGATAAAGATAAAGAGAGACTCAACATGAAATGGTTATGTTCAGTAGGTGTTGCTGTGAGTCTGGCGATGCAGCCAGCATTGGCGGAAAACCTGTTTGGCAATCACCCGCTGACGCCCGAAGCGCGCGACGCGTTCGTCACAGATTTACTCAAGAAAATGACTGTCGATGAAAAAATTGGTCAGTTACGTCTGATTAGCGTCGGCCCTGATAACCCGAAAGAAGCGATTCGCGAGATGATCAAAGACGGGCAGGTAGGGGCGATTTTCAATACCGTCACCCGCCAGGATATTCGTCAAATGCAGGATCAGGTGATGGCGTTGAGCCGCCTGAAAATTCCTCTCTTTTTTGCCTATGACGTGGTACACGGCCAGCGAACCGTCTTCCCAATAAGCCTCGGTCTGGCTTCTTCTTTTAATCTGGATGCGGTAAGAACCGTAGGACGCGTATCGGCGTATGAAGCGGCGGACGATGGTCTGAATATGACCTGGGCGCCGATGGTGGATGTCTCCCGCGATCCGCGTTGGGGGCGCGCCTCCGAAGGCTTTGGCGAAGATACATATTTAACCTCCATCATGGGCGAAACCATGGTGAAAGCGATGCAGGGCAAAAGTCCGGCGGATCGCTATTCGGTGATGACCAGCGTGAAACATTTTGCCGCCTATGGCGCCGTTGAAGGCGGTAAAGAATACAACACCGTGGATATGAGTTCCCAGCGTCTGTTTAATGACTATATGCCGCCTTACAAAGCGGGGCTGGATGCGGGGAGCGGCGCGGTGATGGTGGCGCTGAACTCGCTGAACGGCACGCCTGCGACGTCAGATTCCTGGCTATTGAAAGATGTCCTGCGCGATGAGTGGGGCTTTAAGGGAATTACCGTTTCCGACCACGGCGCTATTAAAGAACTGATTAAACACGGCACCGCGGCCGACCCGGAAGATGCGGTGCGCGTGGCGCTAAAGGCAGGGGTGGATATGAGCATGGCGGATGAGTATTACAGCAAATATCTGCCGGGTCTGATTAAGTCGGGCAAAGTGACGATGGCGGAACTGGACGACGCGACGCGCCATGTGCTCAACGTAAAATATGACATGGGATTGTTTAACGACCCCTATAGCCATCTGGGGCCGAAAGAGAGCGACCCGGTGGACACCAATGCCGAAAGCCGCCTGCATCGTAAAGAAGCACGGGAAGTGGCGCGGGAAAGTGTGGTACTGCTGAAAAACCGGCTGGAAACGCTGCCGCTGAAAAAATCGGGCACCATTGCCGTTGTTGGGCCACTGGCCGACAGTCAACGTGATGTCATGGGGAGCTGGTCTGCTGCTGGGGTCGCGAATCAGTCGGTGACGGTGCTGGCGGGTATTCAAAATGCCGTCGGCGACGGGGCGAAGATCCTCTATGCCAAAGGGGCGAATATCACTAACGATAAAGACATCGTCGATTTCTTAAACCTGTATGAAGAGGCGGTGAAAATCGATCCGCGCTCACCGCAGGCGATGATTGATGAGGCGGTGCAGGCGGCGAAACAGGCCGATGTGGTGGTCGCAGTGGTAGGCGAGTCGCAGGGGATGGCGCATGAAGCCTCCAGCCGTACCAATATCACCATTCCGCAGAGTCAGCGCGACTTAATCACCGCTCTGAAAGCCACCGGTAAGCCGCTCGTACTGGTATTAATGAACGGCAGACCGCTGGCGCTGGTAAAAGAAGATCAACAGGCCGATGCGATTCTGGAGACCTGGTTTGCCGGGACGGAAGGCGGCAACGCCATTGCCGATGTGCTGTTTGGCGATTACAACCCGTCAGGGAAACTGCCGATCTCCTTCCCGCGTTCGGTGGGACAAATTCCGGTCTATTACAGCCATCTCAATACGGGACGCCCGTATAATCCTGAAAAGCCAAACAAATACACCTCACGCTATTTTGACGAAGCGAATGGCCCGCTCTATCCGTTTGGTTACGGTCTGAGCTACACCACATTTACGGTGTCTGACGTCACGCTCTCCTCACCGACAATGCAACGCGACGGCAAAGTCACGGCCAGCGTAGAGGTCACGAACACCGGTAAACGCGAAGGGGCAACGGTCATCCAGATGTACTTACAGGATGTCACGGCGTCAATGAGCCGCCCGGTGAAGCAATTAAAAGGTTTTGAAAAAATCACCCTCAAGCCTGGCGAACGTAAAACCGTGAGTTTCCCGATTGACATCGAGGCGTTGAAGTTCTGGAACCAGCAGATGAAATATGACGCGGAACCCGGCAAGTTCAACGTCTTTATCGGCGTGGATTCCGCTCGCGTTAAACAAGGATCGTTCGAGCTACTGTAAGCCTGCCGTCAACAGGGCGTGATAGCTGCGCCCTGTCTGGCAATGACTTTTCCTGTCCCCCCTTTTATTACCAGTCACGTCACTTACACTGGCGGAAAATCCCAGGTTAAACGCAGACTTTTCAACTATGCTTTTTTCTCAAGTCTCTGAAAAAGGCCGTAAAAGGATGAGGAAAGCATCATGACGATCTCAAAGCTATGGGTAAGTTCGCTGGCGTTGCTGGCGACGGTGAGTTTACCTCTACAGGCGGCATCGCCCGTGACGGTCGGGTCAAAGATTGATACCGAAGGCGCGCTGCTCGGCAACATGATTTTGCAGGTACTGGAAAGCCACGGCGTTAAAACGGTCAATAAAATTCAGCTCGGGACCACGCCAGTCGTTCGTGGCGCGATTACCGCCGGAGAGCTGGATATCTATCCGGAATACACCGGTAACGGGGCGTTCTTTTTTAAAGATGAAAACGATCCGGCATGGAAGAATGCAAAGCAAGGCTTTGAGAAAGTCAAAAAACTGGATGCGGAGCAGAATAAGCTGGTCTGGTTGACGCCTGCGCCGGCAAATAACACCTGGACCATCGCGGTACGCCAGGACATCGCGGAAAAAAATAAACTCTCCTCGCTTGCCGATCTCAGCCGTTATCTGAAAGAGGGCGGCACTTTTAAACTGGCGGCGTCTGCGGAATTTATCGAACGGGCGGATGCGCTGCCGGCATTTGAAAAAGCCTATGATTTTACCTTGAATCAGAACCAGCTCTTGTCGCTGGCGGGCGGCGATACGGCGGTCACGATCAAAGCCGCCGCGCAACAAACATCCGGCGTTAACGCCGCGATGGCGTATGGTACCGACGGCCCGGTCGCCGCGCTGGGTCTGCAAACCCTGAGCGATCCGAAAGGCGTCCAGCCTATCTATGCCCCCGCGCCGGTAGTACGTGAATCGGTGTTACAGGCCTATCCTCAGATAGCCGACTGGCTGCAACCCGTTTTCGCCAGCCTTGATGAGAAAACGCTGCAACAGTTGAACGCCAGAATCGCCGTAGAAGGGCTGGATGCGAAAAAAGTCGCCGCAGATTACCTCCGACAAAAAGGGTGGGTGAAGTAATCTGTGAGTGATGCTGCCAAAAAAATCACGGTTAATCGTGTGCTGTTGCTGTTGGTTGTTCTGACCTTGCTTGCTGTCGCGCTGCCTTTCATTAATTACGCCCCGAATCGTCTGGTGAGCGGCGAGGGGCGCCAGTTATGGGAGATCTGGCCGGCGACCATCTGGATGCTGACTGGCGCGGGATGCGCGCTGTTTACGCTGTGCTTTGTACCCGGTAAACGCGGTAGCGTACTGACGCTGATGATGGCGCAGACGCTTTTTATTGTCATGCTGTGGGGAGTCGGCAGGGCGGCGACCCAGTTGGCGCAGGAGGGCAGTCCGCTGGCGCGTACCAGTCTGGGAAGTGGATTGTGGCTGGGCCTCGGTCTGATGCTGCTGGCCTGTAGCGATGCGATCCGCCGTATTACCACTGGGCCTCTGTGGCGCTGGTTGCTGCACGCGCAAATTGTCATTGTCCCGCTGGCGCTGCTGTTTTCAGGCACGTTCGACAACCTCTCGCTTCTAAAAGAGTATACCAATCGGCAGGATGTTTTCGATGCCGCGCTGGTGCAACATTTGATGTTACTGGCGGGCACGGTGCTGCCGGCGCTGGCGATCGGACTACCGTTGGGCGTCTGGTGTTATTTTTCCGCCTCACGCCAGGGGCCGGTGTTTACCGTGCTGAATGTGATCCAGACTATTCCTTCGGTCGCGCTGTTTGGCCTGCTGATTGCGCCGTTGGCCGGGCTGGTGAAACAGTTTCCGTGGCTTGCCGCATTCGGCGTCGCGGGAACCGGCATGACGCCTGCGCTGATAGCACTGGTGCTCTATGCGTTATTGCCGCTGGTGCGCGGCGTGGTCGCCGGGCTCAATCAGGTGCCGCGCGATGTGCTGGAGAGCGCAAGAGCAATGGGAATGAGTAGCGGCCAGCGCTTCAGGCATGTGCAACTGCCGCTGGCGCTGCCGGTCTTTTTACGTAGCCTGCGGGTAGTAATGGTCCAGACAGTGGGAATGGCCGTCGTCGCCGCGCTGATTGGCGCGGGAGGTTTCGGCGCGCTGGTGTTTCAGGGGCTATTGAGCAGCGCCATTGATTTAGTCCTGTTGGGCGTCATTCCGGTGATTGCGCTGGCGGTAGTGATCGACGCGCTGTTTGATTTATGGATCGCGTTTTTGAAGGGAGCAACCGATGATTGAATTTAACCATGTCAGTAAAACCTTCGGCGATCAACAGGCTGTTAGCGACCTCAATTTGCACTTTAGCGAAGGCAGCTTTTCGGTGTTAATTGGCACCTCCGGCTCGGGAAAATCGACCACTCTGAAGATGATTAACCGGCTGGTAGAGCATGATAGCGGAACGATCCGTTTTGCCGGGGAAGAGATCCGCAGCCTGCCGGTGCTTGAACTGCGCCGTCGCATGGGCTATGCCATTCAGTCTATCGGTCTTTTTCCCCACTGGACGGTGGCGCAAAATATCGCCACCGTACCGCAACTACAAAAGTGGTCGCGTGCGCGGATTAACGATCGTATTGACGAACTGATGGCATTATTGGGTCTGGAAAGCGCGCTGCGCGATCGCTATCCGCATCAGCTTTCCGGCGGGCAACAGCAGCGGGTCGGCGTTGCGCGGGCGCTGGCTGCCGATCCGCAGGTATTGCTGATGGACGAGCCTTTCGGCGCGCTTGATCCGGTAACGCGCGGCGCATTGCAGCAGGAGATGACCCGCATTCATCAGCTACTGGGACGCACCATCGTACTGGTGACGCACGACATCGACGAGGCGCTACGCCTCGCCGACCATCTGGTGCTGATGGACGGGGGCCACGTTATCCAACAGGGATCGCCGCTTTCTATGCTGACCTCGCCGGAAAATGATTTCGTGCAGGCGTTTTTTGGCCGCAGCGAGCTGGGCGTAAGGCTGCTTTCGTTACGTAGCGTAGGCGATTATGTACGCCGGCATGAACAGCTCAGCGGCGACGCGCTGGTGGAAGAGATGACGTTACGCGATGCGCTATCGATGTTTGTCGCCCGCCGGTGCGACGTCCTGCCGGTGGCGAATCAGCAGGGCGAGCCCTGCGGTACGCTCCATTTCCGCGATCTGCTTTCGGAGACGTCCCCCCGTGAAACGACTGTGTGATCCGCTTCTCTGGCTTATTGTTCTGTTCTTGCTTCTGCTGTTTGGATTGCCTTATAGCCAGCCGTTCTTCGCCGCGCTGTTTCCCGATTTACCGCGCCCGGTCTACCAACAGGAGAGTTTTGCCGCCCTCGCGCTCGCCCATTTCTGGTTGGTGGGCATCTCAAGTTTGTTTGCCGTCGTGGTGGGCGTCGGCGCAGGGATTGCGGTCACGCGAGAAAGTGGGAAGGAGTTTCGTCCCCTGGTGGAGACTATCGCCGCCGTCGGGCAGACCTTTCCGCCGGTCGCGGTACTGGCGATCGCGGTACCCGTCATGGGTTTTGGTCAGCAACCGGCCATTATCGCCTTGATCCTGTATGGGGTGTTGCCCATCCTGCAGGCGACCCTGGCCGGGCTGGGCGCGGTGCCTGCCAGCGTGATGAGCGTTGCCAGCGGTATGGGAATGAGCCGTCGCCAACAGTTGTATCAGGTTGAGCTGCCGCTGGCCGCGCCGGTGATTCTGGCGGGCATCCGAACCTCGGTGATTATTAATATTGGTACGGCGACCATCGCTTCAACGGTGGGGGCCAGTACGTTAGGCACGCCGATCATTATCGGGCTTAGCGGCTTTAATACGGCCTATGTTATCCAGGGGGCGCTGCTGGTGGCGCTGGCGGCGATCATTATCGATCGCCTGTTTGAAAGGCTGACGCGCGCGCTTACCCGGCACGCAAAATAAAACTGTAACCTGCCAGCATCACGCCGCCGATACCGCCAATAGCCATCAGCAGGAAAAGGGCGATCACCCCGATTTTCGCTACGCGCATTATGTACTCCTTATGTTAATAAAAGGAGTATACATTAAAGCTAATTTGTTAGCTGCTGTTTAAACGCCAAGGGGATGAATGTCGCGTCCCTGGGCGCGCCATGCCAGGAGTTGCTGCTGCTGCGCCAGCGTCTGGTTTTCTCCGCACCATACCAGTAACGTCTTGCCGTCAAACAGTTCCGGGCGGAACTGGCTAAGCGAGTGCGCCAGCACGTCGATTCGCCATCCCTGTTGGCTGGCGACCCAACCTTCCAGCCACAGGCGGGTGGTATCATGGATATTCCAGCCGATCACCAACGCATCTTTTCCCTGTTTCTTACGCGCAGACGCCAGGCAGAGCGCAATATAGTTGATCAGGATACCGTCAAGAATGCCGAGCAGCGCCTGAAGGGCGGGTTGTTGGCACTGTAATCGTCGCCGCAGGGGGACGAACAGGTTAGTGGTCAATGTCTGGGCTGGATAATCCTGACCGCGTTCTTTGACCCATAGCCGTAAACTGTGCAGATTACTGCTTTGCAGGTAGTGCAGCAGGATCTCCTGCTGTTCGCGCCAGCCGTTAGGTTGTTCGCTACTGTCGCTACTGAGCAGCACTTTGACTTTGCTGACCTGGACGCCGTTATCTATCCAGCGCTTGATTTCGCGGATTCTGTCGATATCGGCATCGTTAAACAGACGATGACCGCCATCCGTTCGCTGTGGTTTTAAAAGTCCATAACGTCTCTGCCACGCGCGCAACGTGACAGGATTGATATCACAAAGCAAAGCCACTTCACCAATTGTGTAAAGCGCCATCGTTTCACCCTTGCTCGCGAGGTCCCAGTTTAACTTTAGACGCTCTTTTACTAACCAGGAAGTTTTGCCTGTTTTTTATGCATTAAAACGCGAAGTAGCGGGTTGCGGCGCGGCGTTTTAAAAGTGATCGTATTCACGAATTCATATTTTTATGCAACAGTTCAAAGAAAGTTAATCGTACTCAATGTATGTTACGCGCTTTTAATTGAAGTGTGGTTTGCGGGTATGTACGAGTTTAATCTGGTGTTGCTGCTGCTTCAGCAGATGTGCGTGTTTCTGGTCATTGCGTGGCTAATGAGTAAAACGCGCCTGTTCATCCCGCTTATGCAGGTCACAGTTCGTCTGCCGCACAAGCTTCTGTGTTACGTCACGTTTTCTATCTTCTGCATTATGGGCACTTATTTTGGGCTGCATATCGAAGATTCGATTGCCAATACCCGCGCGATTGGCGCGGTGATGGGCGGCCTACTCGGCGGACCGGTCGTCGGCGGGCTGGTCGGTCTGACCGGTGGGTTACATCGGTATTCTATGGGCGGCATGACGGCGCTGAGCTGTATGATTTCCACCATCGTCGAAGGGCTGCTGGGCGGGTTGGTACACAGCGTTCTCATACGTCGCGGACGCCCGGACAAAGTGTTTAGCCCGCTGACGGCGGGAGCAATTACGTGTGTTGCCGAACTGGTGCAGATGCTGATCATTTTACTGATAGCCAGGCCGTTTGACGATGCCCTGCATCTGGTCAGTAATATTGCCGCGCCGATGATGGTGACGAATACCGTTGGCGCCGCGCTGTTCATGCGTATTTTGCTCGATAAGCGCGCCATGTTTGAAAAATATACCTCGGCATTTTCTGCTACCGCGCTGAAGGTCGCCGCGTCAACGGAGGGGATTCTGCGTCAGGGATTTAACGAAGTGAACAGTATGAAGGTGGCGCAGGTGTTATATCAGGAGCTGGATATCGGCGCCGTCGCCATCACCGATCGCGAAAAACTGTTGGCTTTTACCGGTATTGGCGACGATCACCATCTACCGGGCAAACCCATTTCATCAGGTTATACGCTGAAAGCGATTGAAACCGGAGAGGTGGTTTATGCCGATGGCAACGAAGTGCCGTATCGCTGTTCGCTACACCCGCAGTGTAAACTCGGCTCGACGCTGGTGATCCCGCTGCGTGGCGAAAATCAGCGAGTCATGGGCACCATTAAATTGTACGAAGCGAAAAACCGACTGTTCAGCTCAATTAACCGTACTCTGGGGGAGGGTATTGCGCAGCTTTTATCCGCGCAGATCCTGGCCGGGCAGTATGAACGGCAGAAGGCGTTGCTGACGCAGTCAGAGATCAAGCTGTTGCACGCGCAGGTGAATCCGCATTTTCTGTTTAACGCGCTCAATACCATTAAAGCGGTGATTCGCCGCGACAGCGAACAGGCCAGCCAACTGGTGCAGTACTTGTCGACCTTTTTTCGCAAAAATTTAAAACGCCCGTCGGAAATCGTCACGCTGGCGGATGAAATTGAACACGTGAACGCTTATCTGCAAATTGAAAAAGCGCGCTTTCAGTCGCGTCTGCAGGTACAGCTTGATGTTCCATCGACGCTTTCACGTCAGAAATTGCCCGCGTTTACGTTACAGCCGATTGTTGAGAACGCCATTAAACATGGCACGTCGCAACTGCTTGATATCGGCAACGTCGCTATTCGCGCCCGGCGCGAAGGGCAGCATTTGATGTTAGATATTGAAGATAATGCGGGACTGTATCAGTCTTCCGCCGGCAGTAGCGGGCTGGGGATGAGTCTGGTGGATAAACGTCTGCGCGAACACTTTGGCGATGATTATGGTATTAGCGTGGCCTGCGAGCCGGACTGTTTTACCCGAATTACATTACGACTTCCACTGGAGGAGGACGCATGATTAAAGTGCTGATTGTGGATGATGAGCCGTTAGCGCGGGAAAATCTGCGGATTTTGCTCCAGGGGCAGGATGACATTGAGATTGTGGGGGAATGCGCGAACGCGGTAGAAGCGATTGGCGCGGTACATAAGCTGCGACCTGATGTGCTGTTTCTGGATATTCAGATGCCGCGTATCAGTGGGCTGGAGATGGTAGGAATGCTTGACCCGGAACACCGCCCGTATATCGTTTTTTTGACCGCGTTTGACGAATACGCCATCAAAGCCTTTGAAGAACACGCTTTTGATTATCTGCTCAAGCCGATAGAGGAGAAACGGCTGGAAAAAACGTTACATCGTCTGCGTCAGGAGCGCAGTAAACAGGATGTTTCGTTGCTGCCGGAAAACCAGCAGGCGCTTAAATTCATTCCCTGTACCGGACACAGCCGGATCTATTTGTTGCAAATGGATGATGTCGCCTTTGTCAGTAGCCGTATGAGCGGCGTTTATGTGACCAGCAGTGAAGGTAAAGAGGGGTTTACCGAGCTGACGCTGCGCACGCTGGAAAGCCGGACGCCGCTACTGCGTTGTCATCGTCAGTTTCTGGTGAATATGGCCCATTTGCAAGAAATTCGGCTGGAGGATAATGGGCAGGCAGAGCTGATTTTACGCAACGGCCTGACGGTGCCGGTAAGCCGTCGCTATCTGAAAAGTTTAAAAGAGGCGATTGGCCTGTAAAAGACTGTTAGAATATCGTTTTGCCATAGAAACGACCGAAGGCCTCATGCTGAGTAACGATATTCTGCGTAGCGTGCGCTACATTTTAAAAGCTAATAATACCGATCTGGCGCGCATCCTGGCGCTGGGTAACGTTGATGCTACGCCGGAGCAGATTGCAATCTGGTTGCGCAAAGAAGAGGAAGAGGGGTTTCAGCGTTGCCCGGATATCGTGTTGTCCTCATTTCTCAATGGCCTCATTTATGAAAAACGCGGCAAAGATGAGGCGGCGCCTGCATTGACGGCGGAACGTCGTATCAACAACAATATTGTGCTGAAAAAGCTGCGTATTGCCTTTTCGCTAAAAACAGATGATATCCTGGCGATACTTACCGGTCAGTTGTTTCGTGTCTCAATGCCAGAGATCACCGCGATGATGCGCGCGCCGGATCATAAGAACTTCCGCGAATGCGGCGATCAGTTTATGCGTTATTTTCTGCGCGGTCTGGCGGCCCGTGAACACGCGGCGAAGTAATTCTGCGGTATTGTTCCCGGCAGCGTCCTGTCTGACCGGGAAAACGCATTATTATACTAATTGATTCTATGATACCCGCTCTCTTCCAACAGCTTCTGCGAGCGAATCATTGACAGATAGTGCGCGGAACAGTTGTCAATTGATGATCCTGGCAATTTACAGAGGTCGCTCATTTTTGCCTGGGTAAAATCAATATTCACATATTCCGTAGCATAGCTATCATAATAGTCGATTCGCTCAGTCAAACCCGGTATACCCTGATAAGAGTCGCTGACTTGACTTAGCATTTTTTGTGCTTCTTCTTTATTATTGGCTTTCAGGATCTTATAAAGTATTTTATTTTCAGATGCTTGACGTAAAACGATATCCCCTTTGTAGTAATAGGTTAACTTGATTTCAATACCGTTGAGATTACCTACATAGCGTTGTGTTTCCTCTGACTCTTTGTTAGCGGCTATCTTTTTGATAAACGCTGTCATGTTATTTTGCTTTCCCTGGAGAGTATCGTTTTTCTGATCGCAGCCAGTTATGCTAACCGATAGAGAGAGCGCGAATAGTGGCAGCGCCATAAGGCGTAGAATCCGCATAACAATTCCTTGTCGTTAAGTATTGGTGTAGCCAGGAATTCAGGGATTATAGGCTTTGGCGAGGGGACTTACAGCGAGGCTGTCTTTTTTCGGAATTCATAAAGAAAAGACGCTGCCGAAGCAGCGCCCTGAGCGACTTTATCAGTCGATGCAATACATTATGCCTGCCAGTTATTTCGCTTCTTTAAAACCAGCAGCTTCCAGCAGCGTCTGGGTTTGTTTCATGCTGATACCTTTGCTGGTATCGCCGGACACCATTGTCCCAGAGATTCCCTGTAACGCTTTAAAGTCCACTTTTTCCATATCCACAGAGACGTTTTCCTGGGCATAGGTATCTTCATAGGTTAATTTTTCTTCTACTCCGGCGATATTTTTATATTTCGCGCTCAGCGGATCGAGAATTTTGGCGGCATCTTCTTTCGTTTTAGCGCCTACAGTGGCATAGCTGATTTTACTTTCAGACGTCTGCTTAATGATTTTGTCACCTTTATAGGTGTAGGTAATTGAAATTTCTGTCCCCGCCAGGTTTGCGTTAAAGGTCTTTGATTCTTCTTTATCGCCACAGCCAGCAAGAGAGAACACCAGTACGGAAGCCAAAGCCGCGGACAATAACTTGCCAGAAATTTTCATCTAAAACTCCATTTTATATAATGATTGGGTTTTTAAAATAATTTCAATGAATTAATTTAACCCAGTAATAGCAATGTATCAGGGAGGGATAGAATATGACTTTTAGCCGTTATTTAGCAGTCCGGATATGGAGTCTTAGCGCTATTGCTTATTAAGGAAAAAGTTAAAACGCGCGGAGGGGGCGATATGCCAGTCAGGATTAAGCGGTTAAAAAAGCCGGAGCATGCTCCGGCTTGTTGCTTATTTCACCTGCTGGCCAGGCTTCGCGCCCTCATCAGGGCTTAACAGGAAGATATCTTTCCCGCCAGGGCCTGCGGCCATCACCATTCCCTCGGAAACGCCAAAGCGCATTTTGCGCGGCGCGAGGTTGGCGACCATTACCGTCTGGCGGCCAATCAGCGCCTGCGGGTCCGGGTAGGCGGAACGAATGCCGGAGAAGACGTTACGCTTCTCGCCGCCCAGATCCAGCGTCAGACGCAGCAATTTGTCAGAGCCTTCCACAAACTCGGCGTTTTCAATCAATGCTACGCGCAGGTCAATTTTGGCGAAATCGTCAAAGGTGATGGTTTCCTGAATCGGGAAGTCGGCTAACGGGCCGGTAACCGGCGCAGCTGCGGCTTTCACCTCTTCTTTAGACGCTTCAACCAGCGCTTCAACTTGCTTCATGTCGATGCGATTGTAGAGCGCCTTAAAGGTGTTGACCTTGTGACCGAGCAGCGGCTGTTCGATGGCATCCCAGTTCAGTTCGCTGTTCAGGAAGGCTTCAACGCGTTCAGAAAGCGTCGGCAGTACCGGTTTCAGATACGTCATCAGCACGCGGAACAGGTTGATGCCCATCGAGCAAATGGCCTGCAGGTCAGCGTCGCGGCCTTCCTGTTTAGCCACCACCCACGGCGCTTGCTCGTCAACATAACGGTTAGCGACGTCGGCCAGCGCCATAATCTCACGGATAGCTTTGCCGAATTCACGGCTTTCCCATGCTTCGCCAATCACCGCAGCGGCGTCAGTAAAGGTTTTATACAATTGCGGATCGGCCAGTTCAGCCGCCAGCACGCCGTCGAAACGCTTATTGATAAAACCGGCGTTACGCGAGGCCAGATTGACTACTTTATTGACGATATCGGCATTGACGCGCTGGACAAAGTCTTCCAGGTTCAGGTCGATGTCATCAATGCGTGAAGAAAGCTTCGCGGTGTAGTAGTAGCGCAGGCTGTCGGCGTCAAAGTGTTTCAGCCAGGTGCTGGCCTTAATAAAGGTGCCGCGCGACTTAGACATCTTCGCGCCGTTCACCGTCACGTAACCGTGAACGAACAGGTTGGTCGGCTTACGGAAGTGGCTGCCTTCCAGCATGGCAGGCCAGAACAGGCTGTGGAAATAGACGATGTCTTTGCCGATGAAGTGGTACAGCTCGGCGTCGGAGTCTTTTTTCCAGTACTCATCAAAACTGGTCGTGTCACCGCGCTTATCACACAGATTTTTGAAGGAGCCCATATAGCCAATCGGCGCGTCCAGCCAGACGTAGAAATATTTGCCCGGTGCGTTCGGGATTTCGAAACCAAAATACGGCGCGTCGCGGGAAATGTCCCACTGCTGCAGGCCGGATTCAAACCACTCCTGCATTTTATTCGCCACCTGCTCCTGCAGCGCGCCGCTGCGGGTCCACGCCTGCAGCATTTCGCTAAATGACGGCAGGTCAAAGAAAAAGTGCTCGGAGTCACGCATTACCGGCGTCGCGCCGGACACCACGGATTTCGGCTCGATAAGTTCGGTCGGGCTGTAAGTTGCGCCGCACACTTCACAGTTATCGCCGTACTGGTCCGCGGATTTACATTTCGGGCAGGTGCCTTTCACAAATCGGTCCGGCAGGAACATGCCTTTTTCCGGATCGTAGAGTTGAGAGATAGTGCGGTTCTTAATAAAACCGTTCTCTTTCAGGCGCGTATAAATCAGCTCGGACAGCTCGCGATTCTCGTCGCTGTGCGTTGAGTGGTAGTTGTCGTAGCTAATATTAAAACCGGCGAAATCGGTCTGGTGCTCCTGGCTCATTTCACCGATCATTTGCTCCGGCGTAATACCAAACTGCTGCGCTTTCAGCATGATCGGCGTGCCATGAGCGTCATCGGCACAGATGAAGTTAACCTCATGGCCGCGCATTCGCTGGTAACGGACCCAGACATCAGCCTGGATGTGCTCCAGCATATGGCCGAGGTGGATAGAGCCGTTGGCGTACGGCAGCGCGCACGTTACCAGAATTTTCTTCGCGACTTGAGTCATAGTGGGTATTACTTCTTCTGTTGTAAAAAAGGGCTTTGATAGTACCAAAATGGTAATTACTGCGCCAAGCGATAAGGGCATTTATCCGTAAATGAATAATTGTTACCGCTGGAGTAAACTACAAAGTTACAATCGTACTTTTCAGAACTACAAAAGGAGTCGGGATGAACGAACAATCCCAGGCCAAATCACCAGATACCCTGCGAGCGATGGTCGCCGGGACGCTGGCGAATTTTCAGCACCCAACCCTGAAGCATAACCTCACCACGCTTAAGGCGTTGCACCACGTCGCCTGGATGGATGATACGCTGCACGTTGAGGTGGTCATGCCGTTCGTCTGGAACAGCGCGTTTGAGGTCTTAAAAGAGCAATGCAGCGCCGATCTGTTACGTATTACAGGCGCAAAAGCGATCGACTGGAAACTGTCGTACAACATTGCGACGCTGAAACGCGTCAAAAATCAGCCTGGCATTAATGGCGTGAAAAACATCATTGCCGTGAGCTCCGGTAAAGGCGGGGTGGGTAAATCGTCCACGGCGGTAAACCTGGCGCTGGCGTTAGCGGCTGAAGGCGCAAAGGTCGGGGTTCTCGATGCCGATATTTACGGCCCGTCGATCCCAACCATGCTTGGCGCAGAAGATCAGCGCCCGACATCGCCAGACGGTACGCATATGGCGCCGATTATGTCTCACGGCCTGGCGACCAACTCGATCGGTTATCTGGTGACTGACGATAACGCGATGGTATGGCGCGGCCCAATGGCCAGTAAGGCGCTGATGCAGATGTTGCAGGAGACGCTGTGGCCGGATCTGGATTATCTGGTACTGGATATGCCGCCGGGAACCGGGGATATTCAGCTAACGCTGGCGCAGAACATTCCTGTAACCGGCGCGGTGGTGGTGACTACGCCGCAGGATATCGCGCTAATCGACGCCAAAAAAGGTATCGTGATGTTCGAGAAGGTGGAAGTGCCGGTGCTCGGCATTGTGGAAAATATGAGTATGCATATTTGTAGCAATTGCGGCCATCACGAACCGATCTTCGGCACGGGCGGCGCGCAGAAGCTGGCGGAAAAATACCATACTCAGCTTCTGGGTCAGATGCCGCTGCATATTAGTCTGCGCGAAGATCTCGATCGCGGTACGCCGACGGTGGTTAGCCGTCCGGAGAGCGAATTTACCGCGATCTATCGCGAACTGGCCGATCGCGTTGCGGCACAGCTTTACTGGCAGGGTGAAGTGATTCCGGGAGAAATCGCCTTCCGCGCGGTGTAATCCTCCTGACGTATTCTAAAGAGAATATGGCATTCACTGTATTAATATATATTGATGCAGTGAATGTATTAATGAAATAATAGCCCCCGCATTGTTAATTCCTGCTTAAACAGACAGGCGTTTATCTGAAATAATCGGCAAAAACATTATTTGAATTGATCACACCTATCCTACTGATTTATTTTTTCAATTGGTTTTAAGGTATCGATACGTTCATACTGCACATCAGGACGGCCTGCATACTGTTTGACGTTCACCAGAGGAACAATTGCTCACTATGAAAAAATATTTGCTGATGGGAATTATAGTTTCGGCTTATGGGATAAGCGTACCCGTTTTTGCCTCCGACACCGCAACATTAACCATCAGTGGAAAAGTGACCGCGCCAACGTGCAGTACAGAAGTGGTAAACGCACAGTTGCAGCAGCGTTGCGGCAACACTATCCACGTTTCAACGCTGCAAACACCCGCCGCTACGCCGATGAGAGGTGTGACAACGCAGCTATACACGGTGCCTGGTGATAGCACCCGACAGATTGTTGTTAATCATTACGACTAATTTTTATTAATTCCGCAGGCCCATATCATTGATATCAATGATATGGGCTTTTTTTTATTTGTTGTGTTTATATTTAAGGGCAGTAAATTTCGGAAATTAATAAGTTTACAAAATAATGATAAGCAATGATTATTTGTTGCAATTATATTGCAATCTGTAAATTGTTTTAAATCAACAAAACATCGTGTTTACATTGCGATAACCTCCTGTCTATGAGAATTTTCTTTGCAAGGGTTAATAACTCTTAACAAATAGAAATTACTTCATTAAGGAAGAGATTATGAAACGTTCACTTATTGCTGCTTCTGTATTGTCTGCTGTATTTATGAGCGCTGGGGCTTTTGCTGCTGATGAAGATATGGGTGAATTAAAAATCAACGGAGAAGTGGTAGGAACATCCTGTACGTTCGAAGGCGCAAATAGCGCGACTATTGAATTATCCCAGGTAGGTGTTGATAGATTGACTGACTTAAACCCTGGCGATATATATACAGGATACACTAGTCCAGAAGCGATTTTAAAAGTAAAATGTTCGAATACAGCTAATCCACGAATTAGTTTTAACCGTTCTCAATTTGTGGATAATATGCAAATCACCAAAAATAATGCTACTAATAATGGCGCGGGCTTCGCTGTTTATCTTGATGGTATTCAGGTGAAACCTGATGAGTCGGGGAATTACACTCTGAATTCAAGTAAGTTTGAAAATGGTGTATATACCCTGAACTTTTCTGCCCGCTATGCCGCCGTTGAAAATACTGTAACACCAGGTTCTGTTGAATCTGTACTGACAATGACGGTATTAACTGATTAACAATCTTTTTTTGGCGGCTAAGCTTTTAGCCGCTTGTATCTCTTTTATAAGGTTATCGGCCATGAAACGGATGATTGCATTATGCCTGGCTTGTGCCGCTATGCCTGCGTGGAGCGGCATTTATATATATGGTACACGTATTATTTATCCGGCGCAGAAAAAAGATATTACCGTACAATTAATGAATGACGGTAAACGAAGCTCACTCATCCAGGCGTGGATTGATAACGGTGATACCAGCCTGCCGCCAGAAAAACTACAGGTTCCATTTATTATGACCCCACCTGTAATTAGAGTCGCGGCAAATTCAGGTCAGCAATTAAAAATAAAAAAACTCGCTAATAACTTGCCTGGCGATCGTGAAAGTCTTTTCTACCTCAATGTACTGGATATTCCACCAAATTCAGACGAGAACAAAGATAAAAACATCATTAAATTTGCGCTACAAAACCGGATAAAGTTGATCTATCGTCCACCGGGGGTACAGAAAGTCGATAAAGCAACATTTTCCCGCTTGCAGTTGCTTCGTGCGCCAGGGAGTATTAGCGTGAAAAATAATTCCGCAAACTGGATCACTATTTCAGAAGTTAAAGCAAAAAGTAAAGTAAATAAAGAAACCTTATTGCTGGCTCCATGGTCATCGCAGAGTATCACCACAACGGCAGTTGTAAATAGTTATACCGTGACGCTAATTGATGATTCTGGGAATTATTTAAACGAGACTATCAAAATAGAAAATTAAAAGCGGGGAATTAACCTAAGGATAGATAATGGAAAAGTTAAACGCCATCACGCTGTCACTTTTTGCAGCGTTGCTTACTTCACCCGCCTGGGCTGAAGAAGAAACATTCGATACTAACTTTATGTTCGGTGGGTTGAAAGGTGAAAAGGTGTCCCGTTATCAGATTGATAGCACCAAACCCATGGCTGGCGTTTATGAGATGGACGTTTATGTCAATAAAGAATGGCGTGGAACTTATGAGGTTAATATTCAGGATGACCCCGATAGTACCTGTATTTCTCCGGATCTGATCGCCAGCCTGGGAATTAAATTTACCCCGCAGAGTACAACAGTAGAAAATGAATGTATTGCGCTGAAAACGGTGGTTCATGGAGGTAGTGTTTCTTATGACACTGCCGCTTTTAACCTTTATCTGAGCGTCCCTCAGGCTTATGTGTTGGAATATGAAGCGGGCTATGCGTCTCCAGAGACATGGGACCGTGGAATTAACGCTTTTTATACATCGTATTATGCCAGCGAATATTACAGCCATTATAAAAGCGGCGGTAGTGAGAAAAATACTTACGCAAATTTTGTCAGCGGATTGAATCTGCTTGGATGGCAATTACATTCTAACGCTAATTTTTCCAAAAGTGACAATTCAGCTGGCAAATGGCAGAGCAATACTCTGTATCTGGAACGTGATTTCCCGGCGGTACTGGGGACAATGCGTCTGGGGGAACAGTACACTAGCGGGGATATGTTTGATACGGTGCGCTTTCGCGGGGTGCGCTTCTGGCGTGATATGCAAATGCTGCCGCACTCTAAGCAAAATTTCGCTCCGGTTGTGCGTGGCGTGGCGCAAAGTAACGCCCTGGTGACGGTTGAACAGAATGGCTTCATTGTTTATCAAAAAGAAGTTCCGCCTGGCCCCTTTGTATTTGAAGATCTTCAGCTGGCAGGGGGGGAGCCGATCTGGACGTGAGCGTTAAAGAGGCTGACGGTACTGTTTCACGGTTTATTGTTCCGTATTCTTCCGTTCCCAATATGGTGCAGCCCGGCGTAGCAAAATATGATTTCGCCGCCGGACGAAGCAGAATTGAAGGAGCCTCTCAGCAAACTGATTTTCTCCAGGGAACCTATCAGTACGGGGTCAATAACCTGCTAACGTTGTATGGCGGAACGATGTTAGCCAGCGATTATCGCTCATTTACCCTTGGCACCGGGTGGAACACGCTGATTGGCGCGGTATCTGTCGACGGTACGTTGTCTCATAGCAAGCAGGATAATGGCGATGTTTTTGATGGGGAAAGCTACCAGATTGCCTGGAATAAATATCTCCCGCAATCAGCCACCCATTTTTCTCTGGCAGCATATCGCTACTCATCACGTGATTATCGCACTTTTAACGATCATGTCTGGGCTAATAACCGGGACAACTATCGTCGCGATGATGACGATATTTATGATATTGCAGATTATTATGAGAATGACTTTGGGCGTAAAAATACTTTCACTCTCAATATTAATCAGACGCTACCCGATGGGTGGGGATATTTTACTGCCAGCGCCCTGTGGCGCGACTATTGGGGGCGTAGCGGTACAGGCAAGGATTATCAGTTAAGCTACAGTAATACCTGGCAGCGGCTCAGTTTTACGCTATCGGCAACCCAGACTTATGACAGCGATAACCGTGAAGATAAGCGCTTTAATATCTATTTATCGATTCCCTTAACATGGGGAGTAAAGGAGAATGGGGGGAATCGTGATATCCATTTATCGAATTCCACCACCTTTGACGATCAAGGTTATGAGGCGAATAACACCAGCCTTAGCGGCACGTTCGGTAATCGCGATCAGTTTAATTATACGACTAACCTCAGCCAGCAGCGACAGGAACACCAAACGACATTCGGGGGATCAGTAACCTGGAACGCCCCGCTGGCGACGGTCGGCGGCAGTTACAGCCAATCCAATCAATATCATCAGGTGGGCGGAAATATTCAGGGAGGGCTGGTTGCATGGGCCGATGGCGTGCATTTAGCCTCTCGCCTTAATGATACTATCGCGATTATTAACGCGCCGTACCTGGAAGGCGCGGCGGTGCAGGGGCGTCCCTATTTACGTACCAATGCAAAAGGTTATGCCGTATTTGAAGCATTGACGCCATACCGGCAAAATTTTATCTCTCTTGATGTCTCCGAGAGTGAAAGTGATGTCGCTCTGCTGGGAAACCGTAAAGTTACAGTGCCTTATCGCGGAGCCGTAGTGGTGGTTGATTTTGAAACAGAGACCAGTAAACCTTTTTATTTCCTGGCGCGGCGCGCAGATGGCGAGCCTTTAACGTTTGGTTATGAAGTGGAAGATGACGAGGGAAATAATGTAGGACTGGTAGGTCAGGGGAGCCGGGTATTTATTCGTACTGAAAAGATTCCCGTTTCGGTAAAAGTCGCAACAGATAAACAACAGGGTCTTTTCTGTAAGATCACTTTTGATAAACAGATTGATGAAAATAACGTTTATATTTGTCGGTAATCTTTAGGTGACGCCATGAAAAGACTACTATTTTTATTAATAATGATGCAGTTTACGCAGTTGGGTTACGCGGCGTGTAATGCGACCTTAACCAACACGAAGGATTATACGATTCAATCCGATAGCTTAATGCTGGGGGGGGAGGAGTCAGCCATTATTACAAATGGTTTCACTGATGCCAATTGTTCTAATAGTGATGTTGTGACTAAATTAGAGACATCCGATCATATTATTGGTATGGGGCCGAATGATAGTGTTAAGTTAAAATTAAAAGTTGAATGGCAAAGCAGTAGTGCGATAAATATGCGTAACCAAAACGGTGTAATTGAAGCCCCCTATAAGATAACGATTTCAGAAATAAACTCACTGGAGGCGGTGACTGTGTCTGCCAGGGGGGGATACTCGGTTACGATAGATAATATAACGGTGATGTCGGGTGCAAAGAATCAATGGAGCGGTAGCGATTGGGTGGTATTTATTTTAAAATATATTGGCTGTTGGGGGAATAGAGAGTGTGTTGCGAACGTTATCACTGATCTGAATGGGAAAGGCGTTTATAAAGCCAATTTAACGATAAATTACAACCGTAAAGAAACTACCTGCGCCCCCCAGAATCTCACCATCACGCTGGACCCAGTGCCTATAACTAAACTCCGCACTAAAGGAGAGGTTAGTGAATTTTCTAAGCAGGGTGATATTATTCTGGATTGCAAAAATCAGGTACGGAATGCGATGCTGACATCACGGCAAATAGCGGTGAATCTACGTAGTGATTTAGTCTGGGATGAGAATGAAGCAGTCCTGAAACCGGATAACGATAATGGCGTTGGGTTTATCTTAAGAGATTCAAATCGGAGCCTGCTTAAAATAAACAAAGGAGCAGCGATAAACAGTATTTTCAAAACCTATGCCAAAGGCAGTGCAGTGAATTCGGTGGAAGCTATTCCTGTCTTTGCCACATATTATGTTCTTGATCCTGCAAAAGTTAAAGCGGGGCCATTACAATCGAAAGCATTAATCGTGGTATCTTATAATTAATTTTATGCTGTACGCACTCTTTATACAAAGAGTGCGTATATCATTATCGATGATAAAAAATCTCGCCATCATAGGCTTTGATGATTTTTCCATCGGTATCGTTAATCAGTACATACGCGCCGCCCATATAGGTCCAGTGAGTACCGGCAGCTGGCGCGGGCAGATTACGTAATTTCCACTGTTTAATATTATACTCATCGGTGCGGTACATCTGCGGAACGGTATCGCCGGGCTTGAAGTGGGTGAAGTCGGCGATAAAACTTTTTAACTCATATTGATCAATGCCCGTTGTCGCGGGGGCGGCCCATGCAAAACTGGTTGCAAGCAACAGCGCGCAAGGCAGCAACTTACTTTTCATACTTTTACCCTCCACATATGCGGGTCAGTTAACATCGTGTGTATCATTTCTGCTGGTGGCGTATCTGACAAGCGCTATTTTGTTATCTCACGCCCCTTTTCGTAAAAAGTGTAAACGAAAGCGTCGTGCAGCAACATATCCGCCAGCAAGTTTGCCAGAACCGAATAGGTTTTGAGAACTATCTGATAACGCTGAAATTATCGTCCGCCGTTGGCTGTAAATTTACATTGTCTGGCGCAGACAGTATGCTTAATAGCGAAACCCCGCTTAACACGGTGGGGCTTGACGACTCGGGGTGCCCTTCTTTGTGAAGGCTGAGAAATACCCGTACCACCTGATCTGGATAATGCCAGCGTAGGGAAGTCTGACACTGCTCGTGTCCCTTCTTCACGCGGGCAGGAGCTGAACCATGCAGCCTGACCTGCACTGCCGCACGCTTGCGGCGCATACGTTAAAACACTTTCGCGCGCTCTCCCCGCTTACGCACTGTATGACGAATGACGTCGTACAAACGTTTACCGCCAATACGTTGCTGGCGCTGGGCGCTTCACCCGCCATGGTGATTGATCCTGTCGAGGCCAGACCGTTTGCCGCCATCGCCAACGCCTTGCTGGTTAATGTCGGAACATTAACCGCCTCACGCGCTGAAGCGATGCGTGCGGCGGTAGAAAGCGCTTATGATGCCAAAACGCCGTGGACGCTTGATCCTGTCGCAGTAGGCGCGCTGGAATTTCGTCGGCGATTTTGCCTGGATCTCTTGTCCCTGCGCCCGGCGGCAATACGCGGCAACGCCTCGGAAATCCTGGCGTTATCCGGCATGGCGCTGGGCGGACGCGGCGTAGATACCACCGAGGCGGCGTTGGCCGCACTGCCTGCGGCGCAGGCGCTGGCGCGTCAGATAGACTGCATCGTGGTGGTCACCGGCGAGGTAGATTACGTCACTAACGGTCAGCGCACGCTGAGCATTCCCGGCGGCGATCCGTTAATGACTCGCATTGTAGGCACCGGCTGCGCGTTGTCGGCGGTCGTCGCCGCCAGTTGCGCGTTACCGGGCGCCGCGCTGGACAATGTCGCGTCGGCCTGCTGCTGGATGAAACTGGCTGGACAGACCGCGGCAGAGCGTAGCGAAGGACCGGGCAGCTTCATCCCGGCTTTTCTTGATGCGCTCTATCATCTGGATGTAGAGGCGGCCAATGAAGAGAATTAACGCGCTGACGATTGCCGGTACCGATCCCAGCGGCGGGGCCGGTATCCAGGCGGATCTCAAGACCTTTTCCGCGCTGGGCGCATATGGCTGTTCGGTCATCACCGCGCTGGTGGCGCAAAATACCTGTGGCGTACAGTCGGTGTACCGGATAGAGCCGGACTTTGTCGCCGCTCAACTTGATTCCGTGCTCAGCGATGTGCGCATTGATACCACGAAAATCGGGATGCTGGCGGAAACCGATATTGTCGAGGCCGTGGCGGAACGACTACAGCGCCATCATGTACGTAATGTGGTGCTGGATACGGTGATGCTAGCGAAAAGCGGCGATCCGTTGCTCTCGCCCTCTGCGATAGAAACATTACGCGTCCGGCTGTTGCCGCAGGTATCGCTGATTACGCCTAATTTGCCGGAAGCCGCAGCGTTGCTGGATGCGCCCCATGCGCGTACGGAACAGGAGATGCTGGCGCAGGGGCGGGCGTTACTGGCGATGGGGTGTGAAGCGGTATTGATGAAAGGCGGGCATTTAGAGGATGCGCAAAGCCCGGACTGGCTCTTTACCCGTGAGGGCGAGCAGCGTTTTAGCGCGCCGCGTGTGAACACCAAAAATACGCATGGGACGGGCTGTACGTTGTCGGCGGCGCTGGCGGCGTTACGGCCCCGGCATCGCTGTTGGGGAGAGACGGTAAACGAGGCGAAGGCATGGCTTTCGGCGGCGCTGGCGCAGGCGGACACGCTGGAAGTGGGGAAGGGCATTGGTCCGGTACATCATTTCCACGCGTGGTGGTAGTATACTGCCTACAGACCCGTCGTCAGGAAAGATAAATGGAACAAGCGCATACCCGGCTCATCGCGCAACTGAATGAACGAATTTCAGCGGCGGATAATACGCCGCTATACATGAAATTCGCCCAGACGGTAAAGGATGCCGTGCGCAGCGGTATTCTTGAGCACGGTAATATTTTGCCTGGCGAACGCGATCTCAGCCAGCTTACTGGCGTCTCGCGCATCACGGTACGAAAAGCGATGCAGGCGCTGGAAGAAGAGGGTGTCGTCACGCGCGCCCGCGGCTACGGTACGCAAATCAATAATATCTTTGAATATTCCCTGAAAGAGGCGCGGGGATTTTCTCAGCAGGTTGTCTTGCGCGGCAAAAAACCGGATACGCTATGGGTTAACAAACGCGTGGTAAGTTGTCCGGATGAGGTCGCGCAGCACCTGGCGATCCCCGCAGGCAGCGACGTCTTTTTACTCAAACGCATTCGTTATGTTGATGAGGACGCGGTATCGATTGAAGAGTCCTGGGTGCCCGCGCATCTGATTCATGATGTCGACGCGATTGGCATTTCGCTGTATGACTATTTTCGTCGCCAGCACATTTACCCTCAGCGTACCCGATCTCGCGTCAGCGCCCGGATGCCGGATGATGAGTTTCAGTCGCATATTCAAATGGATGGTAAAGTGCCGGTGCTGGTGATTAAGCAGGTGGCGCTCGATCAGCAGCAGCGGCCTATTGAATACAGCATCAGTTATTGTCGTAGCGACCTATACGTTTTTGTGTGCGAGGAGTAGCGCCTCGCGCGTGGGCGCGCAGTCGCCGCCGCGATGCCCGACCACCCAGCTTGCCACCGCATTTCCCAGCAGTACGGCATCCGCGAGCGGCCAGCCTGACGCCAGTCCTGCCAGCACGCCGCCAGCATGGCTGTCGCCTGCGCCGATGGTATCCACCACGGTTGTCGGAAACGCTGGCACAACGCCGGAAGATTGCGCGCTAAAATACCACGCTCCGTCTTTATCGTGGCGCACCACCAGCGGCGCGGAAAAGCGTTTTACCCATGCTTCGCCGAAAGTGCGCGTATCGGTCGCAAGCCCGGTGCGTTCCGCAGCGATGATGGCTTCCTGGCGGTTGAGGGAGACGATGGGCCGGCAGGCCATAATGCGCGCCATTGTATCGTCTGTAATATCACCGATTCGTGGGCCAAAATCGATAAAAGGCGTGACATCGTCGACGGTTTCCAGCCACTGGATCAGTGGTTCGCCACAGGACGAGGCCAGTTGATAGCCGGACAGGTAGACAAGACTGCCCCGCGGTGTCCTGAGCTGCGACAGCCAGTCCGCATTCCACTGGTTTTCCACGCCGCTAAAAGACATAAACGTGCGTTCGCCATCCGGTTCGACTAACGCCAGACACCAGCCGTTATCCCCTTCAACCGCGTCAATCACGCTGGATAATCCCTCTTTTGCCAGACGGCGGCGAATCCTCTCCGCCCACACGCCCTGGCCCAGCGGCAGCGCATTGCTGGCGTCAATCCCCAGTCGTTTCAACGCCACGGCAATATTCAGCGCACAGCCGCCGACATTGACGCTCTGTTGTTGCAGTTCAATATCGCCTCCGCGACGCGGCAACGTCCAGGCGTCGGCAATGATATCGATCACTGCCGCGCCGATAACGGTGAGCGGACGCCGGGTATGCAGGGTCGGTAATAATGTCAGCAACCGTGCGCCGTTCATAGTGCCTCCCGCCGTTGACGATAACTCGCCAGCGCAACGGCATAGCGCGCAAAATCCAGCTGATTAACCTCGTCCAGCGTTTGCTTTAACTGGGGGTTAATGGCGCTTACCCCGTGCAACGCGCCGCAAATGGCGGTAGCCATCGCGCCGATAGTGTCGGTATCGCCGCCGAGGTTAGCGCACAGCACGGCACAGCGGTTAGGATCGGTATTCGCCAGTTCCACCATGGCGATAGCGCAGGGAACCGATTCAATGGTGCTGGTTCCCGCGCCGATGATCTGATAGAGCTGTTCGCTGGCAGATTCGACGCCGTCGGCGCGGCGGACAATGTTTAGCGCCAGTTCCAGACGTGACGATAGCGAGGCGCTAAACGTGGTAATACGCGCTGTCTGCGCCTGATGGGCGACGGCGGGGAGCGAGTCGGCAATACTTTGCCACGTGTCGCCGTTAACCGCTCGCGAGACGGCCCAGGCGACAACCACGGCGCCAGCCACCGCCAGATCGGATTTATGCGTCGGGCTGGAGGCTAACGCTACTTCTGCTATAAAGGCTGTCAGGTTAGTTGGCGGCAACAGGCAGCCCAACGGCGAAACGCGCATGGCCGCGCCGTTAGTCACGCCGTTATTTTCCAGCGCCGCGATGGGTTTGCCGTCGCGAATCGCATTCAGCGCAATTTTTGACGTCGGGCCGAGTACATTTTTATTGAACGCATCAAAGCGTTCCGCCCAGGCGAGGATGTTACGTCCAATAATCTCGGGATCAATACTGCCTTCGCATTCGAGTAGCGCGTCGGCCAGGCAGAGCGCCATTGCGGTATCGTCCGTAAACTCCGCGCGGTTAAAATAGCAGGCGGCATTATTCTCTTTTGGGCCGGGCAGAAAGCGGTCAATCCAGCCGAAATGCGCTTTGACGCGCGTTCTCGGCCACAGCTCAGAGGGCATTCCCATCGCATCCCCTAACGCTTGCCCGTAAAGAGCACCGAGAATACGTTCTGCTTTCATTTTACTTCCCCTTGTGTCAACGCAATATCGCGATCGTCAATAGCAGTGATCTCTTTGTCCGATTCGCGAAAGAAAATCATAAACAGTAGCGCGATGACGGCAATCATCACTGCGCCAAACGTCCACATGCCCGCCCAGTTGAATGTCAGCCCGTTAACCGGTTGCGGATAAGCAAACATTTTTTCCATCATCACACCGCCGAGGCGATAGCCCAGCAGGCTGCCGAATCCCTGACAGCAGAGGGTGATAAGCCCTTGCGCAGCGGTACGCATATGAACCGGCGCTTTTTTATCGACATAAATGTAGGCGGTGACGTAGTAGAAATCGTAACTTACGCCGTGCAGCAAAATACCGAGGAACAGCAGGGCGTAAGTGAAGTACGTCTCCGCGCCGCCATAGACAAAAAAGCCGTAGCGGATCGCGGCGGTAATAAGACCAAGCAATAATACCTTTTTAATACCAAAGCGCTTAGTGAAAAAGGGCAGCGCCAGCATAAAGAAGATTTCAGAGAACTGGCCGAGCGTCATCCAGCCGGTGGCGTTCTTCATTCCCACTTCCGTCAGATAGCCGTTAGCGAAGATGTAGTAGAAGGCCAGCGGCATCGCAAACAGGAAGGAACAGAAGAAGAAAACGAGAAAGTTTTTATCGCGCAGCAGGACCAGCGCATCCAGCCCCAGCATCACTTTAATATCCATCTTGCCGGTGCTTTTTGGCGGCGTGTCTGGCAGACAGAACGCAAATACGCCCAGCAACGCTGAACTTGCGGCGGTTATGAGCAGTGGAATGTTGGTGGGGGAAATATCGTTATAGCCTAACATTTGCGGCAGGAATCCACAGGCGAGGCCGGAGGCAATCCACCCAATGGTTCCCATAACGCGAATGCGTGGAAAATCGCGTTCAACGTCCGGTACGTTAGCGAAGGCAATGCTGTTTGTCAGCGCGATGGTCGGCATATAGGTCAATGAATAGGCCAGAAGCAGCGGAAAGAATCCGGCAAAGGTGGTTTGCTGCGCCGCGAAATACATCAGCACGGCGCCTGCAAACATCAGTACCGCCAGGACTTTTTGCGCCGAGAAAAAACGGTCGGTAACGGAGCCGACCAGAATCGGCGACAGGATCGCCGCAATGGCGGTACAGGCATAAGACCAGCCTATTTCACCGGCGGAAAACCCGCTTTTATTTAGCCATAGCCACAGGGGGACGAACCAGGCGCCCCAGATAAACCACTCCACGAACATCATGAACGACAGTTTAAAGGTCGTTTTCATTTTTGAATCCTTCATGACAGGTAAGGTACGCCACGACAATACCATTTAATAATACCTTTTAAATACCATTAAGCATTAATTTTGACCGATCTAACACTTTTTCGAACGTGAATCGAGTCAGCAGATAGCGCCGAAAAAATGCGCTAAAGTTGGCAAAAATGGTCGGTCAGTACCAGGCTTATTGCGACCCGCAATCTGCGGGGCAGGACTATTCACCTTCCGATACCTTATCGGAACTTACGGGAGCATAGCTATGACTGATATTGCGCAGTTGCTTGGCAAAGACGCCGACAGCCTTTTACAGCATCGTTGTATGACCATTCCTTCCGATCAGCTTTATCTACCCGGCAAGGATTACGTTGACCGGGTGATGATTGACAATAATCGTCTACCAGCCGTTCTGCGTAATATGCAGACGCTCTATAATACTGGTCGCCTGGCGGGAACAGGATACCTTTCGATACTGCCCGTCGATCAGGGAGTGGAGCACTCCGCCGGCGCTTCTTTTGCGGCCAACCCGCGCTACTTTGATCCAAAAAACATTGTTGAATTGGCGATTGAGGCCGGCTGTAACTGCGTGGCCTCTACCTACGGCGTACTGGCCTCGGTTTCACGGCGTTATGCGCACCGTATTCCGTTTTTGGTCAAACTGAATCACAACGAAACATTGAGCTATCCGACAGAGTACGATCAGACCCTGTACGCCAGCGTTGAGCAGGCGTTTAATATGGGCGCCGTGGCGGTAGGCGCGACGATCTATTTCGGTTCGGAACAGTCTCGTCGCCAGATTGAAGAGATCTCCGCCGCTTTTGAGCGTGCGCATGAGCTGGGTATGGTGACCGTATTGTGGGCTTACCTGCGTAATTCTTCCTTTAAAAAAGACGGCGTCGATTACCATGTATCCGCTGACCTGACGGGGCAAGCCAACCATCTGGCCGCTACGATTGGTGCGGATATTGTGAAACAGAAAATGGCCGAGAATAATGGCGGTTATAAAGCGGTCAACTTCGGCTATACCGACGATCGCGTGTACAGCAAACTGACCAGCGATAACCCGATTGATTTGGTTCGTTACCAGTTGGCGAACTGCTATATGGGACGCGCCGGGCTTATCAACTCCGGCGGCGCGGACGGCGGCGATACTGATCTCGGCGACGCGGTTCGTACCGCGGTGATCAACAAACGAGCCGGTGGAATGGGGCTAATTCTGGGACGTAAAGCCTTTAAGAAATCGATGGCTGATGGCGTGAAGTTGATTAACGCCGTACAGGATGTCTATCTGGATAGCAAAGTCACCATCGCCTGAGTTCAACGAAGAAAAGCCGGATGTGAGCGCATCCGGCCAGCGACAGGTGTTATTAACGTAGCAACGGGCAGTCTGGCGGCAGCCGACAGCGTAATGCGCCAGGTAGCACCTCAATATGAAATTCTTGTCCGCTGAGTGGTTCGCCATCCAGATTAAACGTGATTTCATGCGGTGCATGAATATCAAACCACGCCGAGGCGCCGTCAATAATATTCGGATTGTCATCTGACTGCGTGAGTGTGGAAAACAGCGCCGGCAGCAGCTCTTCGCCGGTAAAAATCCGTAGCTGTAACAGCCCGTCGTTAATCAGCGCGGTGGGACATAATTGCTGCCCGCCGCCGGCCTGACGACCGTTGCCGATGCCGATCACCAGCGCATCTCCCTGCCAGTGAAAGTTTTCGCCACGTATTTCGCAGCGGTCAGGGGTCAGCGTATCCATTCTCATCAGACCGTGGATAAGATAGGAGACGCCGCCCAACGCGGCTTTGAGTTTTTCCGGCGTCTCAGTGGTAATGCGGGTGCCAAAACCGCCCGTCGCCATATTGATAAAACAGGTTTTATCATTGACCCTGGCCATATCAATTTCCATCGCGTTTCCGGCAATCGCCAGTTTCAGCGCTTTGTCCAGCGCTTCAGGAATACCGGCGCTGGTGGCAAAATCGTTGGCAGTGCCGAGCGGCAAAAGGCCCAGTGCAGGGGCTACGCCGTCGCGGATCTGGATGAGCGCGGTCGACACTTCATTAATGGTACCGTCTCCGCCGCCGGCAATCACCGTTTCAACGCCCAGTCTACGGGCTTCATCAACGTAACGCTGCGCGTCGCCTTTTTCCCAGGTTACCCGAACGTGAATCTGTATGCCTTCGTCGCGAAGGAGAGTAATGGCCTCACGTAGCGGCTGGTTATCAGCGCTTTTGCCATTGAGTATCAGTAAGCTGGCGGGAAAGTTAGCCATCCGTTATGCCTTAATAGGTTGAACAACAATCTCCAGAAAGTGTATAGCAGAAATGAAAAAGCGAGGTCAGAACAGGATGAAAATTGAAATGTTGCGCACTTATTGCTTTACCGTTTTTCTTCCTGCTGTACGCAGCGGTAAGCGAAGCATGGTTTAAGACAAATGGCGACAAGAGAGATGCCGGTATGCGCATTGAGTAGCGCTTGTGAGAGTGCAGGGAAACCACAAGGGGGAGTCAGACGCTTTCCGATATAGCGCCTTTAATAACGAAACGGAGGATTAACAAGACGAACATACGTCAGTTATCAGTATTAATTTCAAACACCATAATATCAGATAAAAACCTGATATTTATTACCAAACATACTTTTTAATAGCATAAAATCGAAATGTTCTTTAGACTGCTTTGGCAGGAACAAGACGCACTATTAGCAGTACACTATTCTTGTTATCAAATAAAACCTATTTAGATGATGACTTAGCGCGGTGTCTTATAGTTGTGCCTGAGGTACCGCTTTTCTCATAAACATAAACAGGCATGTGTATGAAGAGGTTTATATGAATGTCACTTCAGGCGTGAATGCGCAAACGCCATTGCTCCCTCCTTCTGAACGGGGTAATGACGAAAAACCAGTAGCTGAAATCGTTGAGTTTAACGCTTACGGCAATAAACCCAGATGTTTAATGTGTCTGGGAACCTCGGCATTGTTTACAAGTGTTTTCAGTGGGGTATGCTCAGGGGCTGTCGCCAGTGTCAGTAGTGGTGCTGCATATACTACCGCTCTGACGGTTTTAGGCGCATCGCTTGGCATGGGGGGAATTGGTATGATGGGAATATGCGCCGGACTATACCTTAGCGCAAATGGCATCAGAACCCGGCCAGCCTGGCCATAAATGAGCAAACACAGCAAGTCATAGGGAAAAGATGAATTCCGACGATGACACGGGGTGTTAAGCGTCCAGACAAGAGGCTTATGACTTATATAGAAACTCTTTAAATAGAGTATGGGGTGTTATGTATTCAAGAGCCGATCGCTTATTAAGACAGTTTTCACTAAAATTAAATTCCGATTCAATTGCCTTTGACGAAAACAGATTATGCTCATTTATTATAGATAACCGTTACCGTATCTTACTAACAAGCACTAATAGCGAGTATATAATGATATACGGTTTTTGCGGAAGACCTCCGGATAATAATAATCTTGCTTTTGAATTTCTCAATGCTAATTTATGGTTTGCAGAGAATAATGGACCACATTTGTGTTATGATAATAACTCACAATCATTATTACTGGCTCTCAACTTCTCACTCAATGAAAGTTCTGTAGAGAAACTTGAATGTGAAATTGAGGTAGTTATTAGATCAATGGAGAATCTGTATCACATTTTACAGGATAAAGGAATAACTCTGGATACCGATTATACGTGACGGTGGGAAGGGTGTTTGGTGATCTGGTGGTAATAGAGGATAATCAACCCCGGCAAAACTTACATGGCCTGATGAAGGTGGACTGAGCGTAGGTGCGATGGTTTGAGTATTACTTTGACATGAAATCAAACCTCTAATCCGGGAAAACATTATTTTAATCCTTGT
Source organism: Salmonella sp. NW38 (assembly GCF_051807745.1). Taxonomy (NCBI): domain Bacteria; kingdom Pseudomonadati; phylum Pseudomonadota; class Gammaproteobacteria; order Enterobacterales; family Enterobacteriaceae; genus Salmonella; species Salmonella sp. NW38. Next base: position 126,655 of record NZ_JAMMTO010000008.1, on the reverse strand, counting down.
AAAAGCGGCATTAAAACGTGCCATAACTTTACACGCTTAAATTATCGGTTTTTAACCTTAATTTAATAACCTGGAAACTTTTTGTATAAGTTCGCACAAAGTAGTTCTTGATTTAATTCACTGATTTTAAACGTAAACGTCAGAATGCCAAGCCCTGAGTCTGACCGGATGCGGGGAGGATTGTGACTTGCTGGCTGGCAATGGATAGGGGAGGTCTCTAAACCAAAGCGCCCATTTGCGCTTTGGTTAGTGTGGTCAATTTTTGGATATGGCGGGAAGTACCACTTTTTTATTGATTATATGCAAAAAATAAGCCTGCGTAAGGGAGATTACGCAGGCCAAGGAGGTGGTTCCTGGTACAGCTAGCATTTATGGGTTATGTTTTTCAGCGCGTTGAATAATACCCGCATTGAGCGAAGCGGTATGTGATCAATTTCTAAGAATCTTCCCGCCATGAAAAAATAACCGCAATTAACTACTTGGCATGGGGGTTACGCGTTGATTCGCCTGAGAAATTACGCATCAATAGTGCGTAATCCAGCGTAACGTCCTGCGGGACGGGCATCCAGACGGTATAGCCATCGCCAGGCGCCACCGGCATAGCGTCGCCTTTGGCGTTCTCCATCTGTTCCAGGGTGAAATTGATATTTCCCTGCGGTGTCATCAGCTCCAGACTATCGCCAACGGAGAATTTATTTTTCACCGCCACGGCCGCCAGTTGGCCTTTACGCTCGCCGGTGAACTCGCCGACAAATTGCTGGCGTTCGGAAACGGAGTACCCGTACTCGTAATTCTGGTAATCGTCGTGCGTATGGCGACGCAGGAAACCTTCGGTATAGCCGCGATGAGCCAGACCTTCCAACGTTTCCAGCAGCGTAGGGTCGAAGGGTTTACCCGCGGCGGCGTCGTCGATGGCCTTACGGTAGACCTGCGCGGTACGGGCGCAGTAATAAAAGGATTTGGTGCGGCCTTCGATTTTCAGCGAGTGGACGCCCATTTTCGTCAGGCGCTCCACGTGGGCGATAGCGCGCAAATCTTTTGAGTTCATGATATAGGTGCCATGCTCGTCTTCGAACGCGGTCATGTATTCGCCCGGTCTTTGGGCCTCTTCTATCATAAACACTTTATCCGTCGGCGCGCCGATACCGAGCGTCGGCTCAACGTTCTGTACCGGAATCGGTTCGTGCTTATGCACGATGTTGCCGACAACGTCTTCTTTTCCTTCCTGCACGTTATATTCCCAACGGCAGGCATTGGTGCAGGTGCCCTGATTCGGATCGCGTTTATTGATGTAGCCGGAAAGCAGGCAGCGGCCGGAATAGGCCATGCATAGCGCGCCGTGGACGAAAATTTCTATTTCCATATCCGGCACCTGCTGGCGAATTTCCTCAATCTCTTCCAGCGACAGCTCGCGGGAGAGAATCACACGGGTCAGCCCCATCTGCTGCCAGAATTTTACCGTCGCCCAGTTTACGGCATTAGCCTGTACCGACAGGTGAATCGGCATTGCCGGGAAGTGCTCGCGTACCAGCATAATCAACCCTGGATCGGACATGATCAGCGCATCCGGGCCCATCTCGACGACGGGTTTCAGGTCACGGATAAAGGTTTTGAGCTTGGCATTATGCGGGGCGATGTTCACCACCACGTAGAATTTTTTTCCGAGCGCGTGGGCTTCGTTGATGCCAAGCTGCAAATTTTCGTGATTGAATTCGTTATTACGCACGCGTAAAGAGTAGCGCGGTTGGCCCGCATAGACGGCATCGGCACCGTAAGCGAAAGCGTAACGCATATTTTTCAGCGTTCCCGCCGGCGAAAGGAGTTCTGGTTTAAACATCATTTTCTCGTTCTGATGACAGGTCAGATCCGCCTCACCTGATGAGGCGGCTGGAGGAGAGTCCTCACTTTAAGGGCGGGCATTGTAGCGCCGTGGGAGAGGGGAGTAAACCACCTTACACCATTGAGTTGACCTGTCCCGGCAGCTCTGAATTCGGGATGCGGACGGTATACCAGGCGAAACGAAAGCGTTTCCAGAAAGAATCGAAATGCAGGTGGTCCAGACAGTCCATAACGATTTCATTATCCGGGTAAAGCGTGAAGGCAAAATGCGCCCAGCGTGCGCTTAGCTTCATATTAAACAGCGTTCGATCGTATTTATTACCGTGCAGGCGCGATAGGGTCACCATAGCATGTAGCGTGCCTTTGTTGGCCTCTTGTTGCACTAGTTCCAGATGCTTATGCGCCAGCGTAATATCCTTCACTTCAAAAATATTCAGCAGGAACAAGCCCCAGGCTTCTTTATGCCCGAACTGATGCGCCAGCCAGAGATTATCGAGCAGTTCTTTTTCATAAGCGGAACGTTTTTCGGTATCAAGTTCTTGTTTACTCAGACGCTGGTTGCAGATGCCAATGCTGAAATGAATATTTTTCAGGTCATTTTCATAGTCGGTATAGCCTCCGTTATCTATTAATTTGTACGGGGTGCTCTCGCGCAGCGCTAACTGCCGGTGCAAAATCTCCGCCGCGCGCTGAAAATACCCTAACGCGATGGCAGGATCGTAAGGTAGTAGGCCGTTGTTCTCTTTATTATTGTGTTCAAGGCCCAGCAGGTTTAGCGCGGCGGGTATATTTCTTTGCGCGCCCAGCTCTGCCAGCGGCACGAAATGTTCTGGGAGCCCGAACCAGTCGAAATTTTTAATCGCCGCCCGCCAGTTATGGTTATATTGAATGTCGGCGACGCTATCGAGCCAGGCGAGGCCTTGCGCCTCATCCTTTTCGAAACCCAATAGCCCGGCGTACTGAAAGTAGCCACGACGGATTTTCGGCACTGCGAATTCCGTTTGCTGCGCATTCTGACAGAGAAAATTATACATCCACCAGGTGTCAGGAAAATCGCGCAGGGCGAACTTTATCGTGTCATCAGAGAAGTAATTGTTGAGCTTAACTTTTTCCACGATCGAACGCTGAAGGGTTCGCCAGAGCGCGTCATTATCGTCCAGATCGCTATAGCAGACCCGCAGCCACTCCAGCGCGTTGTGGCGAGATTCCTGGATATGCGCTCGCAGGCTAATCTCTTCGGCTTTGGCGATAATACGTTCCTGTTCTGCCGGGGAGTCAACCTCTTTGATGCGCAGATCGCGGTGATCGTCCCACCAGATTAATAGCTCCAGATGTTCACGTTCTGCGGCAGAAAGGTGATCGCATACGCTTGATTCCAGAAATTCGCGGATCTCCTCGTGAGACCCTCTCCAGCGTGGCATACGAAACGGGATATATTCATCCAGCACGTAAAATGCCGTCGGGAAAATAGCCAGGCAGACGGCGAGCCAGTATTTTTGCCCGGCATCGTCATCGCACTCCGGCAATACGGACGGGCGCGGCAAATTTGGGCAAACCGCGTCGGCAAACGACAGCCCGGAATGGGCCATCAGCGCGTCCACCTCCTGCGGTGAATGGCGATGATATTCAGCCAGATCCTCCATTAATGGCTGCCCGGCAACATCCGCGCCCACGAGGAACTCAACCAGCCAGTCGGGCTGGCCGAAGACTTTTGAGTTGGTGCTGGTCAGGGCCGCCGCCATCCACTGGCGCGGTTCACAGTCGATAGCATTGAGCGCGGCGATGACCATCCGTTCGTTGCAGGCGGCAGCGCAGATCCACATCGCTCGGGTGGTTTCTCTCGCCCAGCCATAGCTGCGATACAGCCACGCACGGTGATTCCAGTATTGCGCCTCGGCAAGCCAGGCGTGAGTAGAGCGGGGGCGGGCGCGCTGCCAGTTTTTGATCAGCGCTAATCCTTGCGGCCCGGCCTCAACCAGCGTGTCCATATCGTAAAAAGGGTTGTCCATTTGATTCCAGGCGAAGAAATAGCGCTTTTCCGCTTCGCGGCTGGTAAAGCTCTCCGTCAGCGCCTGGTTGTAGCGTTCGTCCAGTTCGTCATAGCGTTCTTCGCGCAGCAGGCCGGGAATATCGGCGATATGCCATTCGCGTTGCCCGTCATTGAGGGGATTTTTGTGGTTGCACATCTCAAACATAGCGTTGAGCAGACGATCATCCTGTTCCATAAAGCGTCCTTTAAATCGGCTCGAAAATTTTGAATTCATTCCACGGCAGTTGTCGCCAGCGGCTGACAGGGTCTTGCAGATAATGGGTGGCTTCCTGTAAATCCCGTCCGGCAGGCGCTGTTGGCGTGTCACGTAGCGTGAGCCATACCCGGCGTGCGCGAACGTAGGCGGTGGCGTAATCCTCCCAGGAATCAAAACAGTCCTGAGCGCGCTGGGCGTTAAGTAACAACACCAGCCAGGCCTGATTTTCATCACACCAGCCGAGCCCGGCGATACAGCGGGTCAGGAAGGCGGTGCGCATGCAGTCGAATGCCAGCGCGTCGCGGACCTGTCCCTGGGCCGCCAGATAATGGTAAAACGTGCGCGGCGAGCTGCCGATGCCCGCAGGCCAGCGGCGTAAGATATCCTCAACCTTGTGGCGTAACGCTGCATCGTCGAGATTTTCGCTCAAGCCCAGCTCTTTTTTTACCTGCTGTGCCAGATAGCGGCGTTTGTCATCGTCAAGTTTGAAGACCAGCTCAACGCCTTTGATCGGTAGCCCGTTGCGCCGGGCGAGGATATCAGCTAGCGCCAGCGCCCATTGCCGCCGCCGGGTATCGCGACGCAGATCCTTCAGGCGATCTTTTTCTTTCTCCTCGGCGATACGGGCCGCAATCAGCGGTTTGTTTTTTTTGTAGTTGCGCCAGCTAAAAAATAGGGCGGCAATAATAAGAACAATCCAGAACATTAGCGCTCCTCCCTGGTTGCAGAAAGATAGCGCGTGGTTTGTAGCGTCAGGCTTTCAATTTCGAAAGGTTCACTACTGGTGTTTTTTCCGGCAAGCGTAGGGTGCCATTCATGCCGTGGAAACAGCATTTCCGCAGCCGTCGCCACGTTAGGATCAACAACCTGAAGATAGCGCAGCGCCTCCGGGGCGCTGTGCAGCAGCAGCCACTGTAAAGCCACCGGAGGCGTAGGGAAGTGCTCCATTAAATGAAAATTGTCATGCAGCACATTGAGCAGAAAATTGAGGTCATGAATATGAGTAATAAATTTCCAACCTGAATATTCCGGCGTTGCTTCATAAACTATTCCCATCTCTTCGCAATCGGCGTGGCGCTCAGGAAGTGGTTGCAGATGGCGTAACAGAGATAAAACATCGTTAGCATATTTCTTAATAGGATGGCGATTTTGCTTACCTTTAATCTGATCAATGCTCAGGCCGTTATTACCAACCACCAGGCTTATTGTGACGTGGGGAATATTATTGCCGTCGCGCAGGCTGAACAGGCGAAGTTTTTGTTGTTCAATTTGCCGGGCGTAGTAATCGCCGTAGCCGCCGGAAAGCGCGCCTTTATTATCAAAATCTCCGACGCAGTGTTGCATATGCCAGGATTCATACGCCATCTCACTGCGCAGGCCGGGGTTTGTTGCATCAAACTCAACCAGCACGCCGTTATTCACCGTCATCACCGGTTTTAGCGCCTCGCTGTTGGAGGGATACCAACCTTGTTCACGCAGGCGCTGCATTTTTTGATGCTCCGCTTCGCGCATTGCCAGCACGGTAAAGCAGTTGATGCGCTGCAGTTTAGTTTCCAGCCGCGTTCCTTCCTGACGTGAAAGAAATTCCACTAAATCTCTTTCCATTGCCACAAGTTGCGGGTGCTGAACATTAAGGTAGTAAAAGCGCTCATCGCCACCCAGCTTTGGCGCCAGCCAGGCGGGGATTTCTGCATCAGCGCTAAAATAAACGGCATAATCGGCGACGGATCGCACAGGATAAACATGGGGAAAGTCACCAATGATCCAACGATAAAAATGGTTGCTTAACCAGCGCTGGATATTTTCGCTGTCGCCGCGTTGTTGGCTCCGGGAAAAAATAGACGATTTTACATTTGGCGCATTTATTATATTGCGTGGTTTATAGCGGTGAGATGACGTTTCTGTCATAAAAATCCATGTATAATTAAGTTGGTATTATGTTTATTTATTTTTAGATTCACTTAATGAATTAATGCGCAATAAGTTTAAAAAACTACTCACAGTATATCGGTAAACTAAAAAGAGCGGCCAAATAATTTATTGTCCCCGATCGCGTTCGTCATGGTTTTCGGGATACCGCTTGGCCAAAGAAAAGAGGACAGTGTGTTAATTCCGCCAGAATAGCGTTGGCGGAAAATATCGTTTTACGACCTTGTTATTGTTATGCCAATAATCATTATACCAGGCGACACGCATCCGCTTCCCAGCGATATCCCACCCCGTAGACCGCGCGTATAAATGACTGTTCGGCATCCAGCGATTCCAGTTTACGGCGCAGGTTTTTAATGTGGCTGTCGATAGTACGATCGGTCACCACACGGTAGTCGTCGTAGAGGTGGTTTAACAACTGCTCGCGGGAAAAAACTTTACCCGGTTCAAGCGATAAGGTTTTTAGCAGGCGGAATTCAGCGGGGGTTAAATCCAGCGCTTTACCACACCAGGAGGCCTGAAAGCGGCTTTCATCAATCATTAACGGGCTTTCGGCATCCTGCTGCTGGAGTTCGCGCTGCGGTTTACAGCGGCGCAAAATGGTTTTCACGCGGGCCACGACTTCGCGCGGGCTGTAAGGCTTACAGATATAATCATCGGCGCCGATTTCCAGCCCAAGCAGCCGATCGATCTCTTCGATTTTGGCCGTGACCATCACAATGGGGATGTCGGAAAAACGGCGAATTTCCCGGCATAGCGTCAGACCATCGGTACCCGGCAGCATCAGATCCAGCAGAATCAGATCCGGCGGCGTTTGACGCACATACGGCAGTACCTTGTCGCCATGATTGATGAGCGTGGGGGCGTAACTCGCCGCGCGTAAGTAGTCAATAAGCAGCTGTCCCAGCTTGGGTTCATCTTCAACAATCAAAATGCGTGGCGTGTTTTCATCAATGGGTAATTCAGTCATACTTCTCTCTGTAAATCGCGATCCAGCGGTAACTCTACTGTAATGCTAACCCCGCCAAAAGGCGAATGAGCGGCGTGAAGATGACCGTTATGCGCGTGTACAATATTGACGCATATTGCCAGCCCCAGTCCAGAACCACCGCTGGCGCGGTTACGGGACACTTCCGTGCGGTAAAAACGGTCAAAAAGCTTTTGTAACTGTTCATCGCTGACGCCCGGTGCAGAATCGGCAAAGGTCAGGAATAATGATTTATCGCGTTGTTCGGCGGAAATATGCAGGCCGCCGCCGCTGTCGGTGTAGCGCAGACTGTTTTCCAGCAGATTATTAAACAGTTGCATCAGGCGATCCGGGTCGCCGAAGACGGTCATGCTATCCGGCAACGCGTAATGTAGCGTTAGCCCCCGGCTGGTAAAGCGTTCTCTGAACGCGCCGCCAGCGACTTCCAACAGGGGAACAAGATCGACGGTCGTTTTTTGGTAAGCCAGCGCGCCCTCGTCAGACAACGAAAGCTGATGCAGGTCGTCAACCAGTTTGGTAAGCGTACCGACTTCCGCCTGTAGGGAGGTAACCGATTCTGGCGTGAACTGGCGAACTCCATCCTGAATGGCTTCCAGTTCGCCGCGCAATACCGCCAGCGGCGTGCGCAGTTCGTGGGAAATATCCGCCATAAAGTCGCGGCGCATCTGCTGGTTTCTTTCCAGCGTGCTGGCAAGCTGGTTAAAGTCCTGCGCCAGTTTTCCCAGTTCATCAGCGCTGGTTGGGGTCACGCGCGTGGTAAAATCCCCCGCCGCCAGTCTGTGCGTACCCTCGACCAACCGTTTGACCGGGGCGAGCAGGCCACGCGCCAGCAAAAACGTCGCCAGCGCGGCCAGCAACGTTGATAACGCCACGATCATCCAGCTGGCGCGCCGCTGCTGCATATCAAAATTAATATCCGTATTGCGCGTCAGCCGCTCGACAGGCGAGGCGATAATCGCGCCGACTTCGACGCCATTGACCAGAATGGGGCGGCGAGTACCGTCATGCGGCACCGGACCGCGTGGGCCGACCAGCACCCGGCCATTTTGATCGACGACCCAGAATTGGGTGCGCCAACCGTGCGGCGGCATACCGGGGCCGGGTTTATCGCGGTCGTTGTCATGCTCAAATGAACGCAGAATCTGGAAAACAAAGCGATCGTTGTTGCGTAAAAAACGCCAGTTGCCGTGTTGCTGGTACTGGTCGCCCAGCGCATCGCCCAGCATTTGTAGCCGCTGCTCGTTGCCGTGTTTGATATAGTCAATAAATCCGCGTTCAAAACTGACGCGCACGGCCCAATGCATACTGATCAGCAGCACGATGCAGGTGGCGAAAATCGCCAGAAACAGCTTGCCGGTGATTCCGGGCCGCCAGACTTTCATTACAGGCTCCTTTTACGCCGTGAAATGACCATGTTTTGCTGTGTATCGTTCGGCACGCGGGCAAAAATTATCGCCGGTAGCGCGATAATAACCGCCATACATAACCAGGTGTACATAAAGACGTGATGTGTGGCGCTACTGTCTATCCCGATATGCTGTTGGCCAAACATACCCAGCAGCATTCCGGCAATAGTGACGCCAATACTCATCGAGAGCTGCATAATCATCGATAATAAGCTATTGCCGCTGCTGGCCAGCGTATCGGGAAGGTCTTTTAGCGTTAAGGTGTTCATGGAAGAAAAGCGCGCCGAGTTCACCATTCCCTGCAAAAGCAGTACCAGCGGCAGGAGATAATACCAGCCGAGCAGCGCGACCGACATAAACAACAGGCTAACCAATGCCAGTCCGAGCGTGGTCGCTACCAGAACCCGACGATAGCCAAAACGGTTAACTATCTGCACCACAATCCGCTTCATTCCCATGCTGCCCAGCACCATGGGGATCATCATCAAACCGGCATGAAACGGTGAAAAACCAAGACCAATTTGCAAAAAGACCGGCGTCATAAACGGCAGCATACCGCTGCCGATACGCCCGGCAAAACTGCCCAGCAACCCCAGTGAAAACGTGGGCGTGCGGAACAATCGCAGGCTGAATAACGCGCCTGAGTTTTTTTTGGCATGGAGGAGATAGAGCAGAATGGCTGCCGCGCCGCCCGCAGCAAGTCCGGCTAATGTCCAGGGCGAAATCCCCATGCTTTTACTACCGTCCAGCGCCAGCGTGAGTACCGCCATGCCGATAGCTAACAGCAGGAACCCCGGCAGATCAAAGCGCCGGGTCTCTATGGTGTAGTTTGGCATCAGCATAAAGGTCGCCATAGCGCCGACAATTCCCACCGGGATATTGATCAGAAAGATCCAGTGCCATGAAGCATATTCCACCAGCACCCCGCCCAGCGCGGGGCCGAGTAACGGCCCGATCTGTCCCGGTAGGGTGACGAAGGTCATCGCCGCCATATATTGCGCGCGCGGCACGATTTTCATGACCGTCAGGCGTCCGACTGGCACCATCATCGCGCCGCCTACGCCTTGTAAAACCCGCGCTAATACCAGTTGATTAAGCGTGCCGGAGAGGGCGCAAAACAGCGAACCCAGCGTGAACAGCACAATGGCGGCAAAGAAAATATTACGCACGCCGATTTTATCTGCCAGCCAGCCGCTGGCGGGGAGCATCACGGCGACGGTAAGAACATATGACACCACTACCATGTGCATATGCAGCGGGCTTTCCCCCAGGCTTTTCGCCATGGAGGGCAGCGCAGTGTTGACGATGGTGGTATCCAGCGACTGCATAAAAAAGCCGAATGCCACAATCCAGAGTTGCCAGCGGGTGTTGTCAGGAAGTTCTGTCATATCTCTACTACCGGTTTGCTATTTTTACGCGAAAAACGCAGCCGCAGACGATCGAAAAAGAGGTACACCACCGGCGTGGTATAGAGCGTCAGGAGCTGGCTCATGACCAAACCGCCGACAATGGTTATCCCCAACGGCTGCCGTAATTCCGAACCGTCTCCGCCAGATAACACCAATGGCAGTGCGCCGAACAGCGCCGCCAGCGTGGTCATCATTATTGGACGGAAGCGTAACAAGCAGGCCTGGAAAATGGCTTGTTCCGGCGTCAGGCCGCCGCTTCGTTGCGCTTCAAGCGCAAAATCGACCATCATAATGGCGTTTTTCTTCACAATGCCAATTAATAGCATGATCCCTATCAGGGCGATTAGGCTGAAAGGGGCATTGAAGAGCTCCAGCGCCAGAAGCGCCCCAACGCCCGCCGATGGCAGAGTAGAGAGAATGGTCAGCGGATGGACGTAGCTTTCGTACAGTATCCCCAGCACAATGTAGACGGTAGCGATCGCCGCCACTATCAAAATAAGCTGCGAATTCATGGTCTGCTGGAAGACTTGCGCCGTTCCGGAAAAACTGCCGCGTACCGTCGGGGGGACGCCAAGCTGCGTCATTGTGCGATTAATGGCCTCCGTCGCCTGCGATAACGATGTGCCGGTCGGCAGGTTAAAGGCAATCGTGGACGCCGCGGACAATCCCTGATGGTTCACCGACAGCGGCGCATTGGCGGGCCGCCATTGGGCGAAATAAGAGAGGGGAATCGCTTTTCCGTCACGGTTGATAACGAACATTTTCTCCAGCGCGCTGATATCCTGGCTATAGCGCGGATCGACTTCCATCACCACTTTATACTGGTTCATCGGCTGATAAATGGTGGAAATTTGCCGCTGGCCGAAAGCATTATTTAACAGACTGTTTGCGGCCTGAACATCAATACCCAGCCGTGACATGGTGTCGCGGTCGTAGATAAGGTTCATCTCCGCGCCATTATCCTGCTGGTCGGAGTTTACGTCCGCCAGTTGCGGCAGGGCCGAGAGCGCTTTGCGTATTTTCGGCTCCCACTCGCGCAGCGCCGCCAGGGAGTCAGACAGCAACGTATATTGGTAACTGGCGTTAGCCTGCCGCCCGCCGACGCGAATATCCTGTACCGCCATCAGAAACAGCCTGGCGCCGGGTTCTTTTGCCAGTTTGACCCGCAGTCGATCAATGATTTGCTGCGCCGTCTCTTTGCGTTCGCCGCGCGGCTTCAGCGTAATAAACATCATGCCGCTATTCACCCGCGAGCCGCCGGTAAAACCAGTGACATTATTCACCGCCGGATCGTCGCGAATAATTTTCATAAAATCCTGCAGCTTGCCGCGCATGGCCTGGAAAGAGATGCTCTGGTCAGCCTGAATACCGCCCATCAACACGCCGGTGTCCTGCTCCGGAAAGAATGTTTTAGGGATGGCGATATAAAGCCAGATGTTCAGCGCAATGGTGCCAAGAAAAACCACACCGACAAGACGCGTATGGTTAAGCACCCATTTTAACGACGTGCCGTAACCCTGTTGCAAGGCGACCAGCAAACGGCCAACGCCCCGTTTACGCGGTTGGGTGCGCGGTTTGCTTGATTTAAGCATCCAGCCGCACATCATCGGCGTCAGCGTGAGCGAGACCACCAGCGAAATGCCAATCGCCACCGAGAGGGTAACGGCGAATTCCCGTAATAATCGCCCTGGCAGACCGCCCATTAACAGCAGCGGCAGAAATACCGCCACCAGCGACAGACTCATGGAGATGACCGTAAACCCGACTTCCCGCGTACCCTGTAATGCCGCCTGCAAAGGTTTCATTCCCGCCTCCAGATGGCGGGCGATATTTTCCAGCACCACAATGGCATCATCAACGACAAATCCGGTTGCGATAGTCAGCGCCATCAGCGACAGATTGTTGAGGCTGAAGCCGCACAGATACATGGCGGCGAAGGTGCCGATGAGCGAAACGGGAACGGCGACGGCGGGGATTAGCGTGGCGCGCCCGGAACGCAGGAATAAAAACACCACCAGGATCACCAGCGCGACAGAGATAACCAGCGTCTCTTCTACCTCTTGCAGCGATGCGCGAATCGTCGGCGAACGATCCTGGGCGATTTGTAAATCGATAGCGGCGGGGATCATTGCCCGCAGTTCCGGCAGTTTTGCCCGGATGCCGTCGACCGTCTGAATAATGTTGGCCTCCGGCAGCTTGCGGATCATCAACAAAATAGCGGGTTTAGCGTTCGTCATCCCGGCGTTACGGACATCCTGCACCGAGTCGGTGACGCTGGCGACGTCGCCCAGGCGTACCGCCGCGCCGTTGTTATAGTGAATAATCAGCGGCTGGTATTCGGCGGCGGTTTTCAGTTCGTCGTTGGTCTGGATTTGCCAGCGGTGGACGCTATCTTCAATTGCGCCTTGCGGTCGGCGTACGTTGGCGCTGTCGATCGCTTCGCGGACCTCATCCAGCGAGACGCCCTGGTTAAAGAGCGCCTGCGGGTTTAAGCCTACACGTACTGCGGGCAGGGAGCTGCCGCCGACGTCAACATCGCCGACGCCGTCAATTTGCGCGATGGTTTGCGCCAGTTGGGTAGAGGCGAAATCATACAGTTTGCCCTGTGACCAGCTCTCCGAGGTGAGCGTTAAAATCATAATCGGCGCGTCGGATGGGTTGGCCTTGCGATAAGTCGGGCGGCTGGGCATTCCGCCTGGCAACAAGCTTTGCGCGGCGTTAATGGCGGCCTGCACGTCGCGCGCCGCGCCGTTAATATCACGATCGAAATTAAATTCGAGAATAATGCGCGTACTGCCGAGCGAGCTGCTGGAAGTCATTTCATTGACGCCTGCAATGCGTCCCAAAGAGCGTTCCAACGGCGTCGCCACCGACGAAGCCATGGTTTCCGGCGAGGCGCCCGGCAGCGAGGCGCTAACCATAATCACCGGGAAATCGACCTGCGGCAGCGGGGCGACCGGCAGCAGACGGAAGCCCAGAATGCCGCACAGCGTAATGGCGGCGGCAATCAAAATGGTGGCGACCGGGCGGTAGATGAAAAGGGCGAAAAAGCGCATCTACGCCTCCTCTTTATGGCGCGGAAAGCGACTTTTCACGTACAGCGACAGGCGGTCAAACAGGAGATAAATCACCGGTGTGGTAAACAGAGTTAATACCTGGCTGACCAGTAGGCCGCCCACCATTGCGATCCCCAACGGGCGACGTAATTCCGCGCCAACGCCGGTACTCAACATTAATGGCAATGCCCCGAGCAACGCCGCCAGCGTGGTCATCAGAATCGGTCGAAAACGCAGCAGACAGGCCTGGAAGATAGCGTCGCGCGGACTCATCCCCTGTTCGCGTTCGGCGGCGAGGGCGAAGTCAATCATCATGATGGCGTTTTTCTTCACGATGCCGATCAGCAAAATAATGCCGATAATGGCGATAATATCGAGCTCGCTACCGGCGATGATCAGCGCCAGCAGCGCGCCGACGCCCGCCGTAGGCAGCGTTGAGAGAATCGTGATCGGATGGATAAAACTCTCATACAGCACGCCGAGCACGATATACATCGCCACCACGGCGGCGACAATAAGCCAGACGGTGCTGCCCAGCGCCGCCTGGAAGGCGAGCGTACTGCCCTGAAACTGCGTTGTAATATCCGCTGGCAGGGCGAGCGTTTTTTCCGTATCGAGAATTGCCTGCACCGCATCGCCGAGCGAATAGCCCTCCGGCACGTTAAACGAAAATGTCGTAACCGGGAACTGATCTAAATGATTGATAGAGAGCGGAGCGAAGCGCTGCTCAATGCGGGCAATCGCGCTGAGCGGTACGGTGCCGCCGTCGCGGCTCGTCAGGCGAATCGTCTCCAGCGCCGCCAGTCCCGGCGTGCTGGCGGTATTATGTTCCAGTACGACGCGGTACTGGTTCGCCTGGGTATAAATCGTTGAAATCAGGCGTTGCCCGAACGCGTTGTAGAGCGCGTTATCCACATCCGCCATGCTGATACCCAGACGGCTGGCGCTGTCGCGGTCGACATTCACCCAGGCCGCTAATCCCCGATCTTGCCAGTCGCTGCTTACCTCAGAGAGCTGTGGTAACGACTGTAGCGCGTTCTGCAGTTTTGGCACCCAGTGACTGAGCGCATCGAGCGTCGTGGCCTGCAGGGTAAACTGATACTGCGTGCGGCTGACCTGCGTGTCGATGGTTAAATCCTGCGTCGGCTGGAGATACAGCGCCACGCCGGGAATCGTCGCCACGGCGGTTTGCAGCCGGGAGATCACCTGCTGCACGCGGTCATCACGCGCATCCAGCGGCTTGAGGTTAATTTGCAGGCGCGCGCTATTCAGCGTGGGGTTAGCGCCGTCTACGCCAACAAAAGTCGTCAGACTTTGCACCGCCGGGTCCTGTAATATCCGCTCCGCCACCTGGCGCTGACGTTGCGCCATACTGGCATACGATGACGATTGCGGCGCCTGCAGCGCCCCCTGGATAATGCCGTTATCCTGTACCGGAAAGAACCCTTTCGGGATGACTATCCACAGCATAACGCTGAGCAGGAGCGTGGCGAATGCCACGCTCAATGTAAGCCACGGATGGTTGAGCACTTTCGCTAATCCGCGTCCGTAGCTGGCGATCACGCGGTCAAACATCCGCTCGCAGGCGCGGGAAAAGCGGTTTTGTTTACGCAGAGATTGCTGGCTGAGCATACGCGCGCACATCATGGGCGTGAGCGTCAAAGAGACGACGGCGGAGATTAAAATCGCTACCGCCAACGTCACCGCAAATTCGCGGAACAGTCGACCAACAATATCGCCCATAAAGAGCAACGGGATCAGCACCGCAATCAGTGAAAAGGTGAGGGAAATAATGGTAAAGCCGATTTCGCCCGCGCCTTTGAGCGCCGCCGCCAGCGGTTTTTCTCCTTTTTCGATGTAGCGCGAGATGTTCTCGATCACCACAATCGCATCGTCCACCACGAAACCCGTGGCGATAGTGAGCGCCATCAGCGTCAGGTTATTAATGGAAAAATCCAAAAATACCATCACCGCAAAGGTGCCGATAAGCGACAGCGGTACGGCGATGCCGGGAATAATTGTGGCGGGAATATTGCGTAAAAACAGATAGATAATCATGACGACCAGCGCGATCGCCAGCATCAGTTCAAACTGGGTATCGCGCACGGAAGCACGAATATTGGTGGTGCGATCGGACAGGACCGTGACCTTCACCGATTTCGGCAGGCTTTCGGTAAGCTGGGGCAGCATCTGGCGAATGCTGTCCGCTGTCGCAATGATATTGGCGCCAGGCTGGCGTTGAACGTTCATCACGATAGCCGGCGCTTGATTCGCCCATGCGCCGAGCCAGCTATTTTCCGCCCCCTGTTCGACGGTGGCGACATCGCCCAGCCGTACCGGCGCGCCGTTTTGATACGCGATGATAAGCCTGCGGTATTCGTCGGCAGACTGCATCTGATCGTTAGCAGAAAGCGTCACCGCCCGTTCGGGGCCATCCAGACTGCCTTTCGCCGAGTTGACGTTGGCGCCGGTAATTGCGGTACGGACCGTTTCGCTGGTCAGACCGAGCGCGGCGACAGCCTGAGCATTCAGTTTTACGCGTACCGCAGGGCGCTGCCCGCCGGCAAGCGTCACCAGCCCGACGCCGGAGACCTGCGAGATCTTCTGCGCCACGCGGGTTTCTACCATGTCCTCTACCTGGGTCATCGGCATCGCGTTTGAGGTGACGGCAAGCGTCATAATCGGCGGGTCCGCCGGGTTGACTTTGCTATAAATCGGCGGATTCGGCAGGTCGGAAGGCAATAAATTGGTGGCTGCGTTAATCGCCGCCTGTACTTCCTGCTCGGCAACGTCCAGCGGCAGCGTCAACTGAAACTGTAGCGTTACCACCGATGCGCCGCCGGAGCTTTGCGACGACATCTGCTTAAGTCCTGACATCTGGCCGAACTGGCGCTCAAGCGGCGCGGTGACGGCGGAGGTCATGACATCCGGGCTGGCGCCAGGGTAGAGCGTAACAACCTGAATAGTGGGGTAGTCGACCTCCGGCAAAGCGGCGACGGGCAGGAAGCGATAGCCGATAATCCCGGCGAGTAAAATCGCCGCCATCAGCAGAGTGGTGGCCACGGGGCGCAGAATAAACAGACGCGAAGGGCCGCCCGTGCTGCCCGGAGGTAATACCTGCATCAGGCGCGCGCTCCTTTTTGACCTTCATGGCGGGAAGGGGATTTTTCATCCGCCACGGTGGTCTGCGGCTCAACGACCTCGACTTTTGCGCCTTCCGTCAGCCGATCAATACCATCGGTAACGACGCGATCGCCTGCCGACAAGCCAGCGCTGATCACCACGTTTCGGTTATCCTGAATACCGATTTTTACCCGCTTCTTGCTGACGTTATTTTCGTCGTTCAGCACCCACACAAAGTGGCCCTCATTGCCCATTTGCACCGCCGCGGCAGGCACCACAACGGCATTTTGTTCGGTATCGACCAGCATCCGGGCGTTCACAAATTGATTGGGGAACAGCGTATCGTCCTGATTGGTAAAGCGCGCTTTAATTTTGATCGTTCCCGTCGTGGGATCAATCTGGTTGTCCAGACTGAGCAACACACCTTCGCTCAATTTGTGCGAGTTAGTCCGATCCCAGGCTTCTACGACCAGCGCTTTCCCCGCTTTCTGTGCCTGAACTACGGTCGCGATATCGCTTTCCGGCAGAGTAAAAATGAGATCAATCGGGTGCGTTTGCGTAATGACGACAATACCGGCGGTATCGCTGCTGGAAATCTGGTTGCCGACATCCACCTGTTTCAGACCCACGCGTCCCGAGACCGGGGCCGTGATACGACTCCAGTCGAGCTGTAACTGCGCGCTGGCGACATTGGCTTCATCCGCTTTAATGGTTCCCTGGGTTTCGTTGACCAGCGCCTGTTGCGCATCCAGTTCCTGACGGGAAACCAGATTGGTTTTTGCCAGTTGCTGATAGCGCGCCAGATCACGACGCGCATTCGCCAGCGTAGCGTTATCTTTCGCCAACTGTCCCTGAGCCTGCGCCAGGGCGACCTTAAACTGGCTGGGATCGATTTGCGCCAGCAGATCGCCTGCGTTGACCTGCTGACCTTCCTGAAAGTGCAGGGCGATGAGTTGACCATCCACGCGGCTACGTACCGTAACGGTATTCGCTGCGGTCACGGTACCCAGCCCGCTCAGATAGCGCGGTACGGCCTGCGTGGTCGCGGTCGCGGCCTGTACCGGCGCCAGAGGGCCGTCGCGCATACCGCGGCGACCTGCGGCGGCGGTATGCGGCGCTTGCGCGGCGACGCCCGGCGCGGCGGTCGGGCTTTCGCTACGGTTATGCCAGAACCAGAATGCGGCGGCGGCTACTACAACCCCAATCGCTATTGCCCAGCGGAAAGTATTACTGCCTTTCATCGGTATAAGTTTCTCATCCTGAAACGTTTTGCGGAATGTTGCTCCCTCTATTGTAGTCAGCAGGGAAGGGAGAAAAATGGAGGAATTATGGAACACGGTCGGGATTATTCTGAATGGCGACCCGCTTTGCGAGGCGCTACGCAACTCTCATCGCTGAAAATCGTTAGCGCGCCGGAGTGCGGTAAAGTGGCGGCACGGCAATGAAGGTAAGCCACCGATTTCAGCAGGACGCTGAAACGGGAAAGCCCCTCCCGAGGAAGGGGCCAAAATAAGGAAAGGGTTATGATGAAGGTAGTCATCATACTGGTGATACTCTTAGTGATTAGCCTACCAGCTTACTAAGACACCAGGGGGAGGAGGAATCCTCCCTTACCCTCACTCCTGACGTTAAGCCACATCAAGAATAATGTCAATCCATCAGCTCTGGGCTTGCGAGGCGCTTAGCGGAAAACGACCTCCGCCCAGCGCGCCAGTCCTGCGGTGACGGAGCCGAAATCATCGCCGCCAGCGATGGGTATGCCCGGTAGCTGTTCGGAAAGCGCTTTTTTAATCAATGGCGAACGGGCGCTGCCGCCGGTCAGATAGATGACATCCGGTTTTTCCTGCGCGCTGTCCAGCGCCAGTTGCACCTGTTCCAGAATACGCGCCAGCGGTTGATCCAGCGCCGCTTCCAGTCCTTGCTGGCTGATAGCGACCGCCAGGTCGTCGCTGATAAATGGCAGCCTCGCCGTAACATCCGCCTGGCCGGAAAGGGCGATTTTGCTCTCTTCCGCGCAGCGTACCAGGCGGTAGCTAAGCCGCTGACGCCAGACCTTGAGCAGCAACGCGACCTTGTCTGCTTCACGCGCGTTGCGAACCAAATCGTTCAACAGACGACCATTCGCGCTACTGTAAAAATCGCTTTGCGCCGGGACGTCGTTAATCGCAACGGCGTTCCACCACGGCAGCACCGGCAGGGCGATGCCTTTTTCGGTTTCGCCGCCCATGCCCAGCAAAGGCATCAGATTTTTAAAGGCCAGCGCGATATCCAGATCGTTTCCGCCCACGCGGCAACCGCTGTGCCCCAACAGGCTGTTTTCACGATCGGCGCGCTGACGCCACTGTGGCCCCATTAGCAGCATGGAGCAGTCGGTGGTGCCGCCGCCAATATCCACGACCAGCACACGCTTCTCTTCCCGCAGTGTAGCCTCGTAGTCCAGGCCCGCCGCGACCGGTTCGTACTGGAATACCACCTCCTGAAAACCGGCGCGTTTTGCCGCCCGCTCCAGAATACCCTGCGCCTGGCGGTTCGCGTCATCGCCGCCGAGTCCCTGAAAGTTGATCGGGCGACCGATCACCGCTTGGGTAATGGCCTCCGGCAATTGGCTGTGCGCCGTATGACGAATATGTACCATCATGGCGCAGACCAAATCTTCAAACAGCGCGACCTGCTGCGGTTTCAGGCCGCTGGCGCCTAAAAAGGATTTCGGCGATTTGACAAACCAGACCTCCTGGGGATCGTCAATATAGTGCGCCAGCGACGCCAGACCAAACTGTACGCTTTGCGCGCCAACCTCAATATCTTCCTCGCGGTTGTAGCGTATCGCGCGGCGTAGCAGCGCCTGGGTTTCTTCGTCCGTTGTCGGCACATCATGATGGCGATACAGCCACTCGCTCACCGCTTCGCGCGTCGGCGCGCACAGCATAGACGGCAGTAATGCGCTGTTATTCTCCATTGTCAGCAACTGTGGATGCCCGTCGCGCATAATGGCGACCGAGCAGTTTGCCGTACCGTAATCAAATCCTATAAACACCTTAAAATCCCCATGCCAGTGAAGAAGGGGCGTGACTTTAGCGAAATGTCGTCGCGGCGACAACTGGAATATGAAAGCAAGGCGTTACGTGCGATTAGCGTTTATGCTGAAAAGTCAAATAAAGGAGAAAAGTATGTTTACCCTGAGCTGGCAGCCGCCTTACGACTGGTCGTGGATGTTGGGCTTTCTTGCCGCGCGTGCGGTGGACGGCGTAGAAACGGTAGGCGAGGGCTTTTATGCGCGCAGCCTGGTGGTGGGCGAGCATCGCGGACTGGTCAGCGTGAGGCCCAATCTGCCCACCCACACTGTGCAGGTGAGCGTAAGCGCCGGATTACTTCCCGTCGCGCCGGCGTGTCTGGCGAAGGTTTCGCGTCTGTTTGATCTTGACTGCCAGCCCGCGCAGGTTGCCGCCGTGCTGGGGCCACTGGGTGAGGACAGACCGGGGCTGCGTTTACCGGGATCGGTTGATATGTTTGAACAAGGCGTGCGGGCGATACTGGGGCAACTGGTGAGTGTCGCGATGGCGGCAAAGTTGACGGCGAAAGTGGCGCGCCGCTATGGCGAGGCGTTGCCGGATGCGCCCGATTATGTCTGTTTTCCCGGTCCGGAAACGCTGGCGTTGGCCGATCCGCTGGCGCTTAAAGCTCTGGGGATGCCGCTGCGGCGCGCCGAAGCGCTGATTCATCTGGCGCAGGCGACGCTGGCGGGAAAACTGGCGCTCGCCGCGCCGCCGGATATTGAGCAGAGCGTTAAAAATTTACAAACGTTTCCGGGAATTGGCCGCTGGACGGCGAACTATTTCGCCCTGCGCGGTTGGCAGGCAAAAGATATCTTTTTACCCGATGATTACTTAATTAAGCAGCGCTTCGCCGGGATGACGCCCGCGCAGATCCGTCGCTACGCGGAGCGCTGGAAACCGTGGCGTTCCTACGCGCTACTGCATATCTGGTATACCCACGGCTGGCAACCGTCAATGGATAGCGAAATAGCTGGTATTCAGTAACAAATCCAGTGGTTGCGCTTCGGCGATAGTGTCGCCATAAATTAGATCCACGCCAATACGGGAGAGCGTATCCAGCACCTGTGGGTTTTGTACCGGCCCGGCGAGCGTTTTGATGTCCAGATGCTGGGCGTGTCCCTGGATGATCGAGGTCAGCATTTCATCCATTAAACTCTCATGAACGTTGGCGATAAGGTCGCTATCCAGCAGTAAATAATCGACGATATGCGGGGGCAGTAAATTAAACAGCTGTAAATCGCGCCCGACATGGCTGAGAATCACCTGGCAGCCGCGTTGCCGCAGTTTTCGCAGAGTCGCAGCGGCGGTCTGCGCCTGCTTAACGATAACGTCAGCCGGGATAATCAGGTGTAATAACCGTGGCGGCAGTGGGCTATGCTCCAGTTGTTCCAGCAGCTCATCAATAAGGGTCGCGCTGTATAATCCCGCGGCGGACAGCGGCAGCGCAACGCTTAATCCCTTGCTGGCGACGGCGGTCGCCGCATGGTGGAAAAACTCATGGAATACCCGTCGGTCAAGCGCGTGATGCAGCGCGGAGTCGGCTAACCCTGCCCGGAACGCGCGCTCTTCCAACACTTCCCCTTCGCTGGTCCACAGCCTGAGTGAGACCAGCCAAAAGCTGGTGGCCTCCGGCGTACGCGGCGGCGCGACGTTTCTGGCAAGCATCAGCAGGTGGTTATTTTTAATCATATGCCACTGTTCTTCCAGCGGCATCATTCCCTTTGAGGAGGTTAATGCGTGCTGCGGTTCGTACACGGTCAGACGGCCTCGACCGCTATTTTTCGCGGCGTAGCAGGCAATATCGGCCTGAGACACGACCTCTGTGAGCTGGCAGTTATGTTCATTTATCATTGTGATCCCGGCGCTGGCGCCGATCCGATGCAGGCGTCCTTCCCACATAAAGTGATATTCATTAACGGCGTTGATAAGCCGCGTCACGATAAAGCGCGCGCTGTCACTATTACAATCCGGCAGCAACAGGCCAAACTCATCGCCACCCAGACGGGCCAGGAGATCGCCAGATCGAAGCATACTGAGCATCAGTGACGCGAGTTCGCGCAATAAGGCATCGCCGGCGGCATGTCCCGCGCTGTCGTTAACCGCTTTAAAACGGTCCAGATCGATAAACACCAGCGCATGATGTTGAGGCGATTCCTGTATTGTTTGCAGGCGCTGTTGAAGCTGCTTTTCAAAACTGGCGCGGTTGGCAAGATGGGTGAGGGCGTCATGCGTTGCGCTGTAGCTGAGCTGGCGTAACATTTTTCGTGATTCGGTAACGTCCTGGATAACCAGAACCGAACCAATCTTATCGCCGTCAAGCGTACTGAGCGGCGTGATACTGTAATGAATATCGTAGCTGCCGCCGTTATGACAATGGAGCACTATCTCCTGTTCCATGTCCGATCGCGACCTGTCGGCGCGATAAATATCCTCCAGCAGCGGCCCCTTATTACCTGACGTAATGCGCAGAACCGTTAATAATGGCGCGCCTAAAGCATCCTCCTGCCGCCAGCCGCTCATCTTCTCGGCGATCGGGTTCATAAAGGTGATATTCATCGCGACATCAATACACACCACCGCTTCTCCGATAGAGTCAAGCGTGATGTGCAACCGTTCTTTTTCCTGAAACAGCGCGTCGTTCGCCTGTGTAATACGCTCCATCAACCGCTGGTTTTCCTGCTCGCTTTGCTTGAGATCGTTAATATCTTCAATCTGAGCAATAAAATAGAGAGGTTTATTGTCTTTATGACGAACCAGCGAGACGGCCAGTAGCGCCCAGACGACATCGCCGTTGCGGGTGTAGTAGCGTTTTTCCATGGAATAGCTATTGATGTCGCCGCGCACCAGCATGTTTAGCTGTTCAAGGTCGTTATTCAGGTCTTCCGGCCAGGTCAATTGCTGAAATGTCATCGTGCGTAATTCATCCTGGCTATAGCCAAGAAAATGGCTCAGAGATTTATTGACCTGTAGCCACTGACCCTCCGTACCGACCAGCGCCATACCAATGGCTGAATACTCCATCGCGTTGCGAAAGCGGGATTCGCTCTCGGTGATATGTTTGCGTTCCGTGCGAAACGCGTACATCACCATCGTCATCATATTGGCAGGCAGCAGGATCATTAAAAAAGGCAGCCACGGCATATTGACCATCACGTCGGTTTTCGGCGTGGCGAGCAGCGTAGGGTCATTGGCCAGCATGAGCGAGACCACGATAACGGTAGCTAAAAAAATTAAAAACGCCTCCATTCGCGGCAGGCGCACCGCACTCCACATCAACAGGACGATAACGCACGTAAACGGCCACGGAATATAGCGCATAGCGAGCCAGCTTAGCGCCAGCGTAATGACCAGCGTCAATAGCGTTTCCAGCAACAGATGCGGGTCGCGATGACGCAACAGATAGTGTGGTTTAAACAGTAAACCTAACGGCACCAGCGTCAGCGCGCCGATGGCTTCCGATAATACCCAAATCAGAAACGCTTTCGAGGCGACCGCTTCCGGCGCTATTAGCCAAAATAACAGGCCGCCGAGTAGCGGCGGAATCACGGCGCTGCCGATAGCCAGACGAAACCAGTCATTCAAATTTTGTAAGGGGTTGTAGCTGGGGAGCAGTTTTCGCAGCAGTATCGCGCCAGTGGCCGCCTCGATAATATTTATTGCCGTCCAGCTAAAGTTAAGCGAGGCGGCAGGAAATAAAGTCAGTGAGGCGCCGATGCTGCCGAGCGAGCAGGCGACCGCGATCCCAGGCCACAGACGGCCCGCATGGCGGTAAAACGCGACCATCATAATGGAGGTGGGGAACCACAGCGGCGCGAGTTGGGTGCCGACACGCGATAATACGAGCGAAAAGAGCGTAAAGACAAACGCGACCAGGCCTAAACTGACCAGACGCAATAGCGGGTGGGGGACGGTAACGAAAACATGTTGGGATGGTTTACTCATTACCACTCTATCCGAATCGCCGGTAACGTCGCGGAATACCGGACGCGTCAGTTTACTCTGTGATTATGCTAGTATAAACGCGTAATGATTTATACGCTGGCTGAATATAAATTGTGGCTTCCGGCGTATTCCTCCTCCAGACGGGTCGATAAATCCGCTGTCCGCGTTAAAACTGAACGCTTTTACGTCGCGACGTCGAATGCGCCGCCAACAAATTCACCGTGGCATAGCGCCGGACTGGTATCGCGCTGCTGAAATCCCTATAATTGCCGCGTTTGGCGTTTCGGCGCCCCCCTTCCTTACATCCAGGTTAATCAGGTCGCTAAATTTATGACTGATCAGTCTCATCAGTGCGTCATTATCGGTATCGCTGGCGCATCGGCTTCCGGCAAGAGTCTTATTGCCAGTACCCTTTACCGCGAATTGCGTGAACAAGTGGGTGACGAACATATTGGCGTTATTCCCGAAGACAGTTATTACAAAGATCAAAGCCATCTGTCGATGGAAGAACGCGTAAAAACCAACTATGACCATCCGAATGCGATGGATCACAGCCTGCTATTTCAGCATCTTCAGGCGCTCAAGCGCGGTTCGGCGATTGAATTACCGGTATACAGTTATGTTGAGCATACCCGTATGCAGGAAACGGTTCGCGTAGAACCGAAGAAAGTGATTATTCTTGAAGGTATTCTGTTACTGACCGACGCGCGTTTGCGTGAAGAGATGAACTTCTCTATTTTTGTCGATACGCCGCTGGATATCTGTTTGATGCGCCGTATCAAACGCGATGTGAACGAGCGTGGTCGCTCAATGGATTCGGTGATGGCGCAATATCAGAAAACGGTGCGTCCGATGTTCCTGCAATTTATTGAGCCTTCCAAACAATATGCGGATATTATCGTGCCGCGCGGCGGTAAAAACCGCATCGCTATTGATATTCTGAAAGCGAAAATCAGCCAGTTCTTTGAATAAATCTGGCGAATTGTGTACCGTTCAGTGATAACCTGGTTAGCCCTTGATGTGCTTGATTTAAGGGCTTGATGCGCGAAAGGAGAAAGTGCCATGCGTTTATGCGACCGAGATATTGAAGCCTGGCTGGATGAAGGCCGTTTGTCTATCACCCCGCGACCTCCCGTAGAGCGCATTAACGGCGCGACGGTCGATGTACGTCTTGGCAATAAATTTCGAACCTTCCGTGGCCATACGGCGGCGTTTATCGACCTGAGCGGGCCGAAAGATGAGGTCAGCGCGGCGCTGGATCGCGTGATGAGCGATGAAATCGTTTTGCCGGACGGCGAGGCATTTTATCTGCATCCGGGCGAGTTGGCGCTGGCCGTCACCTTTGAATCCGTTACCCTGCCGCCGGATTTAGTGGGCTGGCTGGATGGCCGTTCCTCGCTGGCGCGTCTGGGACTGATGGTGCATGTGACGGCGCACCGGATCGATCCCGGCTGGTCGGGCTGCATTGTGCTTGAGTTTTACAACTCCGGGAAGCTGCCGCTGGCGTTGCGTCCGGGTATGCTCATCGGCGCGCTGAGCTTTGAGCCGCTGTCCGGCCCGGCGGCGCGGCCTTATAACCGCCGTCAGGATGCCAAATATCGCGATCAGCAGGGCGCTGTTGCCAGCCGGATTGATAAAGACTGAGCCATTCGGCGCAATACTGCCGGTCCATTGAGGGTAGCATGAGACGATTTCTGACGACGCTGATGATTTTCCTGGTCGTGCTGGTGGCCGGATTCTCTGCGTTGGTATTGTTGGTCAATCCGAATGATTTCCGCGCCTATATGGTGCAGCAGGTTGCCGCGCGTAGTGAATATCAGTTGCAACTGGACGGGCCGCTGCGCTGGCACGTATGGCCGCAACTCAGCATCCTTTCCGGGCGAATGACGCTAACGGCGCGAGGCGCCAGCGAACCGCTGGTGCGGGCTGACAATATGCGCCTGGATGTCGCTTTATGGCCGCTGTTGAGTCATCAGCTTCATGTTAAGCAGGTAATGCTGAAAGGCGGGGTGATTCAACTGACGCCGCAAACGGAAGCGGTACGCAGCGATGATGCGCCGGTCGCGCCGAAAGATAATACCTTGCCGGACGTAGCGGAAGATCGCGGCTGGTCGTTTGATATTCGTAGCCTGCGCGTTGCCGACAGCGTGCTGGTTTTCCAGCATGAAAATGATGATCAGGTCACGGTGCGCGATATTCGTCTGAATATGGAACAAGATGCCGAGCATCGCGGCACGTTTGATTTTTCGGGACGCGTGAACCGCGATCAGCGGGATCTTGCTTTATCGTTCAGCGGAACGGTGGATGCTTCCGATTATCCGCATAATTTAACCGCGGGTATTGAGCAACTGCGCTGGCAATTGCAGGGCGCGGATCTACCGGCGCAGGGGATTGAGGGGCAGGGACAACTGCAGGCGCAGTGGCAGGAGGCGCAAAAACGTCTTTCATTTAACCACTTAAATTTAACGGCGAATGACAGTTCTCTGACCGGGCATGTTCAGGTAACGCTGGCGGAGCAGCCGGAATGGCAAATTGACCTCCAGTCCAGCAAGCTTAATCTGGACAACCTGTTGCCGCATCATAGCACCGTGGCACAGACGGGCGGCGCGGTGTCGCAGGGGCAAAATACGCTCCCCCTGACCAGGCCAGTTATCGCGTCGCGTGTTGGTGCGCCGCCTTATCAGGGGCTGCAAAGCTTTACGGCGGAGATTGCTTTACAGGCGGATTCAGTTCGCTGGCGGGGAATGGACTTTACCCAGGTTTCGACGAAGATGTCTAATCAGGCCGGATTGCTGGATATCACCGAGTTGCAGGGGAAACTGGCCGACGGAGAGATGTCGCTGCCCGGCACGCTTGACGCCCGCACCGCCAGTCCGCGCATCGAATTCCACCCTCGCCTCAACCATGTTGAGATTGGGACTATCCTGAAAGCCTTCAATTATCCGATTAGCCTGACCGGTAAGATGTCGCTGGTTGGCGATTTCTCCGGGGCGGATATTGACGCGGAGGCGTTTCGCCATAGCTGGAAAGGAAAAGCGCATGTTGACATGAGCAATACGCGCCTCGAAGGAATGAATTTCCAACAACTGGTGCAGCAGGCCGTAGAGCGAAGCGGCGGCGACGCGCAGCAGTCGCAGGAAAATATGGACAACGCGACCCGACTGGATCGCTTCACGACCGATCTGACGCTAAATAAGGGCACGCTGACGCTCGACGACATGGTCGGGCAATCTTCTATGCTGGCGTTAACCGGCAGCGGAACGCTGGATCTGGTTAAGCAGAGCTGTGATACGCAATTTAATCTGCGTGTGCTGGGCGGATGGAACGGCAATAGCAACCTGATCACCTTCCTGAAAGAGACGCCGGTGCCGCTGCGCGTCTATGGCAAGTGGCAGGAGCTGAACTATACCCTGCAAGTGGATCAGTTATTGCGCAAGCATTTACAGGATGAGGCGAAGCGTCGGCTCAACGACTGGGCGGATCGCAATAAAGATACCCGTAACGGTAAAGATGTGAAGAAACTGCTGGATAAGCTGTAGTTTTTGGCCAAAGAGGAGTGCCGGATGGCGAGGCTAACGCGCCTCCGGCCTGCCTGGTAAGCAGGCCGGGGCAGGCGAACAGACGTTACATCTCCGGGTCTGGCTCGCCGTTATGCAGCGGAATTAACTGCACTTTCTGCACTCGATGGCTTTCTACCTGCAATGTTTTCAGCAAATAATCACCCACCTGAACCTCTTCACCGGTTTGCGGTATGCGCTGCAAATATTCCATCAATAATCCGGCAATCGTATGGTATTCCCGTTTTTCATCCAGCGGCAGCGGCACGTACTGCACCAAATCCTCCAGCGGCATATGGCCGTTTGCTGTCCAGGAACCGTCCGGGTTCTTCTGAATATCGTGGCGGGCGTCAATTTCCTCGACTTCATTCGGCAGATTACCGGCGATAGTCTCCATGACATCGCTTAATGTCACAATGCCTTCAACCGAGCCAAACTCATCTACGACAAAGGCAAAATGGGTTCTGGCGTTACGGAACTGCTCCAGCGCAGGCAGCAGCGGCAATGTTTCCGGGAAAACCAGCGGTTGGCGAATCAGCGCGCGCAGGTTGAGCGGTTCGCCGCGCAGCGATTGTTGCAACAGATCGATGACGTGGACGACGCCGAGTAAATCTTCCTGTTCATTTTCACCCGTCACGACCAGACGCGTATGCTGGTTCTTTTCCAGCAGAGCGCGGATTTCCGCTTCCGGCGCGTTGAGATCGATATGCTCGATATCGTGACGCGACGTCATGATGCTACTTACGGTGCGCTGGTTGAGATTCAGCACCCGCTCAATCATCCTGCGCTCCTGCGGATTAAAAATCTGGCTGTCGTCATGGTCTGCCAGCATCGCAGCGGTTTCGGCATCCAGTTCGGCATCCTCTTTTTTACCGCTAATCAGCCGCATCACGGCCTCCGTTGTGCGCTGGCGCAGCGTATGGTTAGCGGAAAGAAAACGGCGGCGGTTAAAAATAGCCAGTTGGTTGAGCGCCTCGATCATCACCGAGAAGCCGATAGCCGCGTACAGATACCCTTTCGGAATGTGGAAACCAAACCCTTCCGCCACCAGGCTAAAGCCGATCATTAGCAGGAAGCTAAGACACAAAATGACAATGGTGGGGTGGTTGTTCACAAATCGGGTCAGTGACTTGCTGGCGAGCAGCATCAGGCTAATGGCGATTATCACTGCCGCCATCATGACCGCCAGGTGATCGACCATCCCCACGGCGGTAATCACGGAGTCGAGAGAAAAGATAGCGTCCAGCACCACGATTTGCGCGACCACCGCCCAGAATTTCGCCCCCTTACGCTGGGTAGGGTTGGCGCTATCTTTCCCTTCCAGCCGTTCGTTAAGCTCCATGGTGGCTTTAAAGAGCAGGAAGAAGCCGCCGAACAGCATAATCAGATCGCGGGCGCTGAAGCTTAACGTCTGTACGCTAAAGAGCGGCTTAGTCAAGGTGACCAGCCACGAGATTGACGCCAGCAGCAGCAGGCGCATGATCATCGCCAGTATCAGGCCGGTAATGCGCGCGCGGTCGCGCTGCCCCGGCGGTAGTTTTTCAGCGAGGATGGCAATAAAGACCAGGTTATCAATGCCGAGAACAAGTTCGATAACGATTAACGTTACCAGTCCGGCCCAGATTGACGGATCGGCAATCCATTCCATAGTAAGAGCAATACCTTCTGTAATATGACAATTGTCACAATTCGATCATGGATAATACGGCGGAAAAATGCAATGCCGCAGAGCAATTTATCTTTGTTACGCGGCTATAAAATAACTTTAAAATAGCCGTAATGTTTCTGTCGGAAACTAAATAATGTCAAGAATATATTTAGGAAATATCGCAGGTGGAGTGGAGTAAATAAATATTGTCAACATCAATAAAATCCTAAAATCATCTGTTAATTCATTTAATATTAATCTTAAAAATATAGAATGGCGGGTTTGTTACCTTGCCTGTCATTAGGTTAGCTGCAACAATTCTTGCAGGATTAAGATAGCGCGCTTAAATATCCTGTCACGACATCGAGAAAACTATTAATACGTAACCTTTATTTCGCTGAAGATTTTTATCTGAACGAGGATGAAATCGGAGGGGAATGCGAAAATTTAGAATAATCAGTGTATTGGTAGCTAAGAAGCCAGGGGCGGTAGCGTGCCTGAAAGCCTGAATATAAGCCTTTATTATTCTGTCAATAGCCTGCGGATGAATTGATTTTTTTTCAGAATGATGCCAGTTAATTTTCTCTGCCATTAACTGCAAGGTAAATGTGCACGGACGAAGCCGCTATTTAAATTGCACAGGATAATGACTCTGCCAAAGTGATAAATAATCAATGATGAAATCCAAAATGAAATTGATGCCATTATTGGCGTCGCTCAGCTTGATAAGTGGTTGCACAGTACTTCCGGGCAGCAATATGTCTACGATGGGGAAAGATGTGATCAAACAGCAAGACGCTGACTTTGATCTCGACCGGATGGTCAATGTGTATCCGCTGACGCCACGGTTGGTTGAGCAATTACGCCCGCGGCCCAATGTCGCGCAACCGAATATGTCGCTGGACCAGGAGATCGCCAGCTATCAGTATCGCGTCGGGCCTGGCGATGTGCTGAATGTCACCGTCTGGGATCACCCGGAATTGACCACGCCAGCAGGCCAGTACCGTAGCTCAAGCGATACCGGCAACTGGGTACAGCCGGACGGCACCATGTTTTATCCCTACATTGGAAAGGTTAGCGTCGTCGGTAAAACTTTGTCAGAGATTCGCAGCGATATTACCGGGCGTTTAGCGAAGTACATCGCGGACCCGCAGGTGGATGTCAATATCGCCGCTTTCCGCTCGCAAAAAGCGTACATCTCCGGCCAGGTGAATAAATCCGGTCAGCAGGCCATTACTAACGTACCGCTAACCGTCCTGGATGCGATTAACGCTGCGGGCGGCCTGACCGATATGGCGGACTGGCGCAACGTCGTGTTGACGCACAACGGCAAAGAACAGCGCATTTCGCTACAGGCGCTGATGCAAAATGGCGATCTTAGCCAGAACCGCTTGCTCTACCCTGGCGACATTCTGTATGTGCCGCGCAATGACGATCTGAAAGTCTTTGTCATGGGCGAAGTGAAAAAACAGAGCACCCTCAAAATGGATTTCAGCGGCATGACGCTCACCGAAGCATTAGGCAATGCGGAAGGCATCGATCTGACCACCTCCAACGCCAGCGGCATTTTTGTGATTCGTCCATTGAAAGGCGAGGGGGGACGCGGCGGCAAGATCGCCAATATCTACCAGCTTGATATGTCTGACGCCACGTCATTGGTGATGGCGACGGAATTCCGACTTCAGCCTTACGATGTGGTGTACGTCACGACCGCGCCGGTTGCTCGCTGGAACCGTCTGATCAATCAGTTGCTGCCGACCATTAGCGGTGTCCGTTATATGACGGATACGGCCAGCGACATTCATTCCTGGTAATCGTTATGTTTAACAAAATCTTAGTGGTCTGTGTGGGGAATGTTTGCCGTTCCCCGACGGCGGAACGTTTGCTAAAGCGCTTTCATCCCTCGCTGACGGTTGCGTCCGCCGGATTAGGCGCGCTGGTCGGCAAAGGCGCCGATCCTGCGGCGGCGAGCGTGGCGAGCGCCCACGATCTGTCTTTGGAAAATCACTGCGCAAGGCAAATTTCCGCGCGTCTGTGCCGGGAATATGACCTGATTCTGACGATGGAGAAACGTCACATCGCCGCCCTGTGCGACATTGCGCCGGAAATGCGCGGCAAGGTAATGCTGTTTGGTCACTGGGACAGCGAGCGTGAAATACCGGACCCGTATCGCAAAAGCCGCGATGCGTTTGAGGCGGTGTACACATTACTGGAAAGGTCTGCCCGCCAGTGGGCGCAGGCACTGAATGCAGAGCAGGGAAAACCATGACAGAAAAAGTAAAACAATCTGCGGCGGTTACGGGTAGCGATGAAATCGATATCGGGCGTCTGGTCGGAACGGTGATTGAAGCGCGTTGGTGGGTGTTGGGGACGACGGCCATCTTTGCGCTGTGCGCGGT
This sequence comes from Salmonella sp. NW38, assembly GCF_051807745.1. Lineage (NCBI taxonomy): Bacteria > Pseudomonadati > Pseudomonadota > Gammaproteobacteria > Enterobacterales > Enterobacteriaceae > Salmonella > Salmonella sp. NW38. The sequence goes on along the minus strand of NZ_JAMMTO010000008.1, from coordinate 96,060 downwards.
AATTTATACGTTCTTCGCCACGCCCATCTATAGCGCCGATGCGCTGGTACAGATTGAACAAAACGCCGGTAATTCGCTGGTACAGGATATCAATAGCGCATTAGCGAATAAGCCGCCGGCTTCCGATGCGGAAATTCAGCTCATTCGATCGCGCCTGGTGCTGGGGAAGACCGTTGACGATCTGGATCTGGATATTGCCGTCACCAAAAACACCTTTCCGCTGTTCGGCGCCGGGTGGGAGCGGCTGATGGGACGTCACAATGAAAGGGTGAAAGTCACGACATTCACCCGACCAGAGACGATGAGCGGACAGATCTTCACCCTCAAAGTGCTGGGCGACAAACGTTATCAGTTGGTTAGCGACGGCGGATTTAGCGCGCAGGGCGTTGTGGGCCAGCCACTCAATAAAGACGGCGTGACGATGCAGGTAGAGGCGATTGACGCCCGTCCTGATACAGAATTTACGGTGAGTAAATTCTCAACGCTTGGCATGATTAATAACCTGCAAAATAATCTCACCGTAACGGAAACCGGCAAAGATACCGGCGTTCTGAGCCTGACGTTCACGGGAGAGGATCGCGACCAGATCCGCGAAATTCTCAACAGTATTACCCGTAACTATCTGCAACAGGATATTGCGCGGAAATCTGAAGAGGCGGGGAAGAGTCTGGCGTTTCTGGCAAAACAACTGCCGGAAGTCCGTAGCCGTCTGGATGTGGCGGAAAACAAGCTAAACGCTTTCCGCCAGGATAAAGACTCGGTGGATTTACCGCTGGAGGCGAAGGCGGTGCTCGATTCGATGGTTAATATCGACGCCCAGTTGAATGAGTTGACGTTTAAAGAGGCGGAAATTTCCAAGCTCTTTACCAAAGCGCATCCGGCTTACCGCACCCTGCTGGAAAAACGTAAAGCGCTGGAAGATGAAAAAGCCAAACTGAACGGGCGGGTGACGGCGATGCCGAAAACCCAGCAGGAGATTGTGCGTTTGACCCGCGATGTGGAGTCCGGCCAGCAGGTCTATATGCAACTGCTTAATAAACAGCAGGAGCTGAAAATCACCGAAGCCAGCACCGTTGGCGACGTGCGCATCGTTGACCCGGCGATTACCCAGCCGGGCGTGCTGAAGCCGAAAAAGGCGTTGATTATTCTCGGCAGCATTATTCTGGGATTAATGTTATCGATTGTCGGCGTGCTGCTGCGCTCGCTGTTTAATCGTGGTATCGAAAGCCCGCAGGTGCTGGAGGAGCACGGGATCAGCGTCTATGCCAGTATTCCGCTGTCGGAATGGCAAAAAGCGCGCGATAGCGTCAAAACCATTAAAGGGATTAAGCGTTACAAGCAGAGCCAACTGCTGGCGGTGGGCAATCCGACCGATCTGGCGATTGAGGCGATTCGCAGCCTGCGCACCAGCCTGCATTTCGCCATGATGCAGGCGCAAAATAATGTACTCATGCTCACAGGCGTCAGCCCCTCTATCGGCAAAACCTTTGTTTGCGCCAACCTGGCGGCCGTCATCAGCCAGACGCATAAACGGGTATTACTGATCGACTGCGATATGCGCAAGGGCTACACCCATGAACTGCTCGGCACCAATAACGTGGACGGCTTATCTGACATTCTGGCGGGCAAAGGCGAGATAGCCTCCTGCGCGAAACCTACGGCGATCGCTAATTTTGATCTTATTCCGCGCGGTCAGGTACCGCCTAATCCATCGGAACTGCTGATGAGCGAGCGCTTCGGCGAGCTGATCGCCTGGGCAAGCAGCCGCTACGACCTGGTATTAATCGACACGCCGCCGATTCTGGCCGTGACGGACGCCGCGATTGTGGGTCGCCACGTCGGGACGACGCTGATGGTGGCGCGTTATGCCGTCAACACTTTAAAAGAGGTGGAAACCAGTCTGAGCCGTTTTGACCAGAATGGCATTCAGGTCAAAGGCGTCATTCTCAACTCCATTTTCCGCCGGGCGACGGGCTACCAGGATTATGGCTATTACGAATATGAATACCAGTCAGATTCCAAATAAAAAATAAGGCGTGCCGGATGGCGCGGCCTGTGACTGTAGGCCGGACAAGCGTAGCGCCATGCGGCAAAACTATCTGGGGAATAAGCATGACAACAGACAATCCGCTGATCTCAATTTATATGCCAACCTGGAACAGGCAGCAGTTGGCTATCCGGGCGATTAAATCAGTACTACGTCAGGACTACCGCCACTGGGAGATGATCATCGTGGATGATTGCTCCTCGTCTTATCAGCAGCTACAACAATTTGTTGAGGAGCTGAACGACCCGCGCGTCCGTTATACCCATAACGCCAGGAATACCGGTGCCTGCGCGGTTCGCAACCAGGCCATTATGCAGGCGCAAGGGCATTACATTACCGGTATTGATGATGACGATGAATGGACGCCAAACCGTCTGAGCGTGTTTCTGGCCCATAAACACCAGTTGACTACGCACGCCTTTTTGTATGCCAACGACTATGTGTGCGAGGGCGAGGTCTACTCTCAGCCTGCCAGCCTGCCGCTGTATCCGAAATCCCCTTATTCGCGCCGCTTGTTCTACAAGCGCAATATTATTGGCAATCAGGTTTTTACCTGGGCCTGGCGTTTTAAAGCGTGTTTGTTCGATACCGAACTCAAGGCGGCGCAGGACTACGACATTTTTCTGCGCATGGTGGTGGAGTATGGCGAACCGTGGAAAGTCGAAGAGGCGACGCAAATTTTACATATCAACCACGGCGAGATGCAGATTACCTCTTCGCCGAAAAAGTTCTCCGGCTATTTCCATTTTTATCGTAAGCACAAAGATAAATTCGATCGCGCCAGTAAAAAATACCAGCTTTTTACGCTGTACCAAATTCGCAATAAGCGAATGACCTGGCGCACGTTGCTGACGTTGCTCTCCGTGCGTAATAGCAAACGCCTGGCGGCCGGGTTGCGGGGGCGATAACGATGCTGGAAGACTTACGCGCGAATAGCTGGAGCTTACGCCCCTGTTGCATGGTGCTGGCCTACCGTATCGCTCATTTTTGTTCCGTCTGGCGCAAAAAGAATGTGCTGAATAATCTGTGGGCCGCGCCGGTGCTGGTGCTGTATCGCGTGATCACGGAATGCCTGTTCGGGTATGAAATCCAGGCCGCCGCGACCATTGGTCGGCGGTTCACTATCCATCATGGTTACGCGGTAGTGATCAACAAACATGTCGTCGCCGGTGACGATTTTACCATTCGCCACGGCGTCACCATTGGCAATCGCGGCGCGGACAGCCTGGCTTGTCCGGTGATTGGTCACGGCGTTGAGCTGGGGGCGAATGTCATCCTGCTTGGCGATATTACTATCGGTAATCACGTCACGATTGGCGCGGGTAGCGTGGTGCTTGACAGTATTCCGGACCATGCGCTGGTGGTGGGAGAAAAAGCACGGGTGAAGGTCAGCACATGAATATTCTGCAATTTAATGTACGGCTGGCGGAAGGCGGCGCGGCGGGAGTGGCGTTGGATCTCCATCTGCGGGCGCTGCAAAAAGGGCTGACGTCGCGTTTTATCTATGGTTATGGCAAAGGCGGAAAAAAAAGCGTCAGTCACCACCGCTATCCGCAGGTGATAAAACAGACGCCGCGCGGCACGGCAATCGCCAATATCGCGCTATTTCGTTTCCTGAATCGCGATCTGTTTGGCAATCTCGACAATCTTTACCGCACGGTTATCCAGACATCCGGCCCGCTGGTGCTGCATTTTCATGTTCTCCACAGTTACTGGCTAAACCTGGCGGACATCGTGACGTTTTGCGAAAAAGTCAAAGCGCAAAAAGCGGACGTCACGCTGGTCTGGACGCTGCACGATCACTGGAGCGTCACCGGGCGTTGCGCCTTTACCGACGGTTGTGAGGGCTGGAAAAGCGGCTGCCAAAAATGTCCGACCCTAAGCAATTATCCGCCGGTCAGGGTGGATCGGGCGCACCAGCTTATTGACGGCAAACGTCAGCGCTTTCGTGACATGCTGCGGCTGGGCTGCCAGTTTATTTCGCCGAGCCAGCACGTGGCCGAGGCCTTTAACAGCGTTTATGGCGCGGGGCGCTGCCAGATTATTAACAACGGTATCGATCTGGCGACTGAGGCGATTCTCGCGCAGCTATCACCTGTGCCGCTGAATCCGGGCAAACCGCGGATCGCCATTGTGGCGCATGACTTGCGTTACGACGGCAAAACTGACCAGCGTCTGGTACACGACATGATGGCGCTGGGCGAAAAAATTGAACTGCATACCTTCGGTAAATTTTCGCCTTTTACCGGCCAAAACGTCGTTAATCACGGTTTTGAAACCGATAAGCGCAAATTAATGAGCGCGCTCAATGAGATGGACGCGCTGGTCTTTAGCTCGCGGGTCGATAACTATCCGCTGATCTTGTGTGAAGCGCTCTCGATCGGCGTACCGGTGCTCGCTACCCACAGCGAGGCGGCGCAGGAGGTGCTGGCGAAATCCGGCGGCCAGACCTTTGCCGCTACAGATGTACTGCGCCTGGCGCAGCGGCGTAAGCCAGAGATTGCTCAGGCGGTATTTGGCGCAACGCTGGACGCCTTTCGTATGCGTAGCCGCGTCGCGTACAGCGGTCAACAGATGCTGGAGGAGTATGTCTCGTTCTATCAGAATCTGTAGCTATCTGCTGCTGCCGCTGATCTACCTACTGGTCAATGTCAAGATTGCCCAACTGGGGGAAAGCTTTCCTATTACCATCGTCACTTTTTTACCGCTGTTGCTGCTGTTATTTGTGGAACGCATTAGCGTAAAAAAATTGATGATCGCCTTAGGCATCGGCGCGGGGCTTACAGCATTTAACTTCTTGTTCGGCCAGTCGCTGAATGCCGGTAAATATGTCACGTCCACGATGCTGTTTGTCTATATTGTGGTCATTATCGGGATGGTCTGGAGTATCCGATTCAAAACCATTTCCGTGCATAACCACCGAAAGATTTTGCGTTTTTTTTATCTGGTGGTGGGTATAGTGGTCGCGCTCGCCGCGGTTGAGATGGCGCAAATTATCCTTACCGGCGGCAGCAGTATTATGGAAGGAATTTCGAAATATCTCATTTACAGTAATAGCTACGTACTGAACTTCATAAAATTTGGCGGTAAGCGTACCACTGCGCTTTATTTTGAACCGGCATTTTTCGCTTTGGCACTAATCTCAATTTGGCTGAGCATCAAACAGTTTGGTATCAAAACACCGAAAAGCGATGCTATGATTCTGGCAGGGATAATATTATCAGGATCATTTTCAGGGGTAATGACCTTTATCCTGTTTTATCTTCTGGAGTGGGCGTTCCAATATTTGAATAAGGATGCGATAAAGAAAAAACTTCCACTGGCGCTGGTCTCATTAACCCTGTTTTTGGTTGGGGTAATTATTGCATTTCCTTATATCGCGACACGACTTGGCGATTTAGGGACGGAAGGCTCATCTTCTTATTATCGTATTGTGGGCCCCTTAGTCATGGTCGGATATTCCTTGACCCATATTGATGGTGTAGTCAGATTTGGCTCACTTTATGAATATGTCGCATCATTCGGAATCTTTAACGGTGCGGATGTCGGGAAAACCATAGACAATGGATTGTATCTACTGATTATTTATTTTTCCTGGTTCGCAGTGCTAATGACGCTGTGGTATATGGGGAAAGTTTTAAAAATGGCGCTAAATGCGTTTGGCGATAATCGCAATTTTCGGGTGCAGCTCTATCTTTTTACGCCGGTGTCGCTGTTTTTTACCGGTTCAATATTTAGCCCGGAATATGCTTTTTTAATCGTCTGTCCGTTCATTTTGCGCAAGGCGTTAAAAATTTCATAACGGGGTGGTGGCATGTTTTTAAGCGTCGTTACCGTCGCCTTTCGCAATTACGAAGGGGTGGTAAAAACCTGGCGCTCGCTGCGCAATCTGGCGCGCGATCCGGGTCTGTCATTTGAATGGATCGTAGTGGATGGCGGTTCGGAGGACGGCACGCGCGAATTTCTGCAAAAACGTCACGGTGAGTTTAACCTGCGTTTTATCAGTGAAAAGGATCGCGGTATTTATGATGCCATGAACAAAGGCATTGCGCTGGCGCAGGGGCGCTATACCCTGTTTCTTAATTCCGGTGATGCGTTCCATGATGATGCCGCGCTGTTTGTCCGCCAACTGGCGCGACAAAAGGGCGAGGCGATGTATATTGGCGACGCGCTGCTGGATTTCGGCGGCGGGCATAAAATACGCCGGAAGGCTAAACCCGGGTATTATATCTACCATAGTTTGCCAGCCAGCCATCAGGCGATATTTTTCCCGACGGCAGCGTTAAAAAAGTATCCTTATGATCTGCAATATCATGTCTCTTCAGATTATGCGCTGGCGGCCCGTCTCTATAAAGCAGGCCATCCTTTTCGGCGAATTAACGGACTGGTATCTGAATTTTCGATGGGCGGCGTGTCAACCTCGAATAATCTGGAATTATGTCAGGATGCAAAAAACGTACAGCGAAAAATATTACGTGTGCCAGGGTTTTGGGCACAATTATCCTATTTATTACGTCTGAAAACGACGGGTAAAACAAAAGCGCGGTATAACAAAGTCTAATCACCGGGAGTTATTATGCAGGATCTTAGCGGCTTTACGGTGCCGAAAGGGTTCCGCGGCGCTAATGCGCTAAAGGTACAATTATGGTGGGCGGTACAGGCGACATTATTCGCCGGATCGCCGCAAATATTGTATCGCTGGCGAGCCTTTTTGCTGCGTCTGTTTGGCGCCAAAATTGGAAAGAATGTGGTTATTCGACCGTCAGTAAAAATTACCTATCCGTGGAAATTAACCGTCGGCGATTATGCCTGGGTAGGCGACGACGCTGTGTTATATACGTTGGGTGAAATTAATATTGGCGCACATGCGGTTATTTCACAAAAAGGGTATTTGTGTACCGGTAGCCATGATTATACCAGCGCTCATTTCGATATTAACGCCGCGCCGATTGTTATTGGCGAAAAATGTTGGCTGGCGACCGATGTTTTTGTCGCGCCCGGCGTGACGATAGGTCATGGCACCGTCGTCGGCGCGCGCAGCAGCGTATTTAAATCATTACCGGCAAATGCGATTTGTCGGGGCAATCCCGCAGTGGTAACGCGCCAGCGCGTTCAGAAAGTTACTCCCTAACGGGACTATTTGAGGAAATGAAAATGTCAAAAGTCGCTCTCATTACTGGCGTAACCGGACAGGATGGGTCTTACCTGGCAGAATTTCTGCTGGAAAAAGGGTATGAGGTGCATGGTATCAAGCGCCGCGCGTCATCGTTTAATACCGAGCGCGTGGACCATATTTATCAGGACCCGCACAGCTGCAACCCGAAATTTCATCTGCATTATGGCGACCTGACCGACGCCTCCAACCTGACCCGCATTTTACAGGAAGTGCAGCCGGATGAGGTCTACAACCTGGGCGCAATGAGCCACGTGGCGGTGTCGTTTGAGTCGCCGGAATATACCGCCGATGTGGATGCGATGGGCACGCTGCGCCTGCTGGAGGCGATTCGCTTCCTCGGTCTTGAAAAGAAAACGCGGTTCTACCAGGCCTCCACCTCTGAACTGTACGGTCTGGTGCAGGAAATTCCGCAGAAAGAGACCACGCCGTTCTACCCGCGTTCCCCCTATGCGGTGGCGAAACTGTACGCCTACTGGATCACCGTCAACTACCGTGAATCCTACGGCATTTACGCCTGTAACGGCATTCTGTTTAACCATGAGTCCCCGCGTCGCGGCGAAACCTTCGTCACCCGTAAGATCACCCGCGCCATCGCCAATATCGCGCAGGGACTGGAGTCCTGCCTGTATCTCGGCAACATGGACTCGCTGCGCGACTGGGGCCATGCGAAAGATTACGTGCGGATGCAGTGGATGATGTTACAGCAGGAGCAGCCGGAAGATTTCGTGATTGCCACCGGCGTGCAGTATTCCGTGCGCCAGTTTGTGGAGCTGGCGGCGGCGCAACTGGGGATAAAACTGCGCTTTGAAGGCGAAGGCATTAATGAGAAAGGGATCGTGGTATCCGTTACCGGACACGATGCGCCGGGCGTGAAACCGGGCGATGTGATTGTGGCCGTTGATCCGCGTTATTTCCGTCCGGCGGAAGTGGAAACCCTGCTGGGCGACCCGTCCAAAGCGCATGAGAAACTGGGCTGGAAACCGGAAATCACCCTGTCGGAGATGGTCTCCGAGATGGTGGCGAACGATCTGGAGGCCGCGAAAAAACACTCACTGCTGAAATCTCACGGTTACGAGGTGGCCATCGCGCTGGAGTCCTGAGAATGAATAAGCAACGAATTTTTGTGGCGGGCCATCGTGGGATGGTGGGATCCGCCATTGTACGGCAGCTTGCGCAGCGCGGCGACGTGGAACTGGTACTGCGCACCCGCGATGAGCTGGATCTGCTCGACGGGCGTGCGGTACAGGCGTTCTTTGCCGGGGCGGGTATCGACCAGGTTTATCTGGCGGCGGCGAAAGTGGGCGGCATTGTCGCCAACAACACGTATCCGGCGGATTTTATTTATGAAAACATGATGATAGAGAGCAACATTATTCACGCCGCGCACCTGCACAACGTGAACAAACTGCTGTTTCTCGGTTCGTCCTGTATCTATCCGAAACTGGCAAGGCAGCCGATGGCGGAAAGCGAGCTGCTGCAGGGGACGCTGGAGCCGACCAACGAGCCGTACGCCATCGCCAAGATCGCCGGGATTAAACTGTGCGAGTCCTACAACCGGCAGTACGGTCGCGACTACCGTTCGGTGATGCCAACCAACCTGTACGGCCCGCATGATAATTTCCACCCGGACAATTCACATGTGATCCCGGCGCTGCTGCGTCGCTTTCATGAGGCTGCGCAGAGCCACGCGCCGGAGGTGGTGGTGTGGGGCAGCGGCACGCCGATGCGTGAATTTCTGCACGTTGACGATATGGCGGCGGCCAGTATTCACGTGATGGAGCTGGCGCGTGAAGTGTGGCAGGAGAACACTGCCCCGATGCTGTCGCACATTAACGTCGGCACTGGCGTGGACTGCACCATCCGCGAGCTGGCGCAGACCATCGCAAAGGTGGTGGGTTACCAGGGCCGGGTGGTGTTCGACGCCGCGAAGCCGGACGGCACGCCGCGTAAATTGCTCGACGTCACGCGCCTGCATCAGCTTGGCTGGTATCACGAAATTTCACTGGAGGCAGGGCTTGCCGGTACTTACCAGTGGTTCCTTGAGAATCAGCAACGGTTCCGGGGGTGACAATGTTTTTACGTCAGGAAGATTTCGCCGCCGTGGTGCGGACCACGCCCCTCATCTCCCTCGATTTCATTGTGGAAAACGGCCAGGGGGAAATTTTACTGGGCCAGCGTCTCAACCGTCCGGCGCAGGGCTACTGGTTTGTGCCGGGGGGGCGGGTGTGCAAAGACGAAACGCTGGAGGCCGCCTTTGCACGCCTGACGCAGGCGGAACTGGGCGTGCGTCTGCCGCTGGCGGCAGGGACGTTTTATGGCGTCTGGCAGCACTTCTATGACGACAACTTTTCCGGTGAGGATTTTTCAACTCACTACATCGTGCTCGGCTTTCGTCTGCGCGTGGCGGAGAGCGATTTACGCCTGCCTAATACCCAGCATGGCAGTTACCGCTGGCTGACACCGGAACAGCTGCTGGCAAGCGATAATGTTCATGAGAACAGTCGGGCCTACTTCTCTCCTGACGCGCCGGCGGTGGGCCTATGAAGATCCTGGTCTATGGCATTAACTATTCACCGGAACTGACCGGTATCGGCAAATATACCGGCGAAATGGTGGCGTGGATGGCGCGGGAAGGCCATGAGGTGCGGGTCATTACTGCGCCGCCGTACTACCCGCAGTGGAAGGTCGGTGAGCGCTATTCCGCCTGGCGCTATCGCCGGGAAGAGGGCGAGGCTACCGTCTGGCGCTGCCCGCTGTATGTGCCGAAACAGCCCTCCACCCTAAAACGACTGCTTCATCTGGGGAGCTTTGCATTGAGCAGTTTTTTCCCACTGATGGCGCAGCGTCGCTGGAAGCCGGATCGGATTATCGGCGTTGTACCGACGCTCTTTTGTACGCCGGGAATGCGCCTGCTGGCGACACTCTCCGGCGCGCGTACCGTTCTGCATATTCAGGATTACGAAGTGGATGCCATGCTCGGCTTAGGAATGGCGGGAAAAGGCAAGCGCGGCAGCGTAGCGCGGTTAGCGACGGCCTTTGAACGCAGCGCGCTGCGTAACGTTGATAATGTTTCGACCATTTCACGCTCCATGATGAATAAAGCGCGGGAAAAAGGCGTCGCGGCGGAAAAAATCCTCTTTTTTCCGAACTGGTCGGAAGTGGCGCGCTTTCAGGACGTTAATGACGCTGACGTGACGGCTTTGCGTCAGCAGCTTGGCTTGCCAGAGGGCAAAAAAATTGTGCTCTATTCCGGCAATATCGGCGAAAAGCAAGGGCTGGAAAAGGTAATTGACGCCGCGGAACGATTACGCGATCGACCGTTGATTTTTGCGATTGTCGGCCAGGGGGGCGGCAAGGCGCGGCTGGAGAACATGGCCCGCGAACGCGGCCTGGCAAATATTAAATTCCTCCCGCTGCAGCCTTACGACGCCTTACCCGCGCTGCTGAAAATGGGCGACTGCCATCTGGTGGTGCAAAAGCGCGGCGCAGCGGATGCGGTACTGCCCTCCAAGCTGACTAACATTCTGGCGGTCGGCGGTAATGCGGTGATTACCGCTGAGCCGCACACCGAATTAGGACAACTTTGCGCGCGCTATCCGGGCATCGCCGTTTGCGTGGAGCCGGAGTCGACCGACGCGCTGGTCGACGGGATTAGCCAGGCGCTCGCCATGCCGAAAAACAACACGACGGCACGTGAATACGCCGAACGCACGCTCAATAAAGAGAACGTGCTACGCCAATTTATTGCAGATATTCGGGGATGATAATGCGTCAGACAAAACTTTACCCGGTTGTGATGGCCGGTGGCTCCGGTAGCCGATTGTGGCCGCTTTCTCGCGTGCTTTATCCAAAACAGTTTCTGTGCCTGAAAGGCGATCTCACCATGCTGCAAACCACCATTTGCCGTCTGAACAGCGTGGAGTGCGAAAGCCCGGTGGTTATCTGCAACGAACAGCACCGTTTTATCGTTGCCGAACAGCTCCGCCAGCTCAATAAGCTGACGGAGAACATTATTCTTGAGCCCGCCGGGCGCAATACCGCGCCGGCGATTGCGTTGGCGGCGCTGGCAGCGACGCGCCAGCATACGGACTGCGATCCGCTGATGCTGGTACTGGCGGCGGATCATGCGATCGCCAATGAAGAGGCCTTCCGCGACGCGGTGCGCGGAGCCATGCCCTATGCTGACGCGGGCAAACTGGTGACCTTCGGTATCGTGCCGGATCTGCCGGAAACCGGCTATGGCTATATCCGGCGCGGTGATGTCGTGCCGGGCGCGACGGATGCGGTGGCTTTTGAGGTGGCGCAGTTCGTTGAGAAGCCGGGGCTGGAAACCGCCCAGGCCTACGTCGCCAGCGGCGATTACTACTGGAACAGCGGCATGTTTCTGTTCCGCGCCGGACGCTATCTGGAAGAGCTGAAAAAGTTCCGCCCCGATATTCTGGCCGCCTGTGAACAGGCGATGCGCGGCGTCGATCCGGATCTTGACTTCATTCGCGTGGATGAAGAGGCCTTTCTCGCCTGTCCGGAAGAGTCCATTGACTACGCGGTGATGGAGCGGACGGCGGACGCGGTGGTGATGCCAATGGACGCGGGCTGGAGCGATGTCGGCTCGTGGTCCTCGCTGTGGGAAATCAGCGCCCACACCCCGGAGGGAAACGTCCACCACGGCGACGTCATCAGCCATAAAACGGAAAACAGCTACGTTTACGCCGAATCCGGCCTGGTGACCACCGTCGGCGTGAAGGATCTGGTGGTGGTGCAGACCAAAGACGCCGTGCTGATTGCCGATCGCCACGCGGTGCAGGACGTGAAAAAGGTGGTGGAGAAGATCAAGGCCGACGGACGCCATGAGCACCACATGCACCGCGAGGTTTACCGTCCGTGGGGCAAATACGACTCCATCGACGCGGGCGAGCGCTATCAGGTGAAACGTATTACCGTCAAGCCGGGGGAAGGACTGTCGGTGCAGATGCACCATCACCGCGCCGAGCACTGGGTGGTGGTGGCGGGGACCGCCAGAGTCACCATCAACGGCGAGGTTAAGCTGCTCGGTGAAAACGAGTCCATCTATATTCCGCTGGGGGCGACCCACTGCCTGGAAAATCCGGGAAAAATACCGCTCGATTTAATTGAAGTGCGTTCCGGCTCGTATCTCGAAGAGGACGACGTGGTGCGGTTCGAGGATCGTTACGGGCGGGTCTGACGCCTGCAATTATGCCCGGTAAGCGCAACGCGCCATCCGGCAATGAACAACAATAACGATGTTGGCCATTTATGGTCAGGGCTAACTGTTGCCTGAAGAAGGGTAAGCACATGACAAAATTAACCTGTTTCAAGGCCTACGACATTCGCGGCAGGCTGGGCGAAGAGCTCAATGAAGATATCGCGTGGCGGATTGGCCGCGCTTACGGCGAATATTTAAAACCGAAAACCATCGTGCTGGGCGGCGACGTGCGCCTGACCAGCGAGGCGCTGAAGCTGGCGCTGGCAAAAGGGTTACAGGACGCGGGCGTCGACGTGCTGGATATCGGTATGTCCGGCACCGAAGAGATTTACTTCGCCACCTTCCACCTCGGCGTGGACGGCGGTATTGAGGTGACCGCCAGCCATAACCCGATGGACTACAACGGTATGAAGCTGGTGCGCGAGGGCGCCCGCCCGATAAGCGGCGACACCGGTCTGCGCGACGTTCAGCGTCTGGCAGAAGCGGGCAATTTCCCGCCGGTGAACGAGGCCGCGCGCGGCAGCTACAGACAAATCAGCCTGCGCGACGCCTACATCGACCACCTGCTCGGCTATATCAGTGTTAACAATCTCACCCCGCTGAAGTTGGTGGTGAATTCCGGCAATGGGGCGGCGGGGCCGGTCATTGACGCCATCGAAGCGCGTCTGAAGGCGCTGGGCGCGCCGGTGGAGTTCATCAAAATCCACAACACCCCGGACGGCACCTTCCCGAACGGCATTCCCAACCCGTTGCTGCCGGAGTGTCGCGACGACACCCGCAAGGCCGTTATTGAACACGGGGCGGACATGGGCATCGCCTTTGACGGCGACTTCGACCGCTGCTTCCTGTTCGATGAGAAAGGGCAGTTTATCGAGGGGTACTACATCGTCGGGCTGCTGGCGGAAGCGTTTCTGGAAAAACACCCGGGGGCGAAGATTATCCACGACCCGCGCCTGACCTGGAACACGGAGGCAGTGGTGACGGCGGCGGGCGGGACGCCGGTGATGTCAAAAACCGGGCACGCCTTTATCAAGGAGCGGATGCGTACGGAGGATGCCATTTATGGCGGGGAAATGAGCGCGCATCACTATTTTCGTGATTTTGCCTACTGTGACAGCGGAATGATCCCGTGGCTGCTGGTGGCGGAGCTGGTGTGCCTGAAGGGACAGTCGCTGGGTGAACTGGTCCGCGACCGGATGGCGGCGTTCCCGGCGAGCGGGGAAATCAACAGCAGGCTGGCGGAGCCGGCGGCGGCCATCGCGCGGGTGGAAGCGCACTTTGCGGAAGAGGCGCAGGCAGTGGACCGCACGGACGGTCTCAGCATGTCGTTCGCCAACTGGCGTTTCAACCTGCGCTCGTCAAACACCGAACCGGTGGTGCGCCTGAATGTGGAATCACGCGGCGATATTCCGCTGATGGAAGCGCGAACACGCACTCTGCTGGCGCTGCTGAATCAGTAACGTCAGATCTCCCCTTACCGCCTGCGGGTAAGGGGCCAATCACAGGAACAACGATGACAAATCTAAAAAAGCGCGAACGAGCCAAAACCAATGCATCGTTAATCTCTATGGTGCAACGCTTTTCAGATATCACCATCATGTTTGGCGGGCTGTGGTTCATCTGTGAAGTCAGTGGACTGCCATTCCTGTACATGCACCTGTTGGTGGCGCTGATTACGCTGGTTGTTTTTCAAATGCTGGGCGGGATAACCGATTTTTATCGCTCCTGGCGCGGCGTCAAAATGTCGACAGAGTTAACGCTGTTACTGCAAAACTGGACGCTGAGCCTGATCTTCAGCGCCGGTCTGGTGGCGTTTAATGATGACTTTGACAACCGCCTCGCCACCTGGCTGGCCTGGTATGCGCTGTCCAGCCTGGGCTTAGTGTTATGCCGTTCATTTATTCGTTTCGGCGCGGGCTGGCTACGCAATCGTGGTTATAACACTCGCCGGGTCGCCGTCGCCGGAGATTTGCCTGCGGGCCAGACGTTGCTGGATAGCTTCCGTAATGAGCCGTGGCTGGGTTTTGAGGTGGTGGGCGTCTATCACGATCCCAAACCGGGCGGCGTCTCTGCTGACTGGGCCGGGAACTTCGAGCAGTTAATTGACGATGCGAAAGCCTCGCGAATTCACAATGTTTATATCGCCATGTCAATGAGCGACGGCGCCATGGTGAAAAAACTGGTGCGCGAGCTGGCCGACACCACCTGCTCGGTGATCCTTATTCCCGATGTGTTCACCTTTAATATTCTCCACTCGCGCGTGGAGGAGATGAGCGGCGTTCCGGTCGTTCCGCTGTATGACACGCCGCTATCAGGGATTAACCGTCTGCTTAAACGGGCAGAAGATATCGTGCTGGCGTCGCTGATTCTGCTGCTCATCTCACCGGTACTGTGCTGCATTGCGCTGGCGGTCAAATTGAGCTCGCCCGGGCCGGTGATTTTCCGTCAGACACGCTACGGGATGGACGGCAAGCCGATCAAGGTCTGGAAGTTCCGCTCAATGAAGGTGATGGAGAACGATAAGGTCGTTACCCAGGCGACGCAAAACGATCCGCGCGTCACCCGGGTAGGTAACTTTTTGCGTCGTACCTCGCTGGATGAATTGCCGCAGTTTATCAACGTATTAACTGGCGGGATGTCCATCGTCGGTCCTCGTCCTCACGCGGTGGCGCACAACGAACAGTATCGTCAGTTGATTGAAGGTTACATGCTACGCCACAAGATGAAGCCGGGCATCACCGGCTGGGCGCAAATTAATGGCTGGCGCGGTGAGACCGATACGCTGGAGAAAATGGAAAAACGCGTGGAATTCGACCTGGAATACATCCGCGAATGGAGTATTTGGTTCGATATAAAAATCGTTTTTCTGACGATTTTTAAAGGGTTTGTTAATAAAGCGGCGTATTAAGAACCTGACCCACAAGGCTATTTTACTTGCCATATTGAACCAGGGCAGCGTGTACGCTCCGGTTTTTCCGCGCTGCCCCTGTTCAATCTGGCTGCGCCAATGACGCCTTGTGAACAGGTTCTGGAGAAAAGAATGAGTTTACGACAAAAAACGATCAGCGGCGCTAAATGGTCGGCTATCGCCACGATAGTGATTATCGGTCTGGGGTTAATTCAGATGACGGTGCTGGCGCGGATCATCGACAACCACCAGTTTGGCCTGTTGACCGTCTCGCTGGTGATTATCGCGCTGGCCGACACGATCTCGGACTTTGGCATCGCGAACTCGATTATCCAGCGTAAAACGATTGGGCATCTGGAGCTGACCACGCTCTACTGGCTAAACGTTGGGCTTGGGATTGTGGTATTTGCGGTGGTCTTTTGGCTGAGCGATGCGATTGCCCATGTTTTGCATAACCCGGATCTCGCGCCGTTAATCAAAACGTTGTCGCTGGCGTTTATCGTGATCCCTCACGGGCAGCAGTTCCGCGCGCTGATGCAAAAAGAGCTGGAGTTCAATAAGATCGGCATGATCGAAACGACCTCCGTGCTGGCGGGGTTCACCTTTACGGTGATTAGCGCCCATTACTGGCCGCTGGCGTTAACCGCGATTCTCGGCTATCTGGTGAACAGCGCGGTGCGAACGCTGCTGTTTGGTTACTTTGGCCGCAAGATTTACCGTCCGGGGCTGCATTTTTCGCTGGCATCGGTGTCCACGAACCTGCGTTTTGGCGCGTGGCTGACGGCGGACAGTATCGTCAATTACATCAACACGAATTTATCGACGCTGGTACTGGCGAGAATTCTCGGCGCAAGCGTCGCCGGCGGATATAACCTCGCGTACAACGTGGCTGTTGTGCCGCCGGCGAAGCTTAACCCCATCATTACTCGCGTGCTATTTCCGGCATTCGCCAAAATCCAGGACGATACCGAGAAGCTGCGCGTCAACTTCTATAAGTTGCTTTCCGTGGTGGGAATTATCAATTTTCCCGCGCTGTTGGGCCTGATGGTAGTGGCGAACAATTTTGTGCCGTTAGTGTTTGGTGAGAAGTGGAACAGCATTATCTCGATCCTGCAATTGCTGTGCGTGGTGGGGCTGTTGCGCTCGGTCGGCAACCCGATTGGTTCGCTGCTGATGGCGAAAGCGCGCGTGGATATCAGCTTTAAATTCAACGTCTTTAAAACGTTTCTGTTTATCCCGGCAATTCTCATTGGCGGCCATCTGGCGGGGGCGATTGGCGTGACGCTGGGGTTCCTGGTGGTGCAAATCATCAACACCATTCTGAGCTATTTCGTGATGATTAAGCCGGTACTCGGCTCCAGCTATCGTCAGTATATTCTCAGCCTGTGGCTACCGTTTTATCTCTCATTGCCAACATTTATTACCAGCTACGGCGCAGGAAAGCTGGTCGACGGCTATTTACCGTTGTCAGGGGTATTCGCGCTACAGGTTATGGTCGGTATTTTGAGTTTTATTTTAATGATTATTTTTTCACGCAATGCGCTGGTGATGGAAATTAAAAATCAGCTTGTTGGCAGTGCAAAAATGAAAAAGTTATTACGTGTCGGATGACGGGGATATAAGAGGCTATTTATGAAATTATTAATTTTAGGCAACCACACATGCGGCAACCGTGGTGATAGCGCCATTATGCGCGGTTTGCTTGATGCCATCCGTCAACAGGCGCCAGAGGCGGAGATGGATGTGATGAGCCGTTTCCCGGTGAGTTCCGCCTGGTTGCAGGGGCGCCCGATTATTGCCGACCCGCTGTATCAGTTAAGTCAGAAACAGCAGGCGGCGGCAGGACTTAACGGTCGGGTGAAAAAAGTATTACGCCGTCGTTTTCAGCATAAAATTTTATTGTCTAAAGTCGCCCAGGAAGGATCGCTGCGTAATTTTGCTATCGCGCCGGAATTTGCCGAATTCGCGCAATTTATTGCGCAGTATGACGCCGTCATTCAGGTGGGCGGTTCAAACTATGTCGACTTATACGGTTTGACTCACTTTGAATATCCGCTGTGCGCGTTTATGGCGAACAAACCAATTTATATGGTGGGACATAGCGTCGGCCCTTTCCAGAACCCTGACTTTAACCAGCTCGCCAATTATGTTTTTGGACGCACCAGTGCGCTGATCCTGCGTGAAACCGTCAGCCGCGATCTGATGACCGCCGCGCAGATCGATACCCGGAAAGTGGAGCAGGGGGTGGATACTGCCTGGTTAGTCGAACGCCGTCACGACGAGTTTGTCGCCAGTTATGCTGTGCAGCACTGGCTGGACGTCACCGCGCGCCGCAAAACCGTCGCGATTACGTTGCGCGATCTGGAGCCGTTTGATAAACGCCTGGGCACCACTCAGCAGGCCTATGAGCAGGCATTTGCCCAGGTCGTGAATCGCCTGATTGCGGACGGTTATCAGGTACTGGCGCTGTCGACCTGCACCAGTATCGATCGCTATAACCGCGATGACCGGATGGTTGCGTTACGGATGGCGAAGTATGTAAACGACTCAGAGCATTTCCATATCGCGATGGACGAACTCAATGATGTGGAAATCGGAAAGATCCTCGCATCCTGCGTACTGACCATCGGGACGCGCCTGCATTCCGCCATTATCTCCATGAATTTTGGCACGCCCGCTATCGCCATTAATTATGAACATAAATCCGCCGGGATTATGCAGCAGCTAGGCCTGGCGGAATTGGCTATCGATATCCGTCACTTGCTGAACGGTTCATTACAAAGCGTGGTGGCCGATACGCTCAATCAATTGCCTGCGCTAAAGGCAAAAGTGGCTAACGCCGTCACCGAGGAGCGGGCGAAAGGGTTCACGATGATCAAATCCGTTCTCGACAAAATTCGGGAGGAACAATGAAAGTCAGCTTTTTTCTGCTGAAATTTCCACTCTCATCGGAAACCTTTGTGCTGAATCAGATTACTGCGTTTATTGATATGGGCCATGAGGTGGAGATTGTCGCGTTACAAAAAGGCGATACCCAACATACTCACGCCGCCTGGGAGAAGTATGGCCTGGCGGCGAAAACCCGCTGGTTACAGGATGAGCCCCAGGGACGGCTGGCGAAACTGCGCTACCGGGCATGTAAAACGCTGCCGGGGCTGCATCGGGCGGCGACCTGGAAAGCGCTCAATTTTACCCGCTATGGCGATGAATCACGCAATTTGATCCTTTCCGCGATTTGCGCGCAGGTGAGCCAGCCTTTTGTGGCGGATGTGTTCATCGCGCACTTTGGTCCGGCGGGCGTGACGGCGGCCAAATTACGCGAACTGGGCGTGCTTCGCGGCAAAATCGCGACTATTTTCCACGGGATTGATATCTCCAGCCGCGAAGTGCTCAGTCATTACACGCCGGAGTATCAGCAGTTGTTTCGTCGTGGCGATCTGATGCTGCCCATCAGCGATCTGTGGGCCGGTCGCCTGAAAAGTATGGGCTGCCCGCCGGAAAAGATTGCCGTTTCGCGCATGGGCGTCGACATGACGCGTTTTTCCCATCGTCCGGTGAAAGCGCCAGGGATGCCGCTGGAGATGATTTCCGTCGCGCGCCTGACCGAGAAAAAAGGACTGCATGTGGCGATTGAAGCCTGTCGGCAACTGAAAGCGCAGGGCGTGGCGTTTCGCTACCGCATTCTGGGGATTGGCCCGTGGGAACGTCGGCTGTGCACGCTCATCGAGCAGTATCAGCTAGAGGATGTCATTGAGATGCCGGGGTTTAAACCGAGCCATGAAGTGAAGGCGATGCTGGATGACGCCGATGTTTTTTTGCTGCCGTCGATTACCGGTACTGATGGCGATATGGAAGGTATTCCGGTAGCGCTGATGGAGGCGATGGCGGTAGGGATTCCCGTGGTGTCTACCGTGCATAGCGGTATTCCGGAACTGGTGGAGGCCGGCAAATCCGGCTGGCTGGTGCCGGAAAACGATGCGCAGGCGCTGGCGGCCCGACTCGCTGAGTTCAGCCGGATTGACCACGACACGCTGGAGTCGGTGATCACGCGCGCCCGTGAAAAAGTGGCGCAAGATTTTAATCAGCAGGCGATTAATCGCCAGTTAGCCAGCCTGCTACAAACGATATAAACGAGGTGGTATGCCCGCGACTAAATTCTCCCGACGTACCCTCCTGACGGCAGGTTCTGCGCTTGCTGTTCTTCCTTTTCTGCGCGCCTTGCCGGTACAGGCGCGTGAACCTCGCGAGACCGTCGATATTAAGGATTATCCGGCGGATGACGGTATCGCCTCGTTCAAACAGGCCTTCGCCGACGGACAGACCGTGGTCGTACCGCCAGGATGGGTGTGTGAAAATATCAATGCGGCGATAACGATTCCGGCGGGAAAAACGCTGCGGGTACAGGGCGCGGTGAGTGGGAATGGCCGGGGACGGTTTATTTTGCAGGACGGGTGTCAGGTGGTGGGGGAGCAGGGCGGCAGTCTGCACAATGTGACGCTGGATGTTCGCGGGTCGGACTGTGTGATTAAAGGCGTGGCGATGAGTGGCTTTGGCCCCGTCGCGCAAATTTTCATCGGTGGTAAGGAACCGCAGGTGATGCGTAATCTCATTATCGATGACATCACCGTTACCCACGCCAACTACGCCATTCTCCGCCAGGGATTTCATAACCAAATGGACGGCGCGAGGATTACGCATAGCCGCTTTAGCGATTTGCAGGGGGACGCCATTGAGTGGAATGTCGCGATTCACGACCGCGACATCCTGATTTCCGATCATGTCATCGAACGCATTGATTGTACCAATGGCAAAATCAACTGGGGGATCGGCATCGGGCTGGCGGGTAGCACCTATGACAATAGTTATCCTGAAGACCAGGCAGTAAAAAACTTTGTGGTGGCCAATATTACCGGATCTGATTGCCGACAGCTGGTGCACGTAGAAAATGGCAAACATTTCGTCATTCGCAATGTCAAAGCCAAAAACATCACGCCAGATTTCAGTAAAAAGGCGGGTATTGATAACGCAACGATCGCAATTTATGGCTGTGATAATTTCGTCATTGATAATATTGATATGACAAATAGTGCCGGGATGCTCATCGGCTATGGCGTCGTTAAAGGCAAATACCTGTCAATTCCGCAAAACTTTAAATTAAACGCTATTCGGTTGGATAATCGCCAGGTTGCTTATAAATTACGCGGCATTCAAATTTCCTCCGGTAACGCCCCCTCTTTTGTCGCCATCACCAACGTACGGATGACGCGTGCTACGCTGGAACTGCATAATCAACCACAGCATCTTTTTCTGCGTAATATCGACGTGATGCAAACTTCAGTCATTGGCCCGGCGTTAAAAATGCGCTTCGATTTGCGTAAAGATGTCCGTGGTCAATTTATGGCCCGCCAGGACACGCTGCTTTCTCTCGCTAATGTTCATGCCATCAATGAAGACGGGCAGAGTTCCGTGGATATCGACAGGATTAATCACCAAACCGTGAATGTCGAAGCAGTGAATTTTCCGCTGCCGAAGCGGGGAGGGTAAGTACCGCTATTTTTACGAAAATTCCTGGGAAAAAGTTGTTCATACTTAATGTTATGGTGCCGACTAAGACGTAATGTAGAGCGTGCCATCATTATCCCTGGCAGCAGAGTAATTCATGCTGGCGAAAACAAGCTAAAGAGCTATAATTCAGCAACCATTTTACAGGTGGAAGAAACAATGATGAATTTGAAAGCAGTTATACCGGTAGCGGGTTTGGGTATGCATATGTTGCCTGCCACCAAGGCAATCCCAAAAGAGATGCTACCGATCGTCGACAAGCCAATGATTCAGTACATTGTCGATGAGATTGTGGCTGCAGGGATCAAAGAAATCGTACTGGTGACTCACGCGTCTAAAAACGCCGTTGAGAACCACTTCGACACCTCTTATGAACTTGAATCACTTCTTGAGCAGCGCGTTAAGCGCCAGCTTTTGGCGGAAGTGCAATCTATCTGCCCACCGGGCGTAACGATTATGAACGTTCGCCAGGCGCAGCCGTTAGGGCTGGGGCACTCTATTCTGTGCGCGCGTCCGGTTGTGGGCGATAACCCTTTCATTGTGGTACTCCCGGATATTATTATTGATGATGCTACCGCCGATCCGCTGCGCTATAACCTTGCGGCGATGGTGGCGCGTTTCAATGAAACGGGTCGCAGCCAGGTGCTGGCGAAGCGCATGAAAGGTGATTTATCGGAGTATTCCGTTATCCAGACGAAAGAACCTCTGGATAATGAAGGCAAAGTCAGCCGGATTGTGGAGTTTATCGAAAAACCGGATCAGCCGCAGACGCTGGATTCCGATTTGATGGCGGTAGGCCGTTATGTGCTTTCAGCCGACATCTGGGCGGAACTGGAAAGAACCGAACCGGGCGCCTGGGGCCGTATCCAGCTCACCGATGCCATTGCTGAACTGGCGAAAAAACAGTCGGTTGACGCGATGCTAATGACGGGTGACAGCTATGACTGCGGTAAAAAAATGGGCTACATGCAGGCATTTGTGAAGTACGGGCTGCGCAACCTGAAAGAAGGAGCGAAGTTCCGTAAGAGCATAGAGCAGCTTTTGCATGAATAAGTATTAACAACCGTGATAAATGGTTGGTGATAAACATAATAACGGCAGTGAACATTCGAAGCGGCAAGTTGGCTGAAACGAGTGTTGACTGCCGTTTTAGTTTTGTATAAAGGGTTTAAGTAACAAGGGGTTATCTGGAGCATTTTAATGCTGATTTTATAAGATTAATCCTTGTTTCCGGATGCAATTAATAAGACAATTAGCGTTTAAGTTTTAGTGAGCTTTGCCCTGCTGGGCGAGGTTTGTAACAAGTCGATATGTACGCAGTGCACTGGTAGCTGATGAGCCAGGGGCGGTAGCGTGTCCTGAATAATTATAATATCGTATTTATAAAGATTATTTTTAGAAAACAATAAGAATAATTTTTTATTTGAGAGACTTAGCATGATATATTACATTTTTATTGTAATTTTTCCGTTCTTTTCATTTGTTAAGAATAAAAATATAAAAATTTACGCCTTGATGCTAAGTTTTTTATTTCTTGTCTCGTTTTGTTCTTTACGTTGGCAGACTGGTACTGATTGGCTCCCCTATTACGATGATTTCATGAGTCCAGGGAATCGACATGACTTTGAAATCGGGTATGTATTATACGTCAAATTAATAAGATATTTGACAGATAATTATACATTGTTTCTATTCACTACATCAATTATTCCTATCGCGTTAATATTCTGGGGATGCCTGAAAACACAAAAAAATATATCATTAACTATTCTGTCTGTTTGTGTTTTTTATAGTTATTATTATCTGGGGTCTTTTTTTGGGGCCGAAAGAAGAATTATTGCAATTGGGTTATCTTTTTTCGCTTTAATCCAATATAAAAGTAATAAAAAGGTGCAATCGCTTATTCTTATTCTATGTGCGTCGACATTTCATATCTCGTCTTTAGTTACCTTATCTGTTTTTTTAATCAATAAGTTATCTTTAAACTTATATAAAATATTACTTGTGCTTGGTGCCATTCTATCATTGCCTTTGTCACATTATTTATCAGATATAATTTCTTCCGTTATTAGTCTAATTCCTGTCGAAATTGTTCGCTATAAACTCACTGTTTATACTCAAAATGCACAAGAATATGGTTCCATAAGTATATCTGGAATTTTAAAAAGGGTGGTAATTTCTGCTATTTTTATTTACACATTATCTTTTGATATAAAAAATAATAAGGCAAATTTATTTTTGGTAAAAACATATTTATTTGGAACTATCATATATTTATTTTTATCTCCGATCTCAGCCATGTTCTCAGTAATTAGTATATATTTTACTATAGTCGAAATATTGTTGATTCCTGCAGTATTAGTGCGTGTAGGAATTTTTACACGGATTCCTGCTCTGATTTTTATAGTGATTTTTTATTTTGGCTATCAAGTTTACTCTATACTAGGGTCTTATCCTGAACTTTTCTATCCTTACATATCGGTATTTTCAGAAATTCAGCGTCAAGGTATTTACTAATGTTATTAATATATACGGGTTCGTATCCAGATGATAAATGTGGAGTAGGTGATTATGTTTATAATCTAAACCAAGAAATTAAAAAGAATTATACAGTTAACGTTGTCAAACTATCCTTATTCGAATTAATCT
Organism: Salmonella sp. NW38; assembly: GCF_051807745.1. Taxonomy (NCBI): domain Bacteria; kingdom Pseudomonadati; phylum Pseudomonadota; class Gammaproteobacteria; order Enterobacterales; family Enterobacteriaceae; genus Salmonella; species Salmonella sp. NW38. Next base: position 72,494 of record NZ_JAMMTO010000008.1, on the reverse strand, counting down.
ATAAAATAGTTTCTAATAGAAAAATTATCAAACTTATTAATATTCAATATCCATCGATTGGATTTTCGACAAACAAAATTGCGGCTTTTAAACCTCATGTTGCATTTATCTTAGCTAAGTTAGTTGGCTTAAAAACATCGATAACGCTACACGAATTTAGTAGTTTATCAAAGAGAGCTCAATATTTCCTAAAAATTTTTAAGCTTGCTGATTATATAATCTTTACAACTCAGTATGAGAAGAATATAGGTGAAAAAACATTATTTAATTCTGCAAAAACAAGACTAATTCCTATCGCATCTAACATACCTTCTTGCCAAAAGAAAGAAAAAAAATTTGATCTTGTTCATTTTGGTATAATTTCCAAAGGAAAGGGAATAGAAGAATTTATCTGGATTATTAAAGAACTTAATAAGAAAAATATTAAATTCCGCTCTGCCTTGATTGGTTATGTTCCTAGTGCTGACAATAGTTATGCCAATTTAATTATAGAACAGTGTACAGAACAAAAGTGCGAGTTACTTTTAAATAAATCAGCAGCCGAAATATCAAATCTGCTAGCTGAAACTGACATGGCTATATTACCATATCCCGATGGCATCTCAGAACGGAGAGGTACTGCCCTTGCTGCGATGATTAATCGAGTATTAGTATTTTCCCTAAGGGGGCAGTTTTCGTCTGAATTTGAAAATATTGCCGTATTAGGGAACGATAAAAATGATCTTTTGAGTAAGGTTTTATATTATATAAATAATACAGATAGCTTTGCCAAAATTAATGATAGTGCCTATGAGTACTCTGAAAAAAGAAATTGGCAGTCGATCGCTCAACTGTATATAGGACTAATAAACAATGATAGTAATAAATAATTATTTTAGTGGTGTTTTAAAAAGAGGAATACCGATTTATACTGAAGAGTTAGTTCTTCAAATGAAAAAGGACTCTATGCAAGTCTGTGAATTAACTTGTCCAAAAGTCCTATACCCTTTACCTGCTTTTATACATAATTTTTTATTCATATTCTATGAACAAATACTTACTCCGCTTATTGGACTTATATTAAAGTCAAAATTTAATATCTATCCATATAATAGTACATCAATTATAGACGCGTACTTGGGTAAATCAGTGGTTATTATTCATGATCTAATAAGCTTAAGAAAAAAGAACCATTCTTTATCCGCGAAATATGTGTCATATTGTATGCTCAAAGCATCACAATTAAAAGCCGATTATATATATATATCAAAAACAACTAAGCGTGTTATAGATAGCATTGAACTCTTTAAAAATTGTAAAGGCTATTATTTCCCAAACACATTTTTTCGTTTCGAGGAAATTGCGAAAAAAAATACGATTCTTGATCTTGGATATATATTATTGGTAACAGGGGTGGGTGATAATAAAGATCTCGATGGTGCTTTGAAATTATATTCATCTATTAGCAAGGATGAACGATTGCCGCTTAAAATATTAGGCTGTGGAAATGCCATAGAGAGGGTAAAAAAAATAATTGATGACCATAGAGTCCAAAGTGAAATTGAAGTTATTCCTTTCTTGGATCTTGATGATGTTGTAAGTCTTTATTGTAACTCTACCTTTATTTGGGCACATTCGAAATATGAGGGTTATGGAAGAGCTGTAGCAGAGGCTAAGTTGTCCCATAAAAAGATTTTATGTACACAAATATCAGCCTTTATGGAACAAAAAGATGAAAATGTATATCTTTATACTAATCAAAATGACTTTCACATCCAATATAAAGCTGTGTTAGCTAGCAAGTATAAAGATATCCATGGGCAATTGATAGAACATGAAATTTTTAAATCCCAACTCGAGTTTTTATATGGAAAAAAGTAAAATACTCATCCTCACCCCACGATTTCCGTATCCAGTGGTAGGAGGGGATAGGTTAAGGATATATCGCATTTGTAAGGAATTGTCTAAATACTACACATTAGATTTGCTAAGTCTATGCGATAGTATCGAAGACTTAAATTTTATAGTAAAAAATGATCACGTCTTTGATAAAATTTTCCGGATCTATCATCCTAAAATAAAAAGTTATTTTAATGTATTAAAAGCATTACCTGGTAGAAAACCACTTCAGATAGCTTATTATAAAAATACTGAATTTGAAAATAAACTTAATGAGATAATTGGGAATTATGATTTGACTCTTTCTCATCTCATTCGTGTTGGTGATTACACTTTAAATAAGCCTGGCTTGCATATTCTTGAAATGACTGATGCAATTTCCTTAAATTATTCGCGTATAAAAAAAGAAGCTCCGAAAAATTCTTTAAAAAGCATCATTTACTCTATCGAACAAGAGCGATTATTAAAATATGAAAAAGAAGTTTATGGCCGCTATTCACTCATATCGTTAATATCAGAGGTTGACAAAAAATTCCTTTTTGGGAATAGGAATGATAACATTTTGGTTTGTAATAATGGAGTTGATCTTGAGGATTATCCTTTTACAAAGAGAGTCATTGAAAATACCAATATAATTAATCTTATTTTTATTGGGAACTTGTGTTCATTCCAAAATTTTGACGGAGTGAAATGGTTCGTAAAAAATATTCTACCATCAATAAATAAAAATAATAACGGTAAGCAATATATTTTCCACATTTTAGGTAAAATAAACAAAAGTGATAAACTATATTTACAAGGTTTTGAAAATGTTGTGGTGAGTGGCAGCGTTACAAATATGGCTGATGCGGCTAAAATAGGACATATCGGAATTTGCCCAGTTCGGTTTGGTGCAGGTGTACAAAATAAAATATTAGAATATATGGCTCTTGGACTTCCAACTATCACATCCCGAATGGGTTATGAGGGTATAGAAGCAAATATTGGTGAAGAGATATTAATTGCTGATAATAGTGATGAGTACTTGAAGTCGTTAGAAACTTTGAGTGAAAATTCTGTATATCAAATGATTGCTAAGAATGCGCGAAATTTTGTTGCGGAGAAATTTAATTGGTCAACGCGTTTATCAGTTTTGGTGAAAAATATTGAGAGGTTAACAGGAAAATGATTACACCAATAATTATGGCTGGGGGAAATGGAAGTCGGTTATGGCCACTTTCTCGAACGTTATATCCTAAACAGTTTTTATGTTTAGATGGCTCTCAAAGTATGCTTCAGACCACAATTACGCGAATTAATAATTTGAATGCTTCAGATCCTATTGTTATTTGTAATGAGCAGCACAGGTTTATTGTTGCAGAACAGCTTAAAGAATTATCTAAATCATCTGGCGATATAATTTTAGAACCTGTTGGACGTAACACGGCCCCTGCAGTAGCCTTGGCAGCTTTAAAATGCCTTAAGAAAAACGCTTTACTGTTAGTATTGGCTGCTGACCATATAATTAAGGACGAAGAAACGTTTTGTAAGACTATACAAGACGCTAGAAAATATGCCGAAGCAGGAAAATTAGTTACGTTTGGTATTGTACCTACCATGCCAGAGACAGGTTATGGTTATATACGGCGTGGGCAAGCTCTTTTCTCTGCAGAAAATGATTGTTCTTTGGCGTTTAGGGTGGCTGAATTTGTCGAAAAACCCAATCTAGAAACGGCTCAGAGTTATCTTGATTCTGGTGAGTATTACTGGAACAGCGGTATGTTTTTATTTAGGGCAGATCGATATATTGAAGAGTTAAAAAAATTTCGCCCTGATATTTATAAAGCTTGCTCATTAGCGATGGAATCTGCTGTTACGGATCTCGATTTCATTCGAGTGGATGAAGATTCATTTTGCGCTTGCCCGGATGAATCAATTGATTATGCAGTGATGGAAAAGACGAATGACGCGGTTGTCGTACCTTTAAATGCGGGTTGGAGTGATGTCGGTTCGTGGTCTTCTCTTTGGGAGATAAGTGATAAAGATAGTAATGGTAATGTGACTAAAGGCGATGTATTAAGCCACAATGCAGATAATTGCTATCTCCATGCAGAAACGGGTTTGGTAACCGCTGTTGGTGTCAAAGATCTTATAGTCGTGCAAACGAAAGATGCCGTTTTAGTTGCAAACACAAACTGTGTTCAAGATGTTAAGAAAATTGTTGAGAAAATTAAATTAGAAAATCGTCATGAGCATATAACTCATCGGGAAGTTTATAGACCATGGGGTAAATACGATTCAATCGATTTCGGTGAGCGTTATCAGGTAAAGAGAATCACTGTAAAACCCGGAGAAGGAATTTCAGAGCAGCAACATTATCATCGCGCGGAACACTGGATTATCGTTGCAGGTACCGCAAAAATAACCATAAAAGGTGAAGTGAAAATTTTAACTGAAAATGAATCCGTATATATTCCTGTCGGTGTTAAGCACTGCCTTGAAAACCCAGGGAAAATTGCACTTGAACTTATTGAAGTAAGATCCGGCGCATATTTAGGGGAGGATGATATTGTTCGTTTTTCAGATAAGTATGGTCGTAATTAAGGAATAACGTAATAATGAATAATTTAACTTGTTTTAAGGCCTACGACATTCGCGGCAGGCTGGGCGAAGAGCTCAATGAAGATATCGCGTGGCGGATTGGCCGCGCCTACGGCGAATATTTAAAACCGAAAACCATCGTGCTGGGCGGCGACGTGCGCCTGACCAGCGAGGCGCTGAAGCTGGCGCTGGCAAAAGGGTTACAGGACGCGGGCGTCGACGTGCTGGATATCGGTATGTCCGGCACCGAAGAGATTTACTTCGCCACCTTCCACCTCGGCGTGGACGGCGGTATTGAGGTGACCGCCAGCCATAACCCGATGGACTACAACGGTATGAAGCTGGTGCGCGAGGGCGCCCGCCCGATAAGCGGCGACACCGGTCTGCGCGACGTTCAGCGTCTGGCAGAAGCGGGCAATTTCCCGCCGGTGAACGAGGCCGCGCGCGGCAGCTACAGACAAATCAGCCTGCGCGACGCCTACATCGACCACCTGCTCGGCTATATCAGTGTTAACAATCTCACCCCGCTGAAGTTGGTGGTGAATTCCGGCAATGGGGCGGCGGGGCCGGTCATTGACGCCATCGAAGCGCGTCTGAAGGCGCTGGGCGCGCCGGTGGAGTTCATCAAAATCCACAACACCCCGGACGGCACCTTCCCGAACGGCATTCCCAACCCGTTGCTGCCGGAGTGTCGCGACGACACCCGCAAGGCCGTTATTGAACACGGGGCGGACATGGGCATCGCCTTTGACGGCGACTTCGACCGCTGCTTCCTGTTCGATGAGAAAGGGCAGTTTATCGAGGGGTACTACATCGTCGGGCTGCTGGCGGAAGCGTTTCTGGAAAAACACCCGGGGGCGAAGATTATCCACGACCCGCGCCTGACCTGGAACACGGAGGCAGTGGTGACGGCGGCGGGCGGGACGCCGGTGATGTCAAAAACCGGGCACGCCTTTATCAAGGAGCGGATGCGTACGGAGGATGCCATTTATGGCGGGGAAATGAGCGCGCATCACTATTTTCGTGATTTTGCCTACTGTGACAGCGGAATGATCCCGTGGCTGCTGGTGGCGGAGCTGGTGTGCCTGAAGGGACAGTCGCTGGGTGAACTGGTCCGCGACCGGATGGCGGCGTTCCCGGCGAGCGGGGAAATCAACAGCAGGCTGGCGGAGCCGGCAGCGGCCATCGCGCGGGTGGAAGCGCACTTCGCGGAAGAGGCGCAGGCGGTGGACCGCACGGACGGACTCAGCATGTCGTTCGCCGACTGGCGTTTCAACCTGCGCTCGTCGAACACCGAACCGGTGGTGCGCCTGAATGTGGAATCACGCGGCGATATTCCGCTGATGGAAGCGCGAACGAAAGAAATTCTTCAGCTACTCAATTCATAAAAAGCAGCCCTTCTTTATGGAGGGCTAACTTTTCGGATATTCTCTAACCAATTCGTAGTATAAAGCCAATAAATATTAAGTGTGTTTGATTGTTGTTGGTTTCCATTTCTAATAGATATAAGGCTTTCGCTATGTTCTTTTCGGACAGTATAAATAATCATTGATATGATTATTTATTTTACCTTCCTGGTAATATTAATTATTATGGGGCTAATAATAATTGATGTAATCCTGTAACTTCCCACGAATATTTATTTACTTTAAGTTTACATCCGGAAAGTAAAAATGCGAACTATAAAAGCGATTAACAACTTTAAAGTTGATTTATTTATTACTTTTTTTCTTATTGCGCTAGGATTTTATCTTCGAACTATATTTGTCTCTAAGATGGGCGCTGATTTAACAGGTGTGATGTTGTTATTTACACAACTGACTGCTTATTTAAATCTCGCCGAGCTTGGCATAGGGGTAGCTGCGGCAAGCCTTTTATACAAGCCGCTGAGTGAGGGGGATTATGCAAAAATAAAATACTTAACTTTATTGCTGTCTACAATCTATAGATATATCTCGTTTTTAGTTTTATTGATAGGTATAGTAATTGGCTTTGGTATTTACTTTTTCATCGATTCTGTTAATGCAGTAAGTCACGTTTTTATTTATTGGGCATTTTTTGTAATAAATACATCTTTAACTTATTCTTATGCAAAGCATTCAACTCTATTAACTGCAAATCAGCAATATTCAGTAGTCCGTAAAATACAGGGTGGCGGGAAAATATTAATTATTGCGCTGCAAATATTGCTATTAGTCACCACACATAATTTCTTACTCTATTTGCTCGTTGAAACTATTGGCGTGATAGTACAGTATTTTATATTTAAAAATATTATTAATAACGACATCCATTTTAAGGTAGTTCCACAATCTATTAGCGATGATGAAAAAACAACATTAAAAAATGAATTAAAAATAAAAATAAAAAACATGTTTTTTCATAAGATTGGTGGTGTGTTAGTTTTAAATACTGATTATTTGCTAGTTTCAAAATTTCTTAATTTAAGCTACGTCACGATTTATGGAAGTTATATGATGGTCTTCCAGGTTGTGACTGTGCTTATGTCCAGTTTTGTTAATGCTATTACAGCTAGTGTGGGTAATTTTTTAATCAATCAAAATGATGATGAAGTTACCAGTATTGCAAAGCAATTTAACACAGTATTTATAGCATTGGCTACCTTCATTTCTTTGAATATGTATTTTTTGGTTAATGACTTTATTACCAGCTGGATAGGCGAAAAATTCATACTAGGTAATGGTATTGTTATATTAATGCTTGTTAATGTATTTATAAGTGTCATTAGAATTCCTTGTGATATTTTTAAAAACGCAACTGGTTTTTTTGGGGATGTATATTATCCTTTGCTTGAGGGAGTGGTTAATTTATTTTTTTCCGCGCTCCTGGCTTTTTATATTGGTCTTCCCGGTATTATTATTGGCACGATTATATCTAATGTATTAATTACATTAATTGCAAAGCCATTATATCTATATGGTAAAATGTTTGGTAGATTTAATGCATTAAAAAAGTACTTGTCATTTGTACTGAAACCTTTAATATTCTCATTTGTTATTTTTGCTGTTTTTTATTTTACAAGAGAACAAATAATTTTCTTTAAAGTTTCCAACTGGTTTGACTTTATAAGTAAGCTTACTATTGTATCGCTGGTAAGTATGATTATAGTTTTTGCGGTTTTTTATGCAGATGCTAACTTTAGGTCTTTTGTTAAAAGAATTTTACGCGTGGTATTTTAAGTTAACCAAGCGGGAAAATATCCGCCGAACCACAATGTGCTATTAATGGACAAGTATTTAATATGCTTTACGCTGTAAAATTTGTAGCACATAATGGTGAAATATATGTAACTTCCACACCTGACAGGAGTATGTAATGTCCAAGCAACAGATCGGCGTCGTCGGTATGGCAGTGATGGGGCGCAACCTCGCGCTCAACATCGAAAGCCGTGGTTATACCGTCTCCGTTTTCAACCGCTCCCGTGAAAAGACCGAAGAAGTGATTGCCGAGAATCCCGGCAAAAAGCTGGTGCCTTATTACACGGTGAAAGAGTTTGTTGAATCCCTCGAAACGCCTCGTCGTATCCTGTTAATGGTGAAAGCGGGCGCAGGTACTGATGCAGCTATCGATTCGCTGAAACCGTATCTGGAAAAAGGCGATATCATTATTGATGGCGGTAACACCTTCTTCCAGGACACAATCCGTCGCAATCGCGAGCTGTCTGCGGAAGGTTTTAACTTTATCGGTACCGGCGTTTCCGGTGGTGAAGAGGGCGCGCTGAAAGGGCCATCTATCATGCCTGGCGGTCAGAAAGATGCCTATGAACTGGTGGCGCCGATCCTGACGAAGATTGCTGCCGTGGCAGAAGATGGCGAACCGTGCGTGACCTATATCGGCGCCGATGGTGCTGGTCACTACGTTAAGATGGTCCATAATGGTATCGAATATGGCGATATGCAGCTTATCGCTGAAGCTTACTCCCTGCTGAAAGGCGGCCTGAACCTCAGCAATGAAGAGTTGGCGAACACTTTTACCGAGTGGAATAACGGCGAGCTGAGCAGTTATCTGATCGACATCACTAAAGACATCTTCACTAAAAAAGATGAAGACGGAAACTACCTGGTGGATGTCATTCTTGATGAAGCCGCCAACAAAGGGACCGGTAAATGGACCAGCCAGAGCGCGCTGGATCTGGGCGAACCGCTGTCGCTGATTACCGAATCTGTCTTTGCGCGTTACATCTCTTCGCTGAAAGCGCAACGTGTTGCCGCATCTAAAGTGCTCTCCGGACCGAAAGCGCAGCCGGCAGGCGACAAAGCGGAATTTATCGAGAAAGTGCGTCGTGCGCTGTATCTTGGCAAGATCGTCTCCTATGCGCAGGGGTTCTCGCAGCTACGCGCCGCGTCTGATGAATATCACTGGGATCTTAACTACGGCGAGATTGCTAAGATTTTCCGTGCGGGCTGTATCATTCGCGCTCAGTTCCTGCAGAAAATCACCGATGCTTACGCAGAAAACGCCGGTATTGCCAATTTGCTGTTAGCGCCTTACTTCAAGAAAATTGCTGATGAGTACCAGCAGGCGCTGCGTGATGTTGTGGCTTACGCGGTGCAGAACGGCATTCCGGTGCCGACATTCTCTGCGGCAGTGGCCTACTATGACAGCTATCGCGCCGCAGTACTGCCAGCTAACTTAATTCAGGCGCAGCGTGACTACTTTGGTGCGCACACCTATAAACGTACTGATAAAGAAGGTGTTTTCCATACCGAATGGTTGGAATAATTTCTGCAAGCTTGTTTAAGCCCGGTTTAATACCGGGCTTTTTTTTATCTCTATTCTTATTGATTTATCGCTTTTGCTTAATATTAACTTAATAATCTGTGTTTATCGTAATGAAGATAATCTGAATTGTTTTCGTCTGCGTTGCACTTTATATACTCAGGCGTTAAAACTTTAATATCTTATCAGGATGCGAAATACATCATGATTCATAATTAAGTTAATTCTGAGAGCGAATAATGAAAATCACGATATCCGGGACGGGTTATGTTGGCTTGTCTAATGGTTTGCTTATTGCACAACATCATGATGTGGTGGCATTAGACATTGTTCCTTCCCGTGTTGAACTATTAAATGATCGGATATCTCCGATTGTTGATAAAGAAATTCAGCAATTTTTAAAGGAAGATAACATCAGATTCAGGGCAACGCTGGATAAGTTTGATGCGTACCAGAATGCAGATTACGTCATCATTGCTACGCCTACAGATTACGATCCAAAAACCAACTATTTTGATACGTCCAGTGTGGAATCGGTCATTCAGGATGTGATCAGCTTCAACCCCGCAGCCGTGATGATTATTAAGTCTACGGTGCCGGTTGGCTTCACGGCAGCAATGCGCCAGAAGTTTGCGACAGAAAATATCATTTTCTCTCCGGAGTTTTTACGTGAAGGTAAGGCCCTTTACGATAACCTTTATCCCTCCCGTATCGTGATTGGGGAACAGTCTGAGCGCGCCAGAGAATTTGCCGCATTACTCCAGGAAGGCGCTATTAAACAGGAGATTCCGACGCTGTTTACGGATTCCACTGAAGCGGAAGCCATTAAACTTTTCGCCAATACTTATCTCGCTATGCGAGTCGCTTATTTTAATGAATTAGACAGCTATGCTGAAACGTTAGGGTTAAATACCCGACAAATTATTGAAGGGGTATGCCTCGACCCGCGTATTGGCAATCATTATAATAATCCCTCTTTTGGTTATGGCGGATATTGTTTGCCAAAAGATACCAAACAGTTGCTGGCTAATTATCAGTCGGTGCCTAATAATATTATCTCCGCTATCGTTGAAGCAAACCGTACGCGTAAAGATTTTATTGCCGACGCTATCCTCGCCAGAAAGCCTAAAGTGGTGGGCATTTATCGCCTGATTATGAAGAGTGGCTCCGATAACTTCCGCGCCTCATCGATTCAGGGGATTATGAAGCGCATTAAAGCGAAAGGCGTAGAGGTCATCATCTATGAGCCGGTAATGGAAGAAGATACTTTCTTTAACTCACGTCTTGAACGTGATTTGCACTGCTTTAAACAGCAGGCGGATGTCATTATTTCCAACAGGATGGCGGCAGAGCTTTTGGATGTCGCTGAAAAAGTGTATACCCGCGATCTTTTCGGTAGTGATTAATAAGGCAATCGGGGCTGATGAGTCCCGATGATTTATTGACCAACTGGAAATAATGTCTGATTTTTATCATTAATCCTATGGCATATATTTGCTTTATGGCTACACTGTCTCCAGCTTCATCCTTTTTTTAGTTAGGGTATCTATGACAGTGGATAGTAATACGTCTTCCGGGCGTGGGAACGATCCGGAACAGATTGATTTGATTGAGTTATTGCTACAGTTATGGCGTGGGAAGATGACCATTATTGTAGCCGTTATTATCGCCATTTTGCTGGCCGTAGGCTACCTGATGATAGCCAAAGAAAAATGGACATCCACGGCGATTATTACCCAACCTGATGCCGCGCAGGTTGCCACCTATACCAACGCGCTCAACGTCTTGTATGGCGGGAATGCCCCCAAACTCTCTGAAGTGCAGGCGAATTTTATAAGCCGCTTTAGCTCTGCGTTTTCCGCATTATCGGAAGCGCTGGATAATCAGAAAGAGCGGGAAAAGCTCACCATTGAACAGTCGGTAAAGGGGCAGGCGCTGCCACTCTCGGTTTCTTATGTGAGTACTACCGCTGAAGGGGCACAGCGTCGGCTGGCGGAATATATCCAACAGGTGGATGAAGAGGTCGCTAAGGAACTGGAAGTTGACCTGAAAGATAACATCACGCTGCAAACCAAAACGTTGCAGGAGTCCCTTGAGACGCAGGAAGTTGTGGCGCAGGAACAAAAAGATCTGCGTATTAAGCAAATCGAAGAAGCGTTGCGCTATGCGGATGAGGCCAAAATCACGCAGCCGCAGATTCAGCAAACCCAGGATGTTACCCAGGACACGATGTTCCTGTTGGGGAGCGATGCGCTAAAATCGATGATACAGAACGAAGCGACGCGTCCACTGGTCTTTTCTCCGGCCTATTACCAGACGAAGCAGACACTGCTGGACATTAAAAATCTGAAAGTGACTGCCGATACGGTGCACGTCTATCGTTATGTGATGAAGCCGACGCTGCCGGTCTGTCGCGATAGCCCGAAAAAAGCCATTACCCTCGTGCTGGCTGTGTTGCTGGGCGGGATGATCGGTGCCGGGATTGTGCTGGGGCGCAATGCGCTACGTAGCTATAAGCCAAAAGCCTTGTAAGCTTCTTTGCCGGATGGTGGTCGGCTTCGAAAGGTAAAATTTCTCATTAAAAAACCGGGCATTGCCCGGTTTTTTTACGCTTATTGATGACGCTTACGAAGATTGTCGATCACGGTGGTGAGGTTGAGATCCTGATCCTGCAACAGCACCAGCAGGTGGTACATCAAATCAGACGCTTCATTGGTCAGCTCAACACGATCGTTAACGGTGGCCGCCAGCGCGGTTTCCACACCTTCTTCGCCAACTTTTTGCGCAATACGTTTGGTACCGCTGGCGTACAGTTTCGCCGTGTAAGAGCTGGCCGGATCGGCGGTTTTGCGCTCTGCCAGTAGCTGCTCCAGTTGATACAGGAATAACCATTGATGGCTGGCGTCGCCAAAGCAGCTGCTGGTACCTTTGTGGCAGGTCGGCCCGACAGGGTTTGCCAGCACCAGCAGTGTATCGTTGTCGCAATCTGGCGCAATGCTGATGACATTCAGCACATGGCCTGAGGTTTCGCCTTTGGTCCATAAACGCTGTTTCGTGCGTGAGAAGAACGTGACATGGCCGGATTCAATGGTTTTGTCCAGCGCTTGTGGGTTCATATAGCCCAGCATCAATACTTCGCCGGATACCGCATGTTGCACGATGGCTGGCATCAGGCCATCGGTTTTTTCCCAGTCCAGCTCGCGGCGTTGTTGCTCTGTTAACATATCCTGATCTCCACGCCCTGGCCTGCCAGGTACGCTTTTAATTCGCCAATATTGATGATTTGCTTGTGAAAAACGGAGGCGGCAAGCGCGCCGTCGACATCGGCATCACGGAATGCCTCAAGAAAGTGTTCCATCGTACCCGCGCCGCCGGAGGCGATCAGCGGCACGCGGCAAACGTCACGGACTTTTTTCAACTGCGTCAGATCGTAACCGTTACGCACGCCGTCCTGGTTCATCATATTCAGGACGATTTCCCCCGCGCCGCGCTGTTGTACCTCTTGCACCCAATCCAGCGTCTCCCACTGCGTCACGCGGGTACGGTTTTCATCGCCGGTATACTGGTTAACATGATATTTCCCCGTGGCGTCGTCAAACCAGGTATCAATCCCGACGACAATGCACTGTACGCCAAAACGGTCAGCCAGACGGGTAATCAGCGTTGGGTCAGCCAGTGCAGGGGAGTTGATAGAGATCTTATCCGCCCCGAAAGAAAGAATTTTGGCGGCGTCGTCAATTGACCGGATACCGCCCGCTACGCAAAACGGAATGTCGATCACCTCGGCAACGCGCGCCACCCAGCTTTTATCGACTACGCGACCATCGCTGGAGGCGGTAATGTCATAGAACACCAGTTCGTCCGCGCCTTCGTCGGCATAGCGTTTGGCCAGCGGAACGATATCGCCAATGATCTCATGGTTGCGAAACTGTACGCCTTTCACCACCTGACCATCACGAACATCCAGACACGGAATTATACGTTTTGCCAGCATTGGATGGCCTCCTTAACGGTAAATTTCCCTTCCAGCAGAGCGCGTCCGACAATCACGCCGCGCACGCCGGTGCCGCGCAGGGCGGCAATATCATCGATATCGCCAATACCGCCGGAGGACTGAAAGGCGATCTGCGGATATCTGGCGCATACCTCTTCGTACAGCGAAACGTTAGAGCCCGCCAGCGTGCCGTCGCGAGAAATATCGGTACACAGTACATGTTTCAGGCCGACGGGGAGATAGGTCTCCACCAGTTGTTCCAGCGAGACGCCGGAATTTTCCTGCCAGCCGCTAACCGCCACCTGCTTGTTGCCGTGTTCGTCTATGCGAACGTCCAGCGCCAGCACCAGCGCCTGCGCGCCAAAACGTTCAAACCAGCCTTTCACCACGTCAGGGGATTTCACCGCCGTTGAACCGATGACCACACGGGCAACGCCAGCTTTCAGTAATGCCGCAACGTCTTCTTCGGTACGCACGCCGCCGCCGACCTGAACAGGCACGTTCACGCCCGCGACCAGGGTTTTAATCAGCGGTATCTGTCGCTTCGCCGGATCTTTAGCGCCGGTCAGATCTACCAGATGCAGCACCCCGGCGCCCTGGGCGGCGTAATCCTGCAAACGGGGCAGGGGATCGTTACCGTAATCCCGCTGGCGGGCGTAGTCGCCCTGATGGAGACGCACCACGGTGCCGTCAATTAAATCTAATGCCGGAATAATCATTACATCTCCAGGAAGTTTTTCAGCAACTGAGCGCCCGCCGCGCCAGAACGTTCCGGGTGGAACTGTACGCCGAAGAAATTATCTTTCTGTACCGCCGCGGTGAATGGCTCGCCGTAATTGCACTGGGCGATAGTCCACGGGTTGACCGGCATCGCGTAGCTGTGCACAAAGTAAAAATAGGCGCCATCTTCAATGCCCTGAAACAGTCGGTTGCCCGCCTGCGGATACACGCGATTCCAGCCCATGTGCGGCAGCGGCAGACCAAAGTCGGTCATTTTCGGCACGTCTTGCTCGATAATGTTCAGCAGATCCACGCCGCGCGTCTCTTCGCTGCGACGACCCAGCAGTTGCATCCCTAAGCAGATACCCAGTACCGGCTGAGTACACGCTTTAATTAAGTCGATCAGTTCACGTTCGCGCAGTTGATCCATAGCGGCCTGCGCCGTGCCGACGCCGGGCAGAAAGAGTTTGTCAGCGCGTAATACGATTTCCGCTTCGCGGCTGACCACCGGGGTGTAACCGTGGCGCGCCACGGCGGATTTTACCGAGCTTAAATTGGCGCAGCCGGTGTCAAGGATGACGACGTTCATCACAGCACTCCTTTCGAGGACGGTAATGTATCGCCCTCCACGCGAATAGCCTGGCGTAGCGTTCGACCAAAGGCTTTAAACAAACTTTCGACACGGTGGTGATCGTTCTTACCCTTAGTCTTGAGATGCAGAGTGACGCCCATCGTGTAAGAGAGTGAGCGGAAAAAGTGTTCAATCATCTCTGTGCTCAAATCGCCCACACGCTGGTAGGTAAATTCAGCTTTATATTCCAGATGCGGACGACCGGAAATATCCAGCGCGCAGCGCGCCAGACATTCATCCATCGGCAGTACAAAGCCAAAACGGCAGATACCGCGTTTGTCGCCGAGTGCCAGTTTTAACGCCTCACCGAGCGCCAGCCCGGTATCTTCTACCGTGTGGTGATCGTCGATATAGAGATCGCCCTTAACGGTAATCTCCATGCGAAAGCCGCCGTGGGTGGCGATTTGATCGAGCATATGGTCAAAGAAGCCGACGCCGGTATTAATCTTGCTGTTGCCTTCGCGATCCAGCCAGACGCTGACATCAATCTGTGTCTCTTTGGTGTTGCGGACCACATGCGCATAGCGATCGCGTTTCGTTAGCTGTTCGCCAATCATCGTCCAGTTCAGCGTTTCACGGTGATAGCGTAAACCAGTAATGCCCATATTATCAGCGAGCTGGATATCGGTTGCACGATCGCCAATCACATAACTGTTGGCGCTATCCATCGCTTGTTCCGCAAGATAACGCTCCACCAGCTTCACTTTGGGCTTACGGCAGTCGCAGTCGTCTGCGGGCAGGTGAGGGCAGATCAGCACCTCATCAAAGCGTACGCCCTGTGAGGTGAAAATCTGCATCATCAGGTTGTGCGGTCCGTCGAAGTCCGCCTGCGGGAAGCTTTGCGTGCCAAGTCCATCCTGGTTAGTGATCATCACCAGCTTAAAACCGGCTTTTTGCAGTTTCAGCAATACGGGAATCACCTCTGGCTCAAAGGCCAGTTTATCAAAGCGGTCTACCTGAAAATCGCTCGGCGGTTCGGAAATTAAGGTTCCGTCCCGGTCAATGAAAAGATACTTCTGACTCATACTGGCTCCGCACGTAAGGCGTCAATGACGCGCTGGTTTTCCTGGCGGGTGCCGACCGTAATCCGCAGGCAGCCGCTTAAAGAAGGTTGTTTATTCTGATCGCGTAAGATAATGCCCTGATCCCATAAGGATTTAAACACGCTGCTGGAGGCGGTAAACCGCGCCAGAATATAGTTGGTTTCAGAGTCAAAGACGTGTTCTACGCAGGCGGTCTGTTGCAGGGCATTCACCAGATACTGACGTTCCTGCACTGTCTGCGCCACGCGATCGCGCATTGCGTTTATTCCCTGCGGACTCAGCGCCTGGGCGGCGATATCCGCCACTGGCGTAGAAAGCGGATAAGGGGCGATCACTTTTAACAGCAGGTTGATCACCTCTTCATTAGCCAGCGTAAAGCCGCAGCGCAGACCCGCCAGCGCAAAAGCTTTCGACAATGTGCGCAGGATAACCAGATGAGGATATTCAACCAGCCAGCCTGTCAGCGTGGCCTGTGGGCAAAACTCAATATAAGCTTCGTCAGCGACGACTATCGCTTTACCGCGTATCAACTCCAGCAGCGTGCGCAGATCCTGCGGGTTGATAAGTTGTCCGGTAGGATTATTGGGGCTACAAACGAACACCACTTTTGCGCCGTCAAGGTTGTCGGAAATCCCCTGTAGATCCAGCTGCCAGTTTTCAAGCGCGGGAACCGTCCGGCGCTCTACGCCAATGGTTTCGGCGCTGACGCTGTACATACCGTAAGTGGGCGGACAGTAGAGAATGGCGTCTTTCCCCGGTTCGCAGAAGGCGCGGATCACCAGTTCGATCCCTTCATCCGCGCCGCGGCTGACCAGCACCTGCTCCGGCTTTACGCCAGCATATTGAGCGTAGTTTTCAATCACGGCCTTTGGCTGGCATTCCGGGTAGCGGTTAAGCGTTTGTTGGGTGAGCTGAAACTCCACCGCTGTCGGGAATTCATTCGCGTTCAGCCAGACATCGCCATTACCGCCCAGACGGCGGGCAGACTGATACGGTACCAGGTTGCGGACATTTTCACGGGCTAAGTCAGCGACGCTGAGAGTGTTTTCAGTGCTCATGCTTGCTCCTTGAGGGCGTTTACGCGCAGGGTCACGGCATTTTTATGGGCGGTCAGACGTTCTGCCGCCGCCAATGTTTCAATGGTTGATGCCAGAGCGGAAAAGCCCGCTTTCGACAGTTCCTGAACGGTCATCCGTTTCTGGAAATCCGCTAACCCAAGGCTGGAACAGGTAGCAGTATAGCCATAGGTCGGTAAGACATGGTTGGTTCCGGAAGCGTAATCACCGGCGGATTCCGGCGACCAGTCGCCGAGAAATACCGAGCCTGCGCTGGTAATCGCATCCACCAAATCGCGCGCATTGCGCGTCTGGATGATTAAGTGTTCCGGCCCATACTGATTAGAGATGGCGACGCACTGCGCTAAATCTTTGGTCACAATCAGACGACTGGCGCTCAGGGCCTGCCGGGCGGTGTCCGCGCGCGGCAGCTCCGCCAGTTGACGTTCTACCGCCTCCGCCACCTTGCGGGCAATGTCAGCATCAGGCGTCAGCAGAATCACCTGGGAATCCGGACCGTGTTCTGCCTGGGAGAGCAGGTCAGAAGCGACGAAATCCGGTGTTGCGCCGCTGTCGGCGATCACCAGCACTTCAGACGGCCCGGCTGGCATATCGATAGCCGCGCCGTCGAGGCGTTGGCTGACCTGACGCTTGGCTTCGGTTACAAAGGCGTTGCCGGGGCCAAAAATTTTATCCACTTTCGGTACGGACTCGCTGCCGAAGGCCAGAGCGGCAATCGCCTGCGCGCCGCCGACGTTAAAGATTTCCTGCACGCCACACAGTTGCGCCGCATAGAGGATTTCATCAGCGATGGGCGGCGGCGAGCACAGAACCACGTTCTGGCATCCCGCAATGCGCGCCGGCGTCGCCAGCATCAGCACCGTTGAGAAGAGCGGAGCCGAGCCGCTGGGAATATACAGACCGACAGACGCGACGGGACGCGTAACCTGCTGGCAACGCACGCCTGGCTGGGTTTCCACATCTACAGGCGGTAGCGTCTGCGCGGAATGGAACGTTTCAATATTTTTGACGGCAGCGGCCATCGCCTGTTTTAATTCGTCGCTCAGACGCGCGCCGGCGGCGGCGATCTCTTCAGGGGTGACGCGTAGCGCTGTCACTTCTGTTTTATCAAATTTAGCGCTGTATTCACGCAGGGCATCGTCACCGCGCGTTTTTACATTATCCAGAATATCGCAGACCGTCCGGGTAATACTGTCAGAGGCGGAAATCGCCGGACGTGTCAGCAGCGCACACTGCTGTTCAGGGCTACAGCTGTTCCAGTCAATCAGGGTATTGAAGCTCATGGTCTTTACTCCATCACAGGGTTCCGCCTTATCCGGCCTACAGAACCCAAAATATCAACGCATTACGTAGGCCTGATAAGCGCAGCGCCATCAGGCGTCAGATCACTCCATCATCTTCTCGATCGGCAGTACCAGAATCGAGCTGGCGCCAAGCGCTTTCAGTTTCTCCATGGTTTCCCAGAACAGCGTTTCGCTGCTGACCATGTGCATCGCCACGCGCTGTTGCTCGCCCGCCAGCGGCAGGATTGTCGGCCTTTCGGCGCCTGGCAGCAGGGCGATAACCTCTTCCAGGCGTTCACTTGGCGCGTGCATCATGATGTATTTCGATTCGCGCGCCTGAATCACGCCCTGAATACGGGTCAGCAATTTATCGATCAGCTCTTGCTTGCTCTGTGCCATCTCACCGTCGCGCTGAATCAGACAGGCTTTAGAGCGGTAGATAACTTCGACTTCACGCAGGCCGTTAGCTTCAAGCGTCGCGCCAGTAGAGACCAAATCGCAGATAGCGTCGGCCAGCCCCGCGCGCGGCGCGACTTCGACAGAACCATTTAACAGACACGATTTAAAAGAGACGCCTTTCTGGTCGAGGTAGCGTTTGAGGAGGTGCGGATAAGAGGTAGCGATACGTTTACCGTCCAGCGCGGCCGGGCCGTCCCAGGCTTCGTCAACCGGCGTTGCCAGCGATAAACGGCAGCCGCCGAAGTCAAGACGGCGCAGGGTAAAATAGCGCGGATCTTCGCCCTGCGCGCGGCGGTTGAGTAGCTCTTCTTCCAGCACGTTCTCGCCGATAATGCCGAGATCGACCACGCCATCCATCACCAGACCCGGAATGTCATCATCACGCACGCGCAGGATATCAATCGGCATGTTTTCCGCCATCGCAATCAGGCGCTGAGTGTGTAAATTAATTTTTATGCCGCAGCGGGCCAGCAATTCTCGTGAATCATCGCTTAAACGGCCTGATTTCTGAATAGCTATGCGTAAGCGGGTGTTGTCTAACATTCTGCGTTCCTCTTTATCCTGTCTGAACCGGTCTGTATCGCGCGCCAAAAAAAAGCCCCCGGAAGATGATCTTCCGGGGGCTTTCTCATGCGTTCATGCACCACTGGAAGATCTGAATGTCTTCCAGCACACATCGCCTGAAAGACTAGTCAGGATGATGGTGATGATGGTGGTGTTTAAATTGAACGCGTGTCATAAAAATTCCGATGAATGCTTATTCATTTGATACCTTTTAACCTAAACCACTTTTACGCCTTAAAGCAAGCGCTTTTTTCATTTCGCATTTATAGTATGAATTGTCAGTCACGGCGGGCTGGCGTAGCCTTATGTATAAGGCGTTAAAGTCAGGAGAAAATGGATGAAAAAGGTCGCAATTGTCGGTTTAGGTTGGTTAGGCATGCCGCTGGCAATGTCGCTGGCAGCGAGAGGCTGGCAGGTTACCGGCAGCAAAACCACCCTTGACGGGGTGGAAGCGGCCCGTATGAGTGGAATTGAAAGCTATCCGCTGCGTCTGGAGCCGGAGCTGGTCTGTGAGGCGGACGATCTTGACGCTCTGCTGGATGTCGATGCGCTGGTGATAACACTGCCCGCGCGCCGTAGCGGTCCGGGAGAGGATTTTTATCTGCAGGCGATGCAGGAACTGGTCGACAGCGCGCTGGCTTATCGTATCCCGCGTATTATTTTTACCAGTTCGACGTCTGTTTACGGCGATGCGCAAGGCGTGGTGAAAGAGAATACGCCGCGTAATCCGGTCACGGCCAGCGGGTGTACCCTGAAGGAACTGGAAGATTGGCTGCATAATCTGCCGGGCACGTCAGTGGATATTCTGCGGCTGGCGGGGTTGGTCGGGCCTGGACGCCACCCCGGACGTTTCTTTGCTGGAAAAACCGCGCCGGATGGTCAACACGGGGTCAATCTGGTGCATCTTGAAGACGTGGTTGGCGCAATTACCCTCTTGCTACAGGCGCCGAAAGGGGGGCACATCTATAATATATGTGCGCCGGCGCATCCAGCCCGCAACGTGTTTTATCCGCAAATGACGCGTTTGCTGGGAATGGCGCCGCCGCATTTTCGTGACGCACCGGACAACGGCAAAGGGAAGATTATCGACGGTAGCCGGATTTGTAATGAGCTGGGATTTGAATATCAATATCCCGATCCGCTGGTGATGCCGATGGAGTGAGTCGCTGTCCAGCAGGTGGTCGCCATATAGCGCAAGGGGACGAGTATGAAACCACTGCTGGACGTTCTGGTTATTCTTGATGCGTTAGAAAAAGAAGGCAGCTTCGCGGCGGCGTCGGCAAAATTATTTAAAACGCCGTCCGCCCTCAGTTATACCGTTCATAAGCTGGAAAACGATCTTAATATCCAACTGCTCGACCGTAGCGGGCATCGCGCGCGATTTACGCGAACCGGTAAGATGCTACTGGAAAAAGGCCGTGAAGTGCTGCACACCGTTCGCGAGCTGGAAAAGCAGGCGATTAAACTGCATGAAGGCTGGGAGAACGAACTGGTCATCGGTGTGGATGATACCTTTCCCTTTTCTCTTCTGGCCCCGCTTATCGACGCTTTTTATCAACGCCACAGCGTGACGCGCCTTAAATTTGTTAATGGCGTTCTCGGCGGTTCATGGGAGACGCTGACGCAGGGAAGGGCGGATATCATTGTTGGCGCCATGCGCGCGCCGCCGCCTGACACCGGCTTTGGCTTTGCAAGACTGGGCGATCTTGAACTGGTGTTTGCTGTCGCCCCGCATCATCCGCTGGTTCATGAAGAGGAACCGCTTAGCCGCCAGACGATCAAACGTTTTCGCGCGATTGTGGTTGGCGATAGCGTCCATTCCTCGCGATCAATAGGGTCTGAACTGCTCGACGCTCAGGAAGCGATTACCGTGTTTGATTTTAAAACCAAGCTGGAGCTGCAAATTAGCGGCCTGGGATGCGGCTATTTACCGCGTTATCTGGCGCAGCGATTTTTGGAAAGCGGCGCGCTTATAGAGAAGAAAGTGGTGGCGCAAATCGTCTATGAACCGGTGTGGGTTGGCTGGAATGAACAGACCGCCGGGCTGGCCAGCGGCTGGTGGCGGGATGAAATTTTAGCAAATAATGCTATTGCTGGGGTGTATGCAAAATCGCCGGTTTAAAAATCAATCGCTTATGAAAAATAATTTTTTGAACGCGCTCGCATTCTCTTGTCATTTCACTTCAATTTAGGGCAGAATACGCCGCTTGCAAAAAATGACACTAACCGACGTTTTAATACGCGTCGGTTATTTTTTTGCTTCAAACACATCATTCAATACCAAGAGGCCGGGCTTCGTACCGGATAGATACTTACTTAAAAATCGACAGTTGTTGTCGCTGAGGAATCCAGAAAATGGGGCAATTTTTTGCTTACGCGACGGCATTCGCCGTAAAGGAGAATGACCATGTCGCATAACGTTACTCCAAACACCTCTCGCGTGGAATTACGTAAAACGCTTACGTTAGTTCCGGTTGTAATGATGGGTCTTGCCTATATGCAGCCGATGACGCTGTTCGATACATTTGGTATCGTTTCAGGCCTCACTGACGGTCACGTACCGACGGCGTATGCATTCGCGTTAATCGCGATTCTGTTTACGGCGTTGAGCTACGGGAAACTGGTGCGTCGCTACCCTTCCGCGGGTTCGGCGTACACCTACGCCCAGAAATCCATCAGCCCGACTGTTGGCTTTATGGTGGGTTGGTCTTCTCTGCTCGATTATCTGTTCGCGCCGATGATCAACATTCTGTTGGCGAAAATTTATTTTGAAGCGCTGGTGCCCTCCATTCCGTCATGGGTGTTTGTCGTGGCGCTGGTGGCCTTTATGACGGCCTTTAACCTGCGCAGCCTCAAATCGGTCGCTAACTTCAACACCGTGATTGTAGTGCTACAGGTGGTGCTGATTGCGGTCATTCTGGGCATGGTGGTTTATGGCGTATTTGAAGGCGAAGGCGCCGGTACGCTGGCGAGCACCCGTCCGTTCTGGTCCGGCGATGCGCACGTTATCCCGATGATTACGGGAGCGACGATCCTGTGCTTCTCCTTTACCGGCTTTGACGGCATCAGTAACCTGTCGGAAGAGACCAAAGATGCTGAACGCGTGATCCCGCGTGCGATTTTCCTGACCGCGCTGATTGGCGGCCTGATCTTCATCTTTGCAACCTATTTCCTGCAATTGTACTTCCCGGATATCTCTCGTTTTAAAGATCCGGATGCGTCTCAGCCGGAAATCATGCTGTACGTGGCGGGTAAAACCTTCCAGGTGGGCGCGCTGATCTTCTCTACTATCACCGTACTGGCTTCCGGTATGGCGGCGCATGCAGGCGTAGCGCGCCTGATGTACGTTATGGGGCGCGACGGCGTATTCCCGAAAAGCTTCTTCGGTTACGTTCATCCGAAATGGCGTACGCCAGCGATGAACATCATCCTGGTCGGGGCGATCGCGCTGCTGGCGATTAATTTTGACCTGGTGATGGCGACGGCGCTGATTAACTTTGGCGCGCTGGTCGCGTTTACCTTCGTTAACCTGTCGGTGATTTCGCAGTTCTGGATCCGTGAGAAGCGTAATAAGACGTTGAAAGATCACTTCCAGTATCTGTTCCTGCCCATGTGCGGCGCGCTCACGGTTGGCGCGTTGTGGGTTAACCTGGAAGAGAGCTCAATGGTACTGGGCCTGATCTGGGCGGGTATCGGGCTGATTTATCTGGCCTGCGTAACTAAAAGCTTCCGCAACCCGGTTCCACAGTACGAAGACGTCGCGTAATCGCGCGTATTATCGGCAATAGTAAAACCGGAGGCAGTGCCTCCGGTTTTTTGTCTGTCATCCAGCACGTTTACCAGATGGCTGCGTCACTCTTTATCCGCTCTGGATTAACAATGCCCGTCAGGCATTGGTCAATTACACAATCTCAGTTGCGTACTGCCACAGTGATTTCAGCAACCCCAGCTTCGTTTTATCTTCCGCATACTGCTGAGAAAGCATCTGCAATTCGTTGGCATACTGTTGTAAAAACTCCGGCGTCAGTACCTGACGGCGATGCTCCAGCCAGCGCTGCTGCTCTGCGTCATCCAGCGTACCGGGAAAATTGCGTGCGCGGTAATTAAACAGCAGCTTCTCAATGCGCTTATCGACAAAGGTAATGTCCAGCGCGGGCAGGTTACGTGGCTCGGTTTCGAGTACGATTTTCATGGCTGCGCGATCGGCATCGCTGAAAAAACCATCATAGAGCTGGGCATCAACGTTATCCGAGGCGGCAAAAGGTTCGGCTTCGGCAAAAATCGCCACCACTTTGTCGCGGACCTGCGGGTTTTCACGCAACACTTTCAGGTTATCCAGGCAGTGCTGGCGGTTAATTCCCAGCCGGTCGGCATCCTCCGGGCGCAAGGTATTCGCCTGCGCCAGTACCGGACATTTATTGATATGCACCAGCTTTACCGGCACTGCGGCGAGATCGCCAAGATCGGCTTTGGCCGTATAAAGCCGCTCGCGAAGGGTGTCGCTGTCCAGCTCAAGAAGAGGAGAAATATCGCCTGCTAAATCGACCATGATCACCGCGTTACGGTTTTCAGGATGCCACGCCAGCGGCGCGACCCAGCTTGTATTACCGCGCCACGCGCCAAACATGCCGGAGACATGCACTAGCGGCTTCATTTGCGGAACGTCAATCAGCGCCGCCAGTTTATGTTTACTGCGGTGGCTATAAAGATAATCAAACAGCCGCGGCTGGCGTGTTTTCACCAGTTGCGCCATCGCAATAGTGGCGTAGACATCCGCCATCGCATCATGCGCGTTGCTGTGTTCGATCCCGTTCGCCTGGGTTAAATGTTCCAGACGAAAGCTGGGCAGGCCGTCGTCGTTTTCCGGCCAGTTAATTCCCTCCGGGCGCAGCGCATAACAGGCGCGCATGACATCCAATAGATCCCAACGTGAATTATCATGCTGCCAGCTCCAGGCATAGGGATCGTAAAAGTTGCGATAAAAAATATTGCGCGTGACTTCATCATCAAAGCGCACATTGTTGTAGCCCACAACGCAGGTTTTAGGAACGGTAAACAGCGCATGAATGCGTCTGGCGAAAGCGGCTTCGTTTTCTCCTTTCTCACGCGCTTCCTGCGGCGTGATGCCGGTAATCAGCACTGCGCCGGGCTGCGGTAGATAATCATCGGCGGGTTTGCAATAAAACACCTCCGGCTCGCCAATAACGTTGAAGTCGTTATCCGTACGGAGCGCGGCGAATTGCGCAGGTCTGTCGAGGGCCGGATGCGTACCGAAGGTTTCGTAATCGTGGAAGAGGAATGTGCTCTGTATGCTGTCGTTTTTAACTGTCACTTGATGTACACGCCTGATGTTATATGTATATGAAATATTTTATTCTTTTATTTTGTCGTTGATTGATTGTATTTGTACACCAATTGATATTGTTGCTAATGTTCGTACATGCGATGGTGAGTACAAAATACTAAAATGACCATCAGCGACACTAAGCTACGCTCCCTCTATGGTAAACCATATTCCGGTTCATCTGAAATTACTGATTCCGATTTAGTACTGTATGGAATTTAGGCCAGGGTCAATCTGGCCGGGATCTCAAAAAATGCATGGACTAAAACGGGTCTATTTACAGAGGGACACAACGCTGTGTCCCTTAATTCCATACGGGTTAAGGCTGGACTACGCCCAGGCCAGTGGCAGGATGGATGACAGAACACTCGGGAAATATTTTCTGGCATGACGTTGCATACTATCCGCCACAACGCTGGTACAGGTAAAGGCGCCATGGAGGCCGTGAAAACGGTCGGACCAGTCGGTAAACTGTTCGCTGGACGGGAAGATCGCCGGAGACAGCTCCCAGGCTTTCTGCATCAGCGCCTCCGCATAGCCTCTCAGGGCCGGCGGAGAGTCATGCTCAGTGCCGAAAATGGCGCTGGAGGAATAGCGTGCGAATGCGGTACTGAGACAGAACAGGGTTTCCGCCTGCTTCTGTGGGGTGGCGTCAGTCAGGTGATAAGCACTGAGGATGTGCTGGTAGTGTGCCGGGCTGAGTTTGCCTTCAGGAAGCAGGGGGTCAAAAATGGTGTTCAGACGCGACACTGAGGCATCATCAATCAACTTCACGGTGGAATGTTTCTGGTTCGTGGCGGCAATAAACTGCTGGTTCAGCTCCCCGTGCTCTTCAGTGCTGAGGATGATATCAATCAGTTCCCCAAAGCGTCGCTGCACGGCCTGCTGATTAAATGCGGCGAGAAACACCGGAAAGTCATGACGGAATAACTCTACCGGAGAGATTTGCGCGGTGGAAACGTTCTCTCCGGCTCGCAGCAGGTAAAAGTTGTCCCATGCAGTGTCAGGAGTAGGGTTTAGCATTGTTAACAGCGTGTCAGTGGAGAGCATCATCGCCGTGTCTGAATCCTGGGAGGAAAGCAGCAGGAAATTATCTGCAGCGCGGGTTGTCCAGTCCGGGCTGCCGTCATAATTGCCGAAGAGCCCATTATGGATGTGGGGAGACACCGCCGGGTGAGCAAGATACTGTTCATAAAGCGCTGCAGCTTTCTGGCGGATGCCATCAGTGCAGTCCACGCCTGTCATACAGTGTAAAATCACCTGATTAAAGAGTCCGCTGTGAGTGGTCATGGCGGCGCTGTTCCTGTCAAACGAATCCAGCAACACAGGCAGTATGCGCTGCTGATAATATGTGTCAGGAGCCGGCAGGGGAACGTCATTATAGGTCTGGCACTGGTGGGCAAAAAAACGTTCCTGAACAGGCCTGATCCACTCGCTGATAAGCGCACTTTGCGTATAGGGGGGGTGGGCCAGTACGCTCACCAGCGAGCTTTCAACTGGCCGGATACGTGCCTCTGTTAAGCGGCCACTCCGAAATGACTTTACCAGATCTTCCATTGCCCGGACTTTTTCCTGTCTGTATTTATCGGGCAGGTTGTTAATGGTCATCAGAATACTTTTACCATTATTATGTTCATGATTTAAAAATCCATCCACAGCGTTCTCAGTCCAAAGGAGTGGCATTTGCAGCCAGATATCACCTAGACGAATAAAATTTCCGCCCCCTGACACTGACGGAGGTGATGAATTATCCGGTTCATTTAAAATAACGTCGGAGAGGTTGGCTTTGTGAGGTATAAGCGTATTTTTTAAGGTTGTATTAATAAAAGAGGGCTGTTGTTGTGTAGTAATTGAATACAGTAAAGACACTTCATTCATGTCTGAATTACTAAATTTCGTATTACTGCAGACTACATCATTCAGTGTCGAATAAGTGAATCGGCATTCGTCAAAATGTAAATGAGATATATCAGAATAAGTAAATTTTGAATTTGAAAAGTTGAACCCCTTGATAATATCGCCGTCTCGCTTCATGAAGTTGGGGGGCAATATTTTGCTGAATTTAATATTACGGAAATCTGCGTTTGAAAAATCGCGATCTGCGGTCGTAAGGGGTTCTCCGGCTTGCTGTCGTAAAACTGCATCCGTGAGTTTCTTAGCCCAGTCGGCAGGTGATGACGGGGAAGACGTAGCCTGAAGTGAGAGGGAGGGGGATACTGGTGGTGTTCTACCTTCAGAAACCGTTGGCCTGTTATTGGCTGATACAGAGACTCCACCGGGGAGCGGGGCCGCACCTGTCACTCTGTAATTATAATCACGTGATTGATTTGCAATATGCTTGCGCATGAATGCTGCAGTCATTTTTGAGGCATCTTCTTCTGAAATATTTTTCTTACCTGTATTATTTGTATCTTTAATATTTTTAACAGTAATCAATGTTTTGTTTAAGGTGTTTTTATCTTTCCGCTGAAAGAAGTCTTTTATTTTTTGTGGTAACGTGAACTCAATCGGTGAGTCCTTTCCTGTTTTAAATTTTTCATTTAAAGATGTATGCGTGTTTTTAACACTGGTTATTTTTGAGGCGATCCCGTTTTTCGTATGTTCACGAATAGAGGTAATTAATTTTTTAACCTGGTTAGGAATAGTAGAAAAATTAATTGTGCCTGATGATATTTTCATTAGAATTCCTTATCAACATCATTATGGAAAAACGGTCTGGATTTTTAACGCCTTAGAAGTAAGTTTCATATGTCGGTATGGCGATGGAGATCACAATTCACCATGTTATCTGGCAGGTTTCTTTCAGAAAGTGTCCATCCTGCCATCATGTCACCGTATTGTGGGATGCTGACGTATCTGCGGAAAAATCCATGCATAAGAGAGCGGGTCGGGTAATGAAGCCTATAAGTGCGCAAAAGTAAACCCGCTTTGATGCTCAATCAGCGTTTTTTCGCCGGCATTCGGGATATCGTCGGCGGACGGTCCGGCGCGTATGAGAAAGAACTGCGAAAAGCCGCGCGAAATCGCTTTTCAGGAACTAATCGTTTTTTTTAAAATATTATTACGTGTTATTGGAGTTGTATCATTTTTATAATTAACAGTGGGTTGTTTGATAATTCTGCTGATTATTCAATGACAGTCGATGTGCGTGTTCAGAAAATATAAAATTTTTATAAAACAAAAGGTTTTATCGTGTTGGCGTGTTCATTTTAACAACTATTTCAAATTGTGATTGAAGCCGACATTTCATAATACAAATTAAATATAATCTTCAGCTATATCTAATAACAGGAGGTTATATGAGCATTAGTCGTCGTTCTTTTTTGCAGGGGGTAGGCATCGGCTGCTCTGCCTGCGCGCTGGGCGCTTTTCCGCCCGGGGCGCTGGCGCGCAACCCGATTGCCGGCATTAACGGTAAAACCACGCTAACGCCAAGCTTGTGCGAAATGTGTTCCTTTCGTTGCCCTATTCAGGCGCAGGTAGTCAATAACAAGACCGTTTTTATCCAGGGCAATCCTTCTGCGCCGCAGCAGGGGACGCGCATATGCGCCAGGGGCGGGAGCGGCGTCAGCCTGGTCAATGACCCGCAACGGATTGTAAAACCTATGAAACGCACCGGGCCACGCGGCGACGGTGAATGGCAGGTGATTAGCTGGCAACAGGCTTACCAGGAAATCGCGGCGAAAATGAATGCCATCAAAGCGCAGCATGGCCCCGAGAGCGTGGCTTTCTCTTCCAAATCGGGCTCGCTCTCCAGCCATCTTTTCCATCTGGCTACGGCCTTTGGTTCGCCTAATACCTTTACTCACGCCTCAACATGCCCTGCCGGGAAAGCCATTGCGGCAAAAGTGATGATGGGCGGCGATCTGGCGATGGATATCGCTAACACGCGCTATCTGGTTTCGTTTGGCCACAATTTGTATGAAGGGATTGAAGTTGCCGATACCCATGAGTTAATGACCGCGCAGGAGAAGGGGGCCAAAATGGTGAGCTTCGATCCGCGTTTGTCGATATTTTCCAGCAAGGCGGATGAGTGGCACGCTATTCGTCCCGGGGGGGATTTAGCGGTTCTGCTGGCGATGTGCCACGTCATGATTGATGAACAACTCTACGATGCGTCTTTTGTTGAGCGTTATACCAGCGGATTTGAACAGTTAGCACAGGCGGTAAAAGAGACGACGCCGGAATGGGCCGCCGCGCAGGCCGATGTCCCGGCCGACGTTATTGTCCGGGTGACACGCGAACTGGCCGCCTGCGCGCCTCACGCTATTGTCAGTCCTGGTCATCGCGCGACGTTCTCGCAGGAAGAGATCGATATGCGGCGTATGATTTTTACGCTTAATGTACTGCTCGGTAATATTGAGCGCGAAGGCGGGCTATATCAGAAAAAAAACGCGTCGGTTTACAACAAACTGGCCGGAGAAAAGGTCGCGCCAACGCTGGCGAAACTCAACATTAAAAATATGCCGAAACCGACGGCGCAACGCATCGATTTGATCGCACCGCAGTTTAAATATATCGCCGCTGGCGGCGGCGTGGTGCAAAGCATTATTGACGCGGTGTTAACCGAGAAGCCTTACCCGATAAAGGCGTGGATTATGTCGCGGCATAATCCTTTCCAGACCGTCACCTGTCGTTCGGACCTAGTAAAAACCGTTGAGCAACTGGATCTGGTGGTCAGTTGCGATGTCTATTTGAGCGAGAGCGCGGCATATGCCGACTATCTGCTGCCGGAATGCACCTATCTCGAACGGGACGAAGAGGTATCGGATATGTCGGGACTGCACCCGGCTTACGCTCTGCGCCAACAGGTCGTAGAGCCGATTGGCGAGGCGCGTCCGAGTTGGCAAATCTGGAAAGAACTTGGCGAGCAGTTGGGATTAGGGCTGTACTATCCGTGGCAGGATATGCAGACGCGCCAACTCTATCAGTTGAACGGCGACCATGCCTTAGCGAAGGAACTGCGACAGAAAGGGTATCTCGAATGGGGAGTTCCGCTGCTATTACGCGAACCAGAATCCGTTCGCCAGTTTACGGCGCGTTACCCCGGCGCTATCGCGACGGACAGCGACAACACCTATGGCGAACAGCTTCGCTTCAAATCGCCCTCCGGCAAAATCGAACTTTATTCCGCAACCCTGGAGGAATTGCTCCCAGGCTACGGCGTTCCGCGCGTTCGTGACTTTGCGCTTAAAAAAGAGAATGAGCTTTACTTCATTCAGGGCAAGGTGGCCGTGCATACCAATGGCGCGACGCAGTACGTACCTTTACTCAGCGAGCTAATGTGGGATAACGCGGTCTGGGTCCATCCGCAAACGGCGCAAGAAAAAGGCATTAAGACCGGAGATGAGATCTGGCTGGAAAATGCTACGGGTAAAGAGAAAGGTAAGGCGCTGGTGACGCCCGGTATCCGTCCGGACACGCTTTTTGTCTATATGGGATTTGGCGCTAAAGCTGGGGCCAAAACGGCGGCGACGACACACGGTATCCACTGTGGCAATTTACTGCCGCATGTGACGAGTCCGGTATCCGGTACGGTAGTGCATACCGCAGGCGTGACGCTGAGCCGGGCATGAGGGAGGAGGGAACCATGAATCATTTAACGAATCAGTACGTCATGCTGCATGATGAAAAACGTTGTATCGGCTGCCAGGCGTGTACCGTTGCCTGCAAAGTGCTTAATGACGTACCGGAGGGATTTAGCCGCGTACAGGTACAAATTCGCGCCCCTGAACAGGCATCCAACGCACTAACCCATTTTCAATTTGTCCGCGTCTCCTGTCAGCACTGTGAAAATGCGCCATGTGTCAGCGTTTGTCCTACCGGAGCGTCATATCGTGATGAAAACGGGATCGTGCAGGTGGATAAATCGCGCTGTATTGGCTGCGATTATTGTGTTGCCGCATGTCCTTTCCAGGTGCGCTATTTGAATCCGCAAACCGGCGTCGCCGACAAGTGTAACTTCTGTGCCGACACGCGGTTGGCGGCTGGCCAGTCTCCGGCGTGCGTATCCGTTTGCCCAACGGACGCGCTGAAATTCGGCAGACTGGATGAGAGCGAGATCCAGCGCTGGGTCGGTCAGAAAGAGGTCTATCGCCAGCAGGAGGCGCGTAGCGGCGCGGTCAGTCTGTACCGTCGTAAAGAAGTCCATCAGGAGGGTAAAGCATGAATACTATCTGGGGAGCGGAACTACATTATGCGCCAGATTATTGGCCGCTGTGGTTAATTTACGCAGGCGTCGTGGTGCTGCTCATGCTTGTTGGGCTGGTTATCCATGCGTTATTGCGCCGGATGCTGGCGCCAAAAACGGCGGGCGGCGAAGAGCATCGTGACTATCTCTACTCGCTGGCGATTCGCCGTTGGCATTGGGGAAATGCGTTACTGTTTGTTTTATTACTGTTAAGCGGTTTATTTGGTCATTTTTCTCTCGGCCCTGTAGCGCTAATGGTACAAGTGCATACCTGGTGTGGTTTTGCCTTACTGGCTTTCTGGGTCGGGTTTGTGCTGATCAACCTCACCACAGGTAACGGGCGTCACTATCGGGTAAATTTTTCCGGACTGGTGACGCGCTGCATACGCCAGACGCGTTTTTACCTTTTTGGCATTATGAAAGGGGAAGCGCATCCGTTCGCGGCAACAGAGCAGAATAAGTTCAATCCACTGCAACAACTGGCATATCTGGCGATTATGTACGCGCTGGTACCGCTGTTAATCATCACCGGTTTGCTGTGTCTCTATCCGCAGGTTGCGGGTCTGGGCCCTGTGATGCTGGTGCTGCATATGGCGCTTGCTATCATCGGCTTACTGTTTATTTGCGCGCATCTCTATCTGTGTACTCTTGGCGACACGCCGGGACAAATTTTCCGTAGCATGGTTGACGGCTATCATCGTCATCGTACCGCGCCGCGCGGGGATAAGTCCGCCGTCTGAGCGTATCCATAAAATAAAGTCAGCAAGAAAATGTGCCTTGTGTCACATTTTCTTGCAATTTATCCATGTTTGTTTAACTGAACTTCCGTAAAAAGAACGGCAAATAGAGACCATCCTGAGGACATGCTGTTGAAACGCCGTTTGTTTATTGCCGCTTCTTTATTCGCAATGCACCTTTCTCCTGCGCTTGCGGCCGATGCCGTAAGTTTTGCTCCCCAACCGCCAGCCATTGATGCAGGCGCCTGGGTGTTGATGGATTACACTACGGGACAGGTTCTTACCGCCGGTAATGAACACCAGCAACGTAATCCTGCCAGCCTTACCAAGCTAATGACGGGCTACGTCGTCGATCGCGCCATCGATAGTCATCGTATCAGCCCTGACGATATCGTCACCGTTGGGCGCGACGCCTGGGCGAAGGATAATCCGGTGTTTGTCGGCTCCTCGTTGATGTTTTTAAAAGAAGGGGATCGCGTGTCGGTGCGTGATTTAAGCCGTGGCTTAATCGTGGATTCCGGTAACGATGCCTGTGTGGCGCTGGCGGATTATATCGCGGGCGGGCAGCCGCAGTTTGTGGCGATGATGAACAGCTATGTGAAAAAACTCAATTTGCAGGATACCCATTTTGAAACCGTCCACGGTCTGGATGCGCCGGGACAACATAGCTCCGCGTATGATCTGGCCGTACTCTCCCGGGCGATTATTCACGGCGAACCTGAATTTTATCACATGTACAGCGAGAAAAGCCTGACCTGGAACGGCATCACGCAGCAGAACCGCAACGGCTTGTTGTGGGATAAGACCATGCATATTGATGGGCTTAAAACCGGACACACATCGGGGGCGGGATATAATCTTATCGCATCGGCGGTGGACGGGCAGCGTCGACTTATCGCTGTTGTGATGGGAGCGAAAAGTTCGAAAGGCCGTGAAGAACAGGCGCGAAAACTGTTGCAGTGGGGCCTGCAAAACTTTGCGACGGTGCAGATTTTGCACAGCGGTAAAAAAGTGGGCAGCGAGCGAATCTGGTATGGAGACAAAGAAAAGATTGCGCTGGGTACGGAACAGGATTTCTGGATGGCGCTGCCTAAAGCGGAAATTCCGCATATCAAAGCAAAATATGTGCTGGATAGAAAAGAGCTGGAGGCTCCAATCGCCGCTCATCAACAGGTAGGTGAAATAGAGCTCTACGATCGGGATAAACTGATCGCTCAGTGGCCGCTGGTCACTCTGGAATCGGTGGGTAAAGGCGGTATGTTCTCTCGTCTGAGCGACTATTTTCAGCATAAAGCGTAAGCCGTTGTCACATACCGTTCACCGTCATCTGAGGTGTCAAAAGGGCGGGATTGCGAGGTTGCTCACAAAATGATCACGCTGTCCTTGTGACCGTAAAATGCTGTAATTATACTGTACATTCATACAGTATGGTAAAGTGACGGAGGCAGCATGGATTACGAAATCAGGCAGGAACAAAAACGCAAGATAGCAGGTTTCCACATGGTCGGTCCATGGGAACACACCGTGAAGCAGGGTTTTGAACAACTGATGACGTGGGTGGATCGACAGCGGATCGTGCCAGTTGAATGGATTGCCGTCTATTACGACAATCCAGATGTCGTACCTGCAGAAAAACTCCGCTGCGATACCGTGGTGTCCGTGGCAGAGAATTTCATCCTGCCGGACAATAGTGAAGGCGTAATCGTGACCGCCATTGAAGGCGGCGAATATGCCACTGCTGTCGCGCGAGTGGAAGACCGTGACTTTGCGAAGCCGTGGGAACGGTTTTTTGACGTCCTGGAGCAGGATAGCGCTTATCAGATAGCCTCTGCGCCCTGTTTTGAAACCTATCTGAATAACGGTATGGAAGATGGATACTGGGATATTGAAATGTATATTCCGGTACAGCGGAAGTGATCGACTGGTTTCCTGTCTGAAAAGAGCGGACGGATAATGTGTTCCGTCCGCCAGTGCGCTATTTTTGCTATAAAGCAGGTACAATGCATTTTTTGCCATTCCCGTAAGGAGCGCAAGCGTGCGTGCCGATAAGTCATTAAGCCCTTTTGAAATACGGTTGTACCGTCATTATCGCATCGTGCATGGCATACGTATCGCCCTGGCGTTCATTCTTACCTTTCTGCTGGTTCGTCTGTTTTCTATTCCCGAGGGCACATGGCCGCTAATCACGTTAGTGGTGATTATGGGGCCCATCTCATTCTGGGGAAATGTAGTGCCTCGTGCTTTTGAGCGCATAGGCGGTACGATCCTGGGCGCGGCGTTAGGGTTGGTGGCGCTACGCCTGGAGCTCTTTTCCTTACCGCTGATGCTGGTGTGGTGTGCGATAGCGATGTTTTTGTGCGGCTGGCTGGCATTAGGGAAAAAACCGTATCAGGCGCTACTGATAGGCATAACGCTCGCCGTTGTTGTCGGCGCTCCCGCTGGTGATATGAATACGGCATTATGGCGTGGCGGGGATGTGATTTTGGGGTCGCTACTGGCGATGTTGTTTACCGGCGTCTGGCCCCAGCGCGCCTTTTTGCACTGGCGCATCCAACTGGCGCATTGCGTCACGGCGTATAATCGGGTGTATCAGGCAGCGCTGTCGCCGAATTTGCTGGAGCGCCCCCGGTTGGATAAACATTTGCAACGGTTGCTGAACGATGTCGTCAAAATGCGCGGGCTGATAACGCCCGCCAGTAAAGAAACCCGGATACAAAAATCTATTTTCGAGGCCATTCAGACCATCAACCGCAATCTGGTTTGTATGCTTGAATTACAAATCAATGCCCACTGGGCGACGCGCGCCAGCCATTTTGTGATGCTTAACGCGCACACATTGCGTGAAACCCAGCAGATGACGCAGCAAACCTTGCTAACGATCGCCCACGCGTTGTTTGAAGGCAACCCGCAGCCGGTACTGGCAAACACCGGTAAACTGAATGATATTGCTGCCGAGTTGCGGCAGCTAATGAACGAGCAGCAGGGTGACGCGGTGGCTGAAACCCCCATCCACGGCTATGTTTGGCTAAGTATGGAAACGGCCCGACAGTTGGAACTGCTTTCGCATTTGATCTGCCGGGCTTTGCGCAAATAAAAAGCAGATGGGGCGAATGAATTTGTTGCTGCTTCGATTCAGCAAAGATTAAGAGTATGATACTAATATAAGGATAAAATGAGTGCTACTGGCAACGATTTTATCTCCGAACCTTCAGGTTTCCCCAGACGGCGACGTAACGGTGTTTCCTCTGGCGGCTTGAAGTATGACGGGGATAAACGTAATGTTTATCCACTAGCAGTTGCTTAACGAATCCGAATCTCACATTATCAGGGGTGTAAAAATGGAAACAACCAAGCCTTCTTTCCAGGACGTGCTGGAGTTTGTTCGTCTGTTCCGTCGCAAAAATAAACTGCAACGTGAAATTCAGGACATTGAGAAGAAGATCCGTGACAACCAGAAGCGTGTGCTGCTGCTGGACAACCTGAGCGACTACATCAAGCCAGGTATGAGCGTTGAGGCGATTCAGGGTATCATCGCCAGTATGAAAAGCGACTATGAAGATCGTGTTGATGACTACATCATTAAAAATGCCGAAATCTCCAAAGAGCGTCGCGACATTTCCAAAAAGCTGAAAGCGATGGGCGAAATGAAACACGCCGATGTAAAAGCCGAATAATGCGCTACGGCAGTGGGAGCGTATATCAGGCTCTCACTGCAGTTTGACCCCGCCTGTGACCATCTTGAGTAAATGTTGTTTTGGCCAGTGTCGGGTAAGTTTTTTCTCTGCCAGCTTACCTTTCAGACGCGCAATATCATGACGTTTCCGGTCCAGCATCAGACCCACCACGCTACCGCTATGCGCCACGTTCAATCCGTATAAATCACACTCTTCGACTAGCGACAGCAGGGCGGTAAAGCCCGGCTTAGGTAACAGCGTCTGGCTGGCGATAGCGCTAAGCGTAGCCGCCTCACCCAGTCGGAGCGGATTTTGCGTTATACAGGCTTCCTGCACCAGATTCCAGGCCTGCTGCAAGGTTGCTGAACTTGCTATTAATTTCTGCTGGCGAGGGAGACGGTGGTAATCTTGCGTGCGCAGTGTGACCGGGCTTTCCAGTACCAGCAAATCGATTGGCGGCGGTGGCTCGCAGGCGATTTGCGTGGCCGCATTATTATGATCAAACAGCGTTAACTGATGAAAAACGGTGCTATCAGTGGGTTCGATTGAGACGCAAAGCTGTGCAAGGGTGGTTTCATCCAGCGAATGGCCAAGATGATGCGCCGTTGCCACTGCCGTAGCGGCAATATCTGCGGTGCTGCTGGCCATGCCTTTGGCAACAGGAATTGACGAACGCACATCGACGCGAATCTCGTTACTCCAGTGCGCAGGATACTGCCAGTGCGCCAAAACGCGCTCCACCATCGCCCGCGACGATGGGCGCTCGTTTACCAGCGGCGGCGCAGCCGTGACTGCTACGGTGCTGTACCAGTCAACAGGGCAGGAGATCAGTTTCTCACTGCCCAGAATCCATCCCTGGATAAGTTCCCCGCATGAGGCGGGGCATTGCGCAACAGCCACGTTATCACCTTTCAGGTACGAATAGTGTGCGCGCATAGTGTCATGGTAAAAGCGTTATTACCATGACTTGCCGCAATGCGTCGTATAACCCTCTCAGGCTGGTACACAAAGCCCTTCCGTGGCCGGTAGCGCAATGCGCATAACGTCTTGTGCGATCATTAACTCTTCGTTGGTGTTGATGACGGCGACTTTCACCAGGGCGTTCTCCGTCTGGATAAATGTCGCATTACGTTGATTTTTCTCTTCATCAACGGCTAAGCCCAAAAATTGCAAATTATGGCACACCGCCGATCTGGCGCGCGCTGAGTTCTCGCCAATGCCCCCAGTGAATACCAGCGCATCCAGTCCTCCCATTTGCATAATATAGCTGCCAATGGTGGCGCGAATGCGTTCGGCAAACAGAGTGAGAGCGAGTTTAGCCTGCCGGTTACCGGTATTGGCTGCCTGTTCGACATCGCGGTAATCAGACGACACGCCAGAAACGCCCAGCAAGCCTGACTCATTATTTAATAACTGATTCAACTGTTGCGGCGTTTTGCTTTCGCGCTGGGCTATCCACGGCAGAATAGAGGGATCAATATCTCCGCTACGGGTGCCCATCATCACGCCTGACTGCGGCGTGAAGCCCATCGACGTATTGACCGAACGCCCGTTCTTGATAGCGCAAATGCTGCTACCGTTTCCAAGATGACAACAAATCACCCGTAATGCGCTGAGTGGTACGCCCAGCTTTTCAGCCAGAACGCCGCTGACATACTTATGGCTGGTGCCATGAAAGCCATAACGGCGAATCCCCAGTTCAGCGTAATAATGCCAGGGAAGCGGGTAAATATAAGCGGGTTCATCCAGCGTCTGGTGAAATGCCGTATCAAACACGGCTACGGAAGGGGCATCAGGCAACAGTTGACGAAAAACGTGAATACCCAACGCGTTTACCGGGTTGTGAAGCGGAGCCAGTTCGGCAAGACGTTCGATTTGCGCTAACGTTTCATCCGTGACCAGCGTCGAGTCTTTAAAAAACTCACCGCCGTGCGCCACACGATGGCCCACCCCGTCAATGTCCCGCAGACTGTTAATGATTTGATAACCCAGCAGCTTTTCCAGAAGCAGCGTTACCGCATCGCGATGATCGGCAACGGGGACGGTTTCCTGCCATTTTTGGCTGTGCGTCTTAATTGTCACCTGCGCATCCGCCATACCGATACGTTCAATCAGCCCCTGACAGAGCATGTCGCCCTGCGGCATCTCCAGCAGCTGGAATTTTAACGATGAGCTGCCGGCGTTAATGGCCATTATTTTGTAAGACATAAAGGTTCCTTCGAATTCAGAAAATCCAGCACGGCGTCGAGACCCGAATTATTCAACGCGCTGGTAATAAAAATCTGCCGGGCGCCAGCCTGCGTAAGCCATTCCGCAACCAGCGAAATACGCTGCGGCTCGGCGAGATCGGCCTTGGTGACCAGGCCAATCGTCGGGCGGTTCATCGGGGCGGTAAACCCCGGAGAAAAGGGCGACCACTGGGCGTCGGCATTCAGCACCAGCGCGATGACGTCGGCCTCGCAGGCGCTGGTCAGCAGGGCGCTATACAGGCAGCGGTTCTCCAGATATTCGCCCGGCGTATCGATAGTCATCGGAGACCATTCAATGGCCTGGGTTTTCTGATAATGGAGCGCTTCGCCGCGCAGGCTTTGGGTTAGCGAGGTTTTCCCGCACTGGCTGGGGCCGATAAACATCAAACGCTTCATGACGTTACGTCCGGGTGATCGAGCAAGTGGTGAACTGCATCATCTCGCCCAGGGTGCGCGTCACCTGTTTAAGGGCATATTCCACGGCGGAAACATCGCCAGTCAGCACCACCGCGCCGGTAAAGCGGTCAAGAAAACCAATCTCCACCGCGCCGGATTTGGTAGCAATATCGCAGGCAATAATAGATGCTTCGCTCGGCGTGATGGTAAGGATGCCAATGGCGGACACCGCATCCGGCAGGCCCAGCTTCTTAAATAAATCTTTTCCCGGATTGGCAATCAGGTGCGCGAGAGTGACCTGTTTCCCCGGCACGTATTCCTGAATCATGCGATCCGTTGTTGGCTGTCTTTCCATTATCCCTCCACCATCTGTCGCCACATGGCTTCATGCGGGCGCGGGATCACCGAGCGGTAAACCAGCAACCCTTTCTCGCCCGCGCTTTCGCTGGCGACCGTCACGGCGTTGTTGACGTCAGAAACATCGCCTGCCACCACCATGTAGCATTTACCGCCGATGCCGAAGGCCATATGCACCCGCACCAGGGTGACGTTTGAGCCTTTCACCGCCCGGTCTGCGGCGCTGATGCAGGCCGCCACGCTCCAGGTTTCGACGATACCTACCGCCTGGCGCTTATCGACGCTGTTCAGGCCGCTGATGGCCGGAAGTACGCTGGGATGAATATTTGCCAGCACCAGGCTGTCGACGAGCATCTCGCCGGCCTGCGACGTACCGGTTTCAATAGCCTGCTGGACAGCGCCGATATCCCCGCCGAGCATCAGTAAAAACTTCCCCGGACAGATGGTCTTGCTGACCAGCAGATCGACGTTGGCGCTTTTCAGCATGGCATCACCAAGCTCCATGCCTTTGGCGATGCTGGTGAGTTCTAAAATTCCTATAGCCTGAGACATGGTTAACCTCTTACAACCGTGATGGCCTGTTCGCTGATGGCCGAAACAATGCCGTCGATGCTGGCGTGAATGGGGGTGCCGAGCGCGCCAGGCGGGACATCGGCAACGCACTGTCCGCGCGTCACGCGCTCGCCGACGGCAACAGTCGGTACTGCGCTGGCACCAATATGCTGGCGCAGCTGCAAAGTGACTTTTTTTACTGACGGCTCTTCTTCAACCAGCGGAGCTTCCTGGTACCAGGGGCTTAGTCCCAGTTTGGCGATCAGCCGCTTCACCGGCACCAGGCGATATTTCGCCATTTCGTCGGCCGGGTTCAGCGGCCCTTCGTAGCGCTGGTTTTGCGCCCGCAGCTCGCGTTTTAACATGCGGTTGATGCGCATCGGCGAGATCCCCACCGGGCAGGCCACGCTTTCGCAAACGTTGCATTCCGAGCAGGTAAGGGCGCTCAGCAGCAACTGCGGCGTGGCGGCCTGGTGAAAGTTCACCGCCCGCACCAGCAGGTGCGGGGAGAGTTCGTGGCCGATCAGGTGTCGCGGACAGAGATCGGTACACAGTCGGCACTGTTCGCAGACGGTGCGCGCGACGGAAAGCACCGTGCGCTCGTCCTGTATTCTCCGCTGGATAAGCGGATGGTTTTTGGGGAGCACCAGCAGGCCGCCGGTAGTTTTCGTCACCGGGTTATCAAGAGAGGTAATCAGGCCACCCATCATCGGGCCGCCGTTAATAAAACCAGGGTCGTCGACCGTTGCGCCGCCCGCCAGCACCAGCACTTCATGCAGTGACATGCCGACAGGAACGGTAACGGTCAACGGTCTGGCGACCGCGCCGTTCACGGTCAACGTGCGACGAGTGACCGGAAACTGCTGCTCGACCGCCCGGGCAATATTCAGCACCGTTTGCACGTTATTGACGACCACGCCGACGCTGGCCGGTAGCGCAGCCGGGGCGACCCGGCGGCCGGTTGCCATCCAGATAGTCAGCACCTCATCGCCCGCAGGATAAACATCCGGCAGGATATGCAGGCGGATACCGGCTGGCAGCTGTGGGGTAAGGGCATCGATGGCCCGGCGGTATTTTTCTTTCAGGGCTATCACCCCTTCGCGCGCGCCGGTTGCCGTCATCGCGTACTGCACGCCGCGCACAAGGCGCGCAGCTTGCTGCCACATCAGTTGCTGGTCAACTTTGAGCATCGGTTCACATTCGGCGGCGTTCACCAGAAAAATCTCTACCTGCGCCTGTAGTTTGACGTGAGCGGGAAAACCTGCGCCGCCCGCACCCACAACGCCCGCTGCGCGGACGCGCTCGCGAATTTCATCGGCGCTATGGGACATTTCAACGCTATTGATGGCGGCGCTCATAGCAGTTCCTCCAGCAGCTCGCGAATTTCCTCGGCGCTGGCCGGGCGCGGGTTGGTGCGCAGCGTGATATCCGCCAGCGCGGCCTGCACCATCGCCGGAATACGTGCGGAAAAGTCGGATCTTCCTTCTTTAAGCGCAACGGCCAGTGAGGGAAGGGCGCAGCGTTGCTTAAGCAGTTCGATTTGCTGAATCAGCGCATTGATTGCCGCAACGTCATTGGCTTCTGCCGGGCAAAAACCGCAGGCTTTGGCCATTCGCGCGTAGCGTTTGGCTGCGCGCGGAACTCCGGCGTTAAAACGGATCACCGTCGTGAGCAGCAGCGCATTGGCCAGCCCGTGCGGCAGATGGAACTGTCCGCCTAGCTGGTGAGCTATCGCGTGGTTAAGCCCCAGCCCCGCCTGGCTGAAGGCCATCCCGGCGAGCGTTGAAGCGTTGTGCATTTTCCCGCGCGTCGCCACGCAGTCGCCTTTTTCCACCGCCGTGGGCAGGTACTGAAACACCAGTTTGGCGGCTTTTTCCGCCAGCGCGTCGGTAAAGTCGCTGGCGTGCGGTGAAACCCACGCTTCCAGGGCGTGGGTCAGCACGTCCATGCCGGTGTTGGCGGTAATCTGCGGCGGTACGCTGACCACCAGCTCCGGGTCGAGGATCGCCATATCCGGATACAGCGCATTATTGAACAGCGGATACTTGATGCCTTTATCCGGGTCGCTAATTACGCAGGCGCTGGTCACTTCCGAGCCGGTGCCGCTGGTGGTCGGGATCGCCACGCAGGTTTCGATATTGATGCCGCTTTGCTGGCTAAACCAGACAATCGCTTTTGCCGCGTCCATTGCCGAGCCGCCGCCAAAACCGATCACCACCTGCGGTTGCAGGGCCTGCATTTGCGCAATGCCCTGCACCACGGTATGGATGGTGGGGTCCGGCGTTATCTCGCTAAAGACGCTGATGCGGTTATCTGCGGGCAGCGCGTTACGCAGCGTATCCAGCAGCGGAGAGCGCGCCAGAAAACCATCGCAGATTATCCAGATGTGCTTATTGGTAAAGCGCTTGAGCACCGCCAGGCTGCCCTGACCGCTGTACAACCGCGTTTGTAGTGAGAAGGTATTCATCGCGACCTCGGTTAGCGAATAGAAAAGCCGTTGGTCAGTACGCAGCGCCGGGAGCGGGCAAAAG
Source organism: Salmonella sp. NW38 (assembly GCF_051807745.1). Classification (NCBI taxonomy): domain Bacteria; kingdom Pseudomonadati; phylum Pseudomonadota; class Gammaproteobacteria; order Enterobacterales; family Enterobacteriaceae; genus Salmonella; species Salmonella sp. NW38. The sequence goes on along the minus strand of NZ_JAMMTO010000008.1, from coordinate 31,496 downwards.
TACGCGCTGACGTGGTCCCTTCACCGGTTGGCGTGGCAATAGTAAAGGTGGTAAAGCCTTCGCCGCCGACGCCGATCCCGGCATAGGAGGGGCCGTTTTTGACGAATATCGAGGTTTGCAGCGTGCGGGCCGCGAGGTTCAGGCGCGACACGTTCTGCGAGTGCATAATGGCGGTATGATGCAGCCCCTCTTCAACCTTCAGGGCCAGCGCCAGCGCGCTATCGAAATCGCTGACTTTTACCACCGGCAGCATCGGCATCAGCTGTTCGCTGGTGACCCACGTATCGTCGGCGTTGACAACGGCAATCAGCAGACGCGGCGCTTTTGCCGGGACAGCGATCCCGGCGGCTTCCAGCATGGCCGATGGGCTCTTGCCGACCAGTTTTTTATTCGCCTGGCCTTCAGGCAGGCAGACGGCGCGGAGTTTGTCGGTATCGGCAGGGCTTAGCAGCAGCGCGCCGAAGGTTTGCATTTGCTGCACCAGACGCTCGGCGACGCTCTCCACTACGATCAGGCTCTTTTCGGCAATGCAGGGCAGGTTGTAATCGAATGACGCGCCGTTAATGATATCTTCCGCCGCTTTCACCAGGTCTGCCGTTTCATCGACGATGCAGGGCGGGTTACCCGCGCCAGCGCCAATCACCTTCTTACCGCTCTTCATGCCCATTGCCACAATGCCCGGGCCGCCGGTAATGGCCAGTACTGCGATTCGCGGGTGGGCCATCATCTGCTGGGTCGCTTCGAAAGTCGGTTCAGCCACGGTCACCACCAGATTGCGGATGCCGCAGCAACGGAAGGCAATCTCTTCAATCAGGCTAATCAGCTTCAGAGAGACCTTTTTCGCTCCCGGATGCGGGCTAAAGTAAATACTATTGCCCGCCGCCAACATGCTGATGCTGTTATTGATGATGGTTTCCGTCGGGTTGGTGCTTGGGGCGACCGAACCGATGACGCCAAACGGCGAGTATTCAAAGAGCACCATGCCGCCGTCACCGGTCAGCGCGGTGGTGGTGAGATCTTCTACGCCCGGCGTGTTGTCCAGCGCAGCCTTGTTCTTGAGGAATTTATCTTCTTTGTTGCCCATCCCCGTTTCATTGGCGCTCTCTTCCGCCAGGGTTGCCAGTAGCGGCGTCAGCTCCTGACGCATCGCGCTGATAATGGCGCTGCGGGTTTTTAGCGGGCACTGCTGATAACGTAAGAACGCCTGGTGCGCGGCGTCGATGGCCTCGCTCACGGACTGGAAAATCCCTTTGCCCTGAGGCTGGGCCGGCGTTTGCGCCGGCGTGGTTAATTGCTCGCTAAGAATGGTGCGAATCAGGGTTTCGAGTTCAGAAGTATTCATTGATGAGTTCCCACGTTAATAGCCGCGATGGCGGTCTGTGCTATGTCCATGTCCTGCTCAACGCTGCCGCCGCTGATGCCAAGACCCCCAATTAATATGCCGTCGCGCCACAGGGCGTAACCGCCGCCAAAGGTGACCACTTTTCCCTGTAAATGACTTTCCAGGCCATAAAGCGCCGCGCCCGGCTGAACAACATCGCTCAGCTCATGGGTCGCCGTTTTCATCGCCACTGCGGTCCAGGCCTTTTTCGGCGCCAGTTCGCTGCTGACCAGCAGGGCGTCCGGCATCCGCCAGGTCACAGTTTCCGTGCCGTGCGCGTCAACGATGCTGACGACTACCGGAACCTGCAGTTGCTGCGCGCGTTCAACGGCGGCGCGGGTGAGCTGGTGCAGATCGTGGAATGAGAGGGCCACGGGCGTTGTCTCCTTGCTGCGGGTCGGCTGGCTGGCAGCCAGATAGCGCTTGCTAACTTCACGGATGATGTTGGCCTGGTGCGCATCGCTATCTTCCGCGCGGGCCAGGGCGTACAGGCAGTCCGATAAGCGGTTGATGTAGCGCATCAGCACCTGACGTACGTTGACTTCCGCCGCCAGCTCAACCAGACGGCGTTCGGCGCGGCGCGCCAGCGTGCGGGCAAAATGTAAGCGGCTCGCGGCTTCGCAGCGTCCGGGTAAAATAAAGCTGTGCAGCGGTTCGACGCGGGCCATTGCCCGATCGATAGCGGCTTCCAGGGCCGAAATCTCTTCGCTGCTGATGTAGCGCTGTTTGGGCGACGGCTGCTCGCTGTCGCTGGCCAGCTCTGCGCTAAACCAAAAAAGTTGCTGCTGGATGGCCTCGAGTAAGGTGCGGTGATTTTCATCCGCAGCGGCGCAGGCGCACAGGCTCAGCGCGGCGTTCAGCTCATCCAGCGTGCCGTAGGCTTCAACCCGCGGGTGGGTTTTGCTCACCCGCTGGCCGGTAAACAGTGATGTGGTGCCAGCGTCACCTGTTCGGGTATAAATCGCCATAACCGCCCCTTAACGCGAAAGCGTATCTACAATGCCGACAACGGCGAGGTCGATGGCCTCATTTGGCCCGGAAAAAACGTGCCTGGCGCTGGAGCCGCCGCTGAGCAAAACCAGTTCGCCGACGCCCGCGCCGACGGAGTCCACGGCCACTTCATCGCCGGAGGTGGGCGAGGCGGGGAGTTCGCCATCGGCGCTGACCCGACGCACCAGCAGCAGCTTTTTCCCAATCAAAGAAGGTGATTTTTGCGTGGAGACAACCGCGCCCGTGACTCGTGCCAGATGCATGATTTACTCCTGCTTAATTAATTGAATATTCCGCGCATTGGCCGCGTCACGCGCCATGGCGGTCACGATGCATTTGCGGTGGACAACCACACGCCCCCGGCTTAGCAGCGCGACATCGCGATAGCTCAGCACCGAACCCGCATGCAGAACCAGCGGCAGTCCGTGCTCATCGGTGAATACCAGCGGCAGACGAGCCAGTTTTTTTACCGGGATAACCGGCAGCAGCTGGCTGTGCAGGCTGAGCTGTACGCGGATGCCAAACGCCAGCGCGTCGTGAATTTTCCGGGCTGCGGCATCGTCGGTTTCTGCATCCGCAAGCTGACCCAGCAGCGGCAGGTCGACGAGCAGGATGCGTAGCGACGCGTGCTGACAGAACAGCGCTGGACAGTCGGCATCGCGAAGTTGCGTAACGCTCAGCGTCGCCGTGCTCTGGGCACGGCGCTGCAGCCGGGAGACAATCTCCTCGACAATGCGCTGCAGGGTTTCGCCGTTCATCGCGGGCCTACCAGCCGGGCAAAGGCCTGCGGGTTATCGGCACCAGCGGCGTTGGCTTCATCGGTATCAATGTGCATTTCGAGGCGCATGTCCGGTGAAACGCGAATCGCCACGTTGTTGAAAATCAGCCCGCGCTCGTCGCCTTCAATCGCCACTGAAACCCTATCGCCGTGGGAAACCCGCAGGATCAGCGCATCAAGCGGCGACATATGGATATGCCGCTGCGCGACGATAACCCCGGAAGGTAGCTCCAGTTCGGCAAAGGGGCTGACCAGGCGGATGCCCGGCGTCCCCTTCAGGTTGCCGGACATTCTCAGCGGCGCGGCAATCCCCAGCGTTCTCGCATCGGTACGCGAAATTTCCACCTGGCTTACCGAGCGCAGCGGACCGAGCAGGCGCACATTTTTGAGCTGCCCTTTCGGTCCCACCAGGGTGACGGTTTGCTCCGCGGCGTATTGTCCCGGCTGCAGCAGCGCTTTTTTCTCGCTGATGGGATGGCCGGGAAACAGCCGCTCATAATCCTGTGCGGACAGGTGGATATGACGGTTTGAGACGCTCAGCGGGATAGGCCGCAGGCGCATCTCATCAAGAACTTTACTGACCGTTGATTGCAGAAGCTCTTTATCCATTACGCTTCACCTCGCTTACCGGGATGAATGCAAAGCGTACGAGGTTCGCCCTTCTGGCGAGGACATTTTGGATCCAGACACAGGTTGCAACTGACCAGTTCTGATTCCTGCGGGGCCTCTTCTGCTGTCGCTTCAGAAACGACATCAGCTATCTCTGACGCTTCAGGCTCAGGTTCAATGACGGAGGGTGGGGGGGGCTCTGCGAGCAGGATCCCTTCTCCGGGCCTGGCGATAACCTTGTGGGCCACCAGGCCATTCCGCTGTTCGGCGAAATGCGCACCGGTGGTGATAGCCGCCTGAACGGAGGCCACATCACCGGTAATTTTAATCACCATCCAGCCTGAACCATTGGTCTTTTCGAGGGCGAGCAGCGTGATAGAAGCGGATTTCGCCATGATATCGGCGCAGCTGATAGCCAGTGCCAGACCACAAACTTCAAGTAATCCCAGTGATTGCTTCACGCGGTGCTCCTTATTTGCCATCGATTAGGCTGATTTCGGTAAAATGGCCTCAACATCGCTGTGCGGACGCGGGATAACGTGGCAGGATTTCACTTCACCCACGACGCTTGCCGCCGCGCTGCCTGCATCTACGGCTGCTTTAACCGCGCCGACATCGCCGCGAACCATGACGGTAACCAGGCCAGAACCAATTTTTTCGTAGCCCACCAGCTGTACGTTGGCGGATTTAACCATTGCATCGGCGGCCTCAATGGCGCCGACCAGCCCTTTTGTTTCAACCAGTCCCAGTGCGTTATTCATACTGCAGTTCTCCTGTTGCTTAGCTATTCAGATCCCGGAAAGGGATCCCTTTGACCAGCCGTGCCGCGTTATTACCGGTGTTGCGTTGGGCCTGACTGTCCTGATGATGCATCAGCGTAAAAAGCGGCGCCGATGCGGGTAAATTCTTGTAATGCACGACCAGCGAGTGTCGATCGCAGGCAATGCCAACCAGCAGCGGCGAGCTGCGCGCCGCCTGCCAGGCGCTGTCAACGACCTCTCCTGCCGGATGATGCTGAAGCAGGAAAGGGATGCCTTCCTCTTCAATGCCCAGCAGCACTTCGTGCCAAAGGCTGGCGCAGTCGCTGATAACGGTAATGACGATGGCCGGGGCGCTGTGATTACTGTCCATGTGCAAACTCCTTATGCCAGGAGAGAATCAGGCCGGTGGCTACCGCGTTTCTTGGGCCTTCGCTGCCGCGAATATTTCCTCGCCCGGCGACCAGGCGGTAGTGCGCCAGCGCATCGGTGACCAGCTGCGGAACTTCGAAATCCAGCGACGAGCCGCCGACCAGCACCACGAACGGAATATCGCGAATGTTGCCGGTTGGACTGACCTGACGCAGCGCGCGCAGGGCGTTGGTGACAAAGACGCGCTCTTTGGCGCTGCGGCGAATGGCGCGCACTTTTTCCAGCACTAAGTCGCCGGGAAGCGGCACCAGTTCGTCCGGTTTCACCACGCAGACGCGGGCGAACACGGCGGGAGGCAGCGGCGTCGGGAAGAACTGGACGCTGCCGTCCTCGTGGCGTAAGTGGAACAGGCTTTCGACCTTAGCCAGCGGGTATTTTTTGATCTCTTCCGCCAGATAGCGGTCTTCCAGCCCCAGTTCGCGGGCAATAATCATCGTGACCATGTCGCCTGCCCCGGCGAGATGGGTGGCGATGATTTCGCCTTTAGGGTTGATGATGGAGGCATCGGTGGAGCCCGCGCCGAGGTCGAGGATCGCCAGCGGTCGGGTGGTACCCGGCGTGGTCAGCGCGCCCAGAATGGCGGCTTCAGCCTCAGCGCCGCCGATCTGCACGTCGATATTGAGCTTCTGTTCGATTTCGCGGGCAATCATCGCCATTTGCAGACGGTCTGATTTCACCATCGAGGCGATGCCGACGGCCTGCTCCAGCGAGAACTCCCCGGCCAGACCGCCGGTGACGCTCACCGGAACCGAGGTGTCAACGGCCAGAAGATCCTGAATGAAAATCTCGCTGCTGGGCTTATTGGTTAGCTCGGCCATGGTCTGGCGCACGTGCTCCAGCATGCCGCCGATATTGGTCCCGGCCTCGCCGGTGACGTTGTCGAGTTTGCCGCAGCCGTCGACCGCTTTCATGATAGCTTCGGCACCGGCGGCAACATCCACGCGCACGGTACGACCCTGAGCCTGCAGCTCCAGGTTACCGGCGGGTATTGCGCGCGCTTTGACGTCGCCGGATGGCGTTTTAACCACCACGGCGGAACGGTTGCCAATCAGCGCGCGCGCCATCGGAACGATGTTTTTCGTCTCATCGGCGTTGAGATTAAATACGGTGGCGATGCCGTAAGGGTTAGAGAGGGTTTCGATAACCTTTCCCGGCACGGCGACTTCAATCGCCGCCAGCATTCCCAGCGGAATGCGGTCGATGTACAGAACTTCGTCAACGATCGGCAGCGATTTTTCCAGCCGGTTGCTGACCAGTACGCCATCGTCGCGCTGCAAAATGACGCCGGTAATCTGGTATCCGGCGCGCATTGAGGCGTTGATAACATTGGCGATATCGGCAAAATCAAAGGCTGACGATACCACCAGAATATAGGACGAGTCCGCAGGGCGGGTTAACAGCTCCTCCGGCGTAATCGTGATACCCACACCAAGGCCTACTCCCCCCGGCGTTTTTGGGTTATGGCCGATCATTGTCGATTCGGTGATGATGGTTTCGGTAATGGTTTCCATCGCCACATCGCCAATCACCGGCGTGGCTTCGTTAATGCGGATGAGCGAAATATCGCTGACATTGATCCCCGCGCGCTTTGCGACGAGGGCGAGCGCTTCCTGAATGCCGAACACGTTACGCAACGTGCCTTTGATCCCGGTCGTTTCCGCCAGCGCGCTGTGGGTGATTGTCAGCGCGCCAGCCTCATTCAGAGTCGCCAGGGCGACTTCCGTCGATGAGTTGCCGATATCAATGCCAGCTATATATCGCATCACATACCCCTGTAATTAATCGTCGCCTTTGAGTTTTTTACGCTCAACGTACAGCCCTGCCGCTTCACGAACGAAAGCTGCGCAAATCTTTGCCTGATAACGGTTTTCGAGATCGTCGGCGATAGCGAGCAGCTCTTCTTTCGTTGAACGATACGGACGAAGGGCGTTGTAGATTTCAAGAATGCGATCGTCCGGTACCGCGGTCAGTTCGGCGGCGCGTTCGAAGTTCATCGCCAGCCGGTCGCGGCCCGCATCTTTGGCGATAGACGCCTGTAAGCGCAGGGTTTCCGGGGTAATACGCATATCCTGAGCGGTGACTTTATTGCTCAGCACGTTTTCCAGCGTAAAGTCGTCCAGCGTTTTATTGGTGGCGGTTTTCACCCATTCCGGGTGCTTGTTCGCCAGCGGGTAGTCGCTGACCTTTGCGCTGCGGGACGTGCCGCCTGCCGCAGGAGCCGCTGCTGGCGCATCGCCCTGCAGGCTGTTCATGCGGCTCAATACGTCCCGGACCATCGATTCAATTGCGTCGGTATTCATGGAGTTATCCTTTATCAAAGCGCCACGCGCAGTTCCTGCGGGTTTTTGCCCGTCACGACGTACTTGGTCTCTTTAATGTGCAAAATGGCCGACTTTGCCTGGTACTTCGGGCGTGCCATCTGGTCATTGAGCGTAGGAACCGGCTGCGGTGATTCGCGTTTCGCATAACGGGCGGCGTTTTTACCAATCTGACGGTAGGTTTCCAGCGTCAGCAGCGGTGCCTGCGGGAACAGCTCCAGGTTGGAGAGCGGCGGTAGCCCCTGCTGGTGGATAACCGTAGTACCTTTCGACTGGATGCCGATGGAGATGCCGGAGCCGCTCAGGCGGTTACCTTCAACGGCGACGAACGCCACGTCGGAAGATTTAAAGCAGCGAATCACGCGCGCCTTGATGCCTTCTTCTTCAATACCGGCAATGACTTCGCGCAGAATGCTCTTATGCGGTAAGCCGACGATATTGACGGTTTGCGCCAGGCCAAATGCCGGGCCGACGGCGATAATGACTTCGTCCTGCTGAGTGCCCTGGCGCGCTTCGCCCACTTCGGTCAGAAAGCCGTCGCCCGCAGGCGCAGCGGTCTGTGGTGCTGTGGATGCCGCAGGCGCATTAAACGAGACGGGTTTATCGCTGCCCTTCATATCGCGGAGCACGTCTTCAATTATCTGGCGCAGCAATTTTTCATTAATTTCCATTTCTCACCCCTTAATCAATCTCGTTGGGATCAAGAGCGCCAGGGATGTTTTTAATCTCTTCCCAGCGTTCTCCCTGCAGGCGATAACCTGTTGCCGGACCGGCATAGTCATTGACGTCATTAACCGCAGAGAGCACTTGTCCGTCGCCGACGATAATGGCGGAGGTGTGCAAATAGTCGCCGGTTAGCTTGGCTTTCTGGATGTTGAGCATGTCCTGGGCCACGTCGGTAAACCCGCCCTGCGCCAGCGCTTTAACGACTTCCAGACCGTTGCGGTTTTTATTGATGATTTCCTGGGCGAACTTGATGTCTTCGACGATGTTACGCTCCGGCATATCTTTCGAACCGTGGGCATAGGTCGCGGCTTCAACTTCTTCATCGGTAATCGGCGGTAGTCCCATTCCGGCAAACACGGCCTGCAGCGCGCGGGCGGCTTTGTTACGGATGGCGATAACGTCCTCTTCGCGAACCGGGCGCAGACCGCCGTCCACTTTCAGGTCACGCTGGATAACGTTGTAGTCGTCAAAGTCTTCCGCATCTTCGTTGGAACCGGCGAACATGTTGTCGTAGTTCGGCACCGCGGAATAACCAGAGGAGATAAAGTCGGTACCCGGCAGGAACTGCATCAGCAGGCGCGCGGTACGACGCATATCGGAGTGGGTGAAGGTCTGGTCGTTACTGGAGGCGCATTCCAGATCCAGCGACGAGCAGATCAGGTTTTCCGCCAGCACGGCACGAATGCCTGACGGCACGGCAGACGGTACGCCGATGCAGCTTACGGAGCCGTTTTGCAGACCCTGAACGCCAGCTGCTTTGGTGATATAGATGCAGCGCGCTTCCAGATACAGCATGGATTTGCCTTCGGCGTAGCCCATCTGCACTTCTGAGCCGGAGCCGGAGGTGAAGCGCATTTTCAGGCCGCGAGAGGCGTAGGAAGAAGCTAAGAAGCCCTTCGACCATGGTGTATCGTCACCGTCGGTGAAGACCGGCTCGGTGCCGTAAACGGAGATGGTTTCGGCGTAGCAGGTGTGGCCCAGCATGCCGAGCTTAAGCTCGGTGGCTTCTTCCAGGGAGCACTGCGTCAGTACGCCCGGACGACCAACCTGAGAACCGACCAACAGCGCGATGGCGTTGAACGGCGCGTAGCGTGCTACCGCAACCGTGGTTTCTTGTTCGTCAAACCCGCGCCATGCGCCTTCGGCGGCATCGGCGGCAATTTGCACCGGGTTATCCTTGACGTTGGTGACGTGCGCTTGCTGAGATGGCGTGCGGCGGGCGCGCATTTTCTGCATCGCCATCATCATCTCAACCACGTTCATATGCGAAACCACTTCAACAATTTTCGCCGGGGTCATGGCGGTGGTCAGCGGAACGATTTCGCTGCGCTTGACGTTAGGATCGCACAGCATATTGGCAAGCTTGACCGAATCCATCGCCATCACTTCTTCGGCGCGGTTCAGGTTGATGCCGTAGCGGGCGATAAAGTGGTCGATCAGGTCGAATTCGCTAACCGGTTTTCCGTCCAGCTCGGTCACCGCGCCGTTAACGATTTTAATCGACGGTTTCGGGTCGTTCGGGCTTTCCATTGCGATAAAGCCTTCTTCGATCCACTCCTTAACAAAGCCGTCCTGATTCACAGGGCGTTTCGCCAGTGCTTCAAATCTTTTCGATCTCATGAATCAGCCTCGTGGGTATCAGATGTAGGACGGGCGATCGTTTTTCGGTTCAGAACCGAGGGTCGCAAGGACGGTTTTGCCGATTTCGCGGGCGGAGATCACCGCCTGACGGACCGCGCCGGAGTCGCCGGAAATCACCAGAATGGCTTCGTTACTAAAGCTGGTGCCGTGCGCCGGAGAGCTGTACGCCACGACTTCAACGTTGGCTGACTTCAGGGCGGTATCGGCCATCAGTACGCCGACGGAAGCCGGAGCGCCGACGATGACGCCGCAGGCACGGCCAATCGGCGCGCCGAACGCTTTTTCCAGGGCGTAGCTGGCGCGAGCGGTGTACTGCAGCTCGATATGCCCGGCTTCGTTGCCGTAAACATCGCCGAAGGTGCGGTCCAGCTCTTTCAGCGCGACTTCGATACCGCGCTTGACGTCGGACACGTCGTTACCGCCTAAAATAATCAGCGAACCGTGGCCCGCGCCGCCTTTGGTATCGCGCGGCAGCTCAATGCTGACCACTTCGGTGTTGGTGGCTTTCACCGCTTCGTCCGCCGCCATAATGTGCGGGCCTGCGCCAGTGCGGGCGCCGAGAATACCTATGGAACGATAGCGCTTCTCAAGCTTCATCGCGTCCAGCAGGGCGGCATCGACGTTGGCGATAACCAGGCCCAGGGTATCGCCAATGGCGGTCCCGACAAATTCCGTTAAACTGCAGCTTTTTTCTGCCATAGCCGTCTCTCGTATAGGTTGGGGTTGACCAGGGATGGCCTGTTGTTCCGGCGTTGCCACACGGGCAATCACCTGCGCCATGATCTGTTCCACCAGCTCATTGCTGCTCATTGGCTAATTCCCTTCGGTAAGATTTTTTCTACATCGGTGTGAGGGCGTGGGATGACGTGTACGGCTTTCACTTCACCCACGTTGCGTGCGGCTGCGGCACCTGCATCGGTGGCCGCTTTGACCGCGCCAACATCGCCGCGCACGATGACGGTTACCAGCCCGGAGCCAATCTTTTCATAGCCCACTAACATCACATTGGCTGACTTAACCATTGCATCAGCGGCCTCTATGGCTGCGGTTAAGCCTTTGGTTTCTACCATTCCTAGTGCTTCTTGTTGCATAAAGACCTCGCATGGAGTGTTCCGATAGTGGGGACTATAAGAAGATGCGAGGAAAAAGAATGGCTGACTTGCTGTTGAGCATCAGAAAATAATGGGAAAACAATATGACTAAATTGTCTTTTGCTTTTATAACTTATTGATAAATTACATTTAATTTATTATTGTCTATATGATTATTTTGTTTTTATTATTTCATTTTTACATTTTTGTTAGTGACGAGAGTATTTTTATTTGATATGGCGAAAGACGCAAAATGTGATGTTTATTCGAAATTGATAAGTTGGCTTGTGCAATATTTTATTATTTCAACAGGCGTATTTTATAGCTCAAATTTCCCGTGTGATGGGCTGATAAAAATATCGGAAAAGCAAAATTTTGCTATCGCAACACGATTTTTCCGGAAGGCAGGCCCGCAGGTTGCCAACAATTTACAGGTGGCACTTTTTATAGTGAGGTTAGCTGTACTCTACCGCCAGCCGAAACTTGCGCTGGCCAGGACACGAACTTTGCTCAGAAGGTGTCACATGAATGATTCTCTAAAGGCGCAATGTGGTGCGGAATTTTTAGGCACCGGACTCTTTTTGTTTTTTGGTATCGGTTGTTTGAGCGCACTCAAAGTCGCAGGCGCCAGCCTCGGATTATGGGAGATTTGCATTATTTGGGGGCTTGGAATTTCACTGGCCGTTTACCTTACGGCCGGGATCTCCGGCGGACATCTTAACCCTGCGGTGACGATTGCGCTGTGGCTGTTTGCCTGCTTCCCCAAACAGAAAGTATTGCCTTATATTATTGCCCAGTTTGCCGGCGCTTTTGGCGGCGCTCTGCTGGCGTATGTGCTTTATAGTAGTCTTTTTACTGAATTTGAGACTGCGCATCATATGGTGCGCGGTAGCGTCGAAAGTTTGCAATTAGCCAGCATTTTCAGTACCTATCCGGCCGCAGCGCTAAATGTATGGCAGGCTGCGTTGGTGGAAGTGGTCATTACCTCGATTCTGATGGGCATGATCATGGCATTGACGGATGATGGCAATGGCATTCCTAAAGGGCCGCTTGCACCTTTGCTTATTGGGATACTGGTTGCCGTTATCGGCGCGTCTACTGGACCTCTTACCGGTTTTGCAATGAATCCGGCGCGTGATTTCGGTCCCAAACTGTTCACATGGTTAGCGGGGTGGGGGAACATGGCGATGAGCGGTGGGCGAGAGATCCCTTATTTTATCGTGCCGATTGTCGCGCCTGTTATCGGCGCCTGTGCCGGAGCAGCCATATATCGCTATTTTATTGGTAAGAATTTACCTTGTAACCGCTGTGAACTGTAAGAAAATGCGAACCAGATTCACAGCAATGATATATCGTAAAAACAGGTGAGATAATTTCGTGATCTGCTTTCACGAACTGATCAAAACGTCTCCCAGCAATGGGAGACTTTTGATATTGTCATTGTACTTTTTATCAGGGCCAGGATAATGCTAATAAAAAGTGAATGTAAATAATGTGTTTTGTTTATAACAATAAATTAACTGAGGGGTTTTATCATGATTTCTGCGAGCGCTCTGAACTCAGAACTCATTAATAAAATCGCACAGGATTTTGCACAAGCCACCGGTCTGGCGGTTGTGGTTGTCAATATTCATGGTGATGAAATATCTGAGCTATTCAATTTCACGCCGTTTTGTCAGTTGATGCGGCAGCATCCCCAGCATAGTACACGTTGTCGTATGAGCGATCGCTGCGGGGGACTGGAGGCATCGAAGTCCGATCAACCCTGTATTTATCGTTGTCATGCCGGTCTAACGGATTTTTCTATTCCGCTGGTAATCGCAGGGCATTTAGTTGGCTTTGTTTTATGCGGGCAGGTTCGTTTAAGTAATGACGTGGAGCTGGTAAACATTCTTAATGTCGACGATCGCTGGCAGGCTGACCCTGAGCTCTTGAATGAATTTCGGAATGTGCCAGAGATGGACTATTCACGCGTTATCGCTTCCGCCGATCTCCTTAAACTGATTGTTGAGAATTGCCTGAAAAAACAGCTCAATTTCGTGGTTATCAAAGACAATCCGCAGCAATCGGAGGCAAATAAAGCCGCTCGTGGTCCCACTCCGCATGACAGTAAAATGAAAAAAGCGCTTCGCTATATTGATGCGCATTTGTCCGACGATCTTCGTCTTGAGGATGTCGCCTCACATGTCTATCTCAGCCCCTATTACTTCAGTAAGCTATTCAAGAAATATCAGGGAATCGGATTTAATGCGTGGGTGAACCGCCAGAGAATGGTTAGCGCCAGAGAATTGCTTTGCCATAGTGACTGGAGTATTGCCAGTATTGCGCGTAATTTAGGCTTTTCGCAAACCAGCTATTTTTGTAAAGTCTTCCGCCAGACCTATCAGGTTACGCCGCAGGCTTATCGCCAGCAGATAAATGAGAATTCTCATCCTCCATCGTTATGAATAGCAATATTTTGCTATTGCCGATTTTTGATAGTGTTTTGTATCTTAATCATTTCAGAAAGAAAATTTATCTGGTGTAACAATAAATTGTCATAGCGCAACAAAATAATAAAATTTATGGCATAAACTGCACCAGTTTTTATTTTTGTGATGAAGTACAGTGTCAGGAAAGATAAGTTTTATTACGCTTTGTCGATACGTTTTATCGTCAATATACCGGTAAGGATGAGTAGATTAACGTCAGATGAGCAACCGCTCAGGTTATTGCTCACAGAAATGTAAAACGTAGCACATTATTAATTGCCGTTATGGGTGTGCCGTACAGCCATAACGTAAACCAACAGGTTTGCCACATTTGTAGTAGGGAAGGGGGTGAAAATCCCCCGCAGCCCCCGCTGCTGTGATGCTGACGACCCCGTAAAGACCACTGATCGCAAGATTGGGAAGGACGGGCGAGGAGGACGCTAAGCCAGAAGACCTGCCTGTCGGTGATAACCAACAACTTCGGTGGGAAGTGGGTTGCGAAGACGCGTACAGTCGAAAGACTGAACATGCGCGTACCTGTATACCCCTACCACCCTGAACAGGATCAGGGTAATGGCGGCAAGGCATCACGCATTTATTCTTGCAGGCACAGGAAGCGGTTGCGGCAAAACCACGGTGACGCTTGGTTTGTTGAGGCTGCTGCAAAAACGCGCGCTGCGCGTACAGCCGTTTAAAGTTGGGCCAGATTACCTTGATACCGGCTGGCATACCGCTATCTGTGGCGTGGCGTCCCGTAATCTTGACAGTTTCATGCTTCCTCCTCCTGTTCTCAACGCCTTATTTTGCGAACAAATGCGGCAGGCGGATATCGCCGTCATTGAAGGGGTCATGGGGCTGTATGACGGCTATGGCGTCGACCCCAATTATTGCAGCACAGCCGCAATGGCGAAACAGCTTGGTTGCCCGGTCATCCTACTGGTGAACGGCAAGGCTGTTTCAACGTCGCTTGCGGCTACCGTTATGGGATTTCAGCACTTCGACCCGACCCTCAACCTCGCGGGCGTGATTGTGAATCGCGTCACTAGCGACGCCCACTATCAGCTCCTCAAAAATGCCATTGAACATTATTGCTCACTGCCGGTACTGGGGTATGTCCCTCCTTGCGACGGCGTCGCATTACCTGAACGCCACCTGGGGTTGATTACTGCCAGAGAATCCCTCGTCAATCAGCAATCATGGCATGGTTTTGCCGCCACGCTGGAACAAACAGTGGATGTGGATGCGTTACTCTCGCTGAGCGTGTTATCAGCGCTTCCGACGGGAATGTGGCCTGAGCGCCCCGATAACACAGCGGGGGCAGGGCTGACGCTTGCTCTGGCGGATGATGAGGCCTTTAACTTTTATTACCCCGATAACATCGATTTGCTGGAGCGTGCCAGCGTTAACATTGTGCGTTTTAGCCCACTGCATGACCGCGCATTGCCTGATTGTCAGATGATCTGGCTGGGCGGTGGATATCCTGAATTATACGCCGCAGAGCTGGCGGCAAATACGGCGATGTTAAAACATTTGCGGGTGGCGCATCAGCGCGGCGTGGCGATTTACGCGGAGTGTGGTGGTCTGATGTATTTGGGGAGCACTCTGGAGGATAGCGGCGGGGAAATTCATCAGATGGCGAATATTATCCCCGGTCACAGCAAAATGGGTAAGCGACTTACCCGCTTTGGTTACTGTGAGGCGCAGGCTATGCAGCCAACGCTATTGGCGGTGCCTGGCGAGATAGTGCGCGGCCATGAATTTCACTACTCAGATTTTATCCCCGAAACACCCGCCGTTATGGCCTGTCGTAAGGTTCGCGATGGTCGCGTGTTACAGGAATGGACCGGCGGCTGGCAGACAGGCAACACGTTTGCCAGCTATCTGCACGTCCATTTCGCCCAGCGTCCGGAAATGTTGCAGCACTGGCTGGCGGCGGCGAGGCGCATATTATGACGATCCTTGCCTGGTGTATCGCCTGGGTGCTGGATTTTATCATCGGCGACCCTCAACACTGGCCCCATCCGGTACGCTGGATAGGCCGTTTAATCACGTTTGTGCAGCGTATTGTGCGTCGCTATTGTCCCGGCGATAAAGCGCTGCGGATTGGCGGCGGCGTAATGTGGGTTGTGGTTGTCGGGGCGACCTGGGGCGTGGCATGGGGCGTACTGGCGCTGGCGCAGCGGATTCACCCCTGGTTTGGCTGGAGCGTCGAAGTCTGGATGATCTTTACCACGCTGGCCGGACGCTCTCTGGCCCGCGCCGCGCAGGAGGTTGAACGACCGTTACGGGAGGACGACCTTGCGGAAAGCCGCCTCAAACTCTCATGGATCGTCGGGCGCGATACGTCACAACTTCAGCCAGCGCAGATCAATCGCGCCGTGGTGGAAACGGTTGCAGAAAACACCGTTGACGGCATTATCGCGCCGCTCTTTTTCCTCTTTCTCGGCGGCGCGCCGCTGGCGATGGCCTACAAAGCCGTCAATACCCTGGATTCAATGGTGGGCTACAAACATGAAAAATACCGGGCGATTGGTATGGTCAGCGCCCGTATGGACGACGTAGCGAACTATCTTCCCGCCCGCCTGAGCTGGCTGTTGCTGGGCATTGCGGCAGGACTGTGTCGCCTGAGTGGTTGGCGGGCGCTGCGTATTGGCTGGCGTGACCGTTATAACCACAGTAGCCCAAATTGCGCCTGGTCGGAAGCGTGTGTGGCCGGCGCCTTAGGAATCCAGCTCGGCGGCCCAAATAACTACTTTGGCGAGCGTGTGGACAAGCCCTGGATCGGCGACGCGCAGCGCGATATTTCCGTGGACGATATTTCCCGAACGATTCGATTGATGTGGGTCGCTTCAACCCTGGCGCTGGCGCTGTTTATTGTAGCGCGGTGCGGGTTATCTGGCGTGGCCTGAGGACGACAGTATGCATTATATCCAGCAGCCCCAAACCATTGAGGCCAACAGTTTCACCATTATTAGCGACATTATTCGCGAAACGCGTCCTGATTACCGTTTCGCCAGTCCGCTCCATGAGGCCATTATCAAGCGGGTTATTCATACCACCGCCGATTTCGACTGGCTGGACATTTTGTGGTTCTCTGCCGATGCGCTGGAGCAGCTTTGTGATGCGCTACGCCAACCGTGCATTATTTATACCGATACCACGATGGCGCTGTCCGGCATTAATAAAAGATTACTGGCGACGTTTGGCGGCGAGTGTCGCTGTTATATCAGCGATCCGCGCGTGGTGCGCGCCGCAAAAACGCAGGGGATTACCCGTTCAATGGCCGCCGTCGATATCGCTATCGCCGAGGAGGAGAAAAACAAGCTCTTTGTTTTCGGTAATGCGCCGACGGCCCTGTTCCGTTTGCTTGAACATAACGTGACGGTGAGCGGCGTGGTGGGCGTACCGGTAGGCTTTGTCGGCGCGGCGGAGTCCAAAGAGGCACTCACCCATAGCCATTTCCCCGCGGTTGCCGCGTTAGGGCGTAAAGGCGGCAGTAACGTGGCTGCCGCTATCGTCAATGCGCTGCTCTATCACCTCCGGGAGGCCTGATGAGCGAGCTTTCTTTTGACGCGCCGGTCTGGCACCACGGTAAAGCGTTACGTAAAGGATATACCACCGGTTCCTGCGCGACGGCGGCGGCAAAAGTCGCCGCGCTGATGGTATTGCGTCAACATCTGATTCATCAGGTCTCCATCGTCACGCCGTCGGGCGTCACGCTATGCCTGAACGTGGAGTCGCCGCACATTGAAGGCCAGCAGGCGATAGCCGCAATTCGTAAAGATGGCGGCGATGACGTGGATGCCACGCACGGGATGCTGATTTTTGCCCGTGTTACGCTCAACGACAGCGGTGAGATTACGCTCACTGGCGGTGATGGCATTGGTACGGTAACGCGTAAAGGGATTGGACTGCCGCTCGGGAGCGCCGCCATCAATCGTACGCCGCGCCATACCATTGAGTCAGCGGTGCGCGAAGCGATAGGCCCGGCGCGTGGGGCCGATGTGGAGATTTTTGCCCCGGAAGGCGAAGCGCGGGCGCAAAAAACATATAACTCGCGGCTTGGCATTCTTGGCGGCATTTCCATTATTGGCACTACCGGCATTGTGACGCCGATGTCGGAAGAAAGCTGGAAACGCTCGCTATCGCTGGAACTGGAGATCAAACGGGCGTCAGGATTAACGCGGGTGATACTCGTGCCGGGCAACCACGGCGAACGGTTTGTTCGCGAACAAATGGGCGTCGACACACAGACGGTCGTCACCATGAGCAATTTTGTCGGCTACATGATTGAAGAGGCGGTACGGCTGGGATTTTGCCAGATAGTGCTGGTGGGGCATCCTGGAAAATTGATCAAAATCGCCGCCGGGATCTTTCATACCCATAGCCATATTGCCGATGCGCGCATGGAAACGCTGGTCGCGCATTTAGCTTTACTGGGCGCGCCGCTGGAGTTACTCACCCTGGTCAGCGATTGCGATACCACCGAAGCGGCAATGGAGCACATTGAAGCATATGGCTTCGGGCATATCTATAACCATCTTGCCAGGCGTATTTGTTTGCGAGTCATGCAGATGCTGCGTTTTACCAAAACGCCGCCTGTCTGCGACGCCATCCTGTTTTCTTTTGATAACCATATTCTCGGCAGTAATCGTCCCGTCGACGAGATTGCTAAGGAGCTGCAATGCTAACGGTCGTGGGAATGGGGCCCGCCGGACAGCATTTGATGACGCCTGCGGCGCTGGAAGCGATAGACCACGCCGATGCGCTGGCAGGCGGTAAACGGCATTTGGCGCAGTTTCCGGCGTTTGGCGGCGAACGATTTACGCTGGGCGCGGATATTGGCGCGTTGTTGTCATGGATTGCCGCCCGTCGGGATAAAGGGATCGTGGTGCTGGCCTCCGGCGATCCGCTGTTTTATGGCATCGGTACACGCCTGGTGGCGCATTTTGGTATCGAACAGGTTCGCATTATCCCTGGCATCAGCGCCGTACAGTATCTGTGCGCACAGGCTGGAATTGATATGAATGACATGTGGTTGACCAGTAGCCACGGTCGTTGCGTCAGCTTCGATCAGTTAGCGAACCATCGCAAAGTGGCGATGGTCACGGATGCCCGCTGCGGGCCGCGAGAAATCGCGCGGGAACTGGTCGCGCGGGGCAAAGGGCATCGCTTAATGGTGATTGGTGAAAATCTGGCGATGGAAAATGAGCGGATCCACTGGCTACCCGTCAGTGCGGTCAACGCCGACTATGAAATGAATGCAGTGGTGATCCTGGATGAAAGATGAGCTTTTTCTGCGCGGCGAGAACGTACCGATGACCAAAGAGGCGGTACGGGCGCTGGCGCTGTCGAAACTTGAGCTCCACCGCGCCAGTCACCTGATTGACGTCGGGGCGGGAACGGGAAGCGTCTCAATTGAAGCGGCGCTGCAGTTTCCTTCGTTGCAGGTGACGGCTATCGAGCGTAATCCTGCCGCGCTACGGCTGCTTGATGAGAATCGTCAGCGCTTTGCCTGCGGCAATATCGATATTCTCCCCGGCGAAGCGCCAATGACCATAACCGGGAAAGCCGATGCGGTGTTTATGGGCGGCAGCGGCGGGCATCTGACGGCGCTGATTGACTGGGCGATGGGCCATCTGCATCCCGGTGGCCGTCTGGTGATGACCTTTATCTTGCAGGAAAACCTTTATAGCGCGTTGGCGCATCTTGCGCGCATCGGCGCATGTCGAATGGACTGTGTACAGCTTCAGCTTTCATCGTTAACGCCGCTGGGGGCGGGACACTATTTCAAACCGAACAATCCTGTTTTTGTTATCGCCTGTCAGAAGGAAGAAAACCATGTCAGAGACATTTGATCCACGCTGTGTATGGTTCGTCGGCGCCGGGCCGGGCGATCGCGAGCTGATCACGCTTAAAGGCTACCGCCTGCTGCAACAGGCGCAGGTAGTTATCTATGCCGGTTCGCTGATCAATACCGAACTGCTGGATTACTGCCCCGCGCAGGCAGAACGCTACGACAGCGCCGAACTGCATCTTGAGCAGATTATCGAGCTGATGGCCGCGGGCGTGAAAGCGGGAAAAACGGTGGTGCGGTTGCAAACGGGCGATGTCTCGCTGTACGGCTCCGTGCGTGAGCAAGGCGAAGAGTTAACCCGCCGTGGTATCGACTGGCAGGTAGTGCCTGGCGTTAGCGCGTTTCTCGGCGCTGCGGCGGAGCTGGGTGTGGAATATACCGTACCGGAGGTATCGCAGAGTCTCATTATTACCCGTCTGGAAGGGCGTACGCCAGTACCGGCGCGCGAACAACTGGAGGCGTTCGCCAGTCACCAGACGTCGATGGCGATTTATCTCTCCGTTCAGCGTATTCACCGGGTGGCAGAACGTCTCATTGCCGGCGGTTATCCGGCAACTACGCCTGTCGCAGTGATCTATAAGGCTACCTGGCCGGAAAGCCAGACCGTTCGCGGCACATTAGCGGATATTAGCGACAAAGTACGTGATGCTGGCATCCGTAAGACGGCGCTAATCCTGGTCGGGAATTTTCTGGGTAAGGAGTATCACTACTCAAGACTTTATGCAGCGGACTTTAGCCATGAATACCGTAAAGCCTGAATCCATTGCGTTGTTTTGCCTGACGCCCGGCGGCGTGGCGCTGGCAAAGAGACTCGCCGCGATGCTGCCGTTAACCTGCTTTACCAGTGAAAAACTGCGGGAAGAGGGATTTATTCCCTTCGATGGCGGATTCGCTAATACCGCGCGGCAGGCTTTTACCACTTATACCGCGCTTATTTTTATCGGCGCGACCGGCATTGCCGTTCGTGTCCTGGCGCCGTTAGTGAACGACAAGTTCAGCGATCCGGCGGTGGTCGTCATTGATGAACGTGGTCAGCATGTCATTAGCCTGCTTTCCGGTCATGCGGGCGGGGCCAATGCCTTGACGCGCTACCTGGCAGGAATGTTAGGCGCCGATCCGGTGATTACCACGGCAACGGATGTCAATGAGATGTCCGCGTTGGACACTTTAGCTTTCCAGCTTAACGCCCGCATGACCGATCTTCGCACGGCGGTAAAAACCGTTAACCAGATGTTGGTCAGTCATCAACGTGTGGGGTTATGGTGGGATGCCGAACTAACGGAAGAGATCGGCCAGTGCGATATTCGCGGTTTTATCCCTGTTGATGATTTGCAGCGGTTGCCTGAGCTGGATGCGCTTATCTGCGTCTCTTTGCGTAATGACCTCCCTGAGCTTCCCGTACTGCACTGGAAACTGGTGCCCCAGCGTGTGGTGGCGGGAATTGGCTGTCGCCGCAATACGCCATTTCCCCTGTTAGCGACATTACTGGCGCGCCAGCTTGAAGCGCAGAAACTCGATCCGCTGGCGTTAAAAGCGATTGGCAGCGTCACGCTCAAAAAAGGGGAGCCGGGGCTTATTCAGCTCGCCTCCTGCTGCCGCGTGCCTTTTAAAACCTTTACCGCCGAAGCGTTGCGCGAATTCGAACACCATTTTCCCGGTTCTGGCTTCGTCAGAAAAACGGTGGGCGTTGGCAGCGTATCCGGCCCGGCTGCGTGGTTATTAAGCCAGGGACAATTGTTAGGCGAGACCCTGCGAGAACAGGGCGTCACTATTACTTTAGGAGTTGCACACTGATGTTGAGCGTAATTGGTATTGGCCCCGGTTCGCAGGCAATGATGACGATGGAGGCGATTGAGGCGCTTCAGGCGGCGGAAATCGTCGTGGGCTACAAAACCTATACCCATCTGGTTAAAGCATTTACCGGCGATAAACAGGTGATCAAGACCGGCATGTGTAAGGAAATTGAACGCTGCCAGGCGGCTATTGAACTGGCGCAGGCCGGGCATAACGTCGCGCTCATCAGCAGCGGGGATGCGGGAATTTACGGCATGGCGGGCCTGGTGCTGGAACTGGTCGGCAAGCAAAAACTGGACGTCGAGGTGCGGCTCATTCCTGGCATGACCGCGAGCATCGCCGCCGCCTCTTTACTGGGCGCGCCGCTGATGCATGACTTCTGCCATATCAGCCTCAGCGACCTGCTGACCCCGTGGCCGGTAATTGAAAAGCGCATCGTTGCCGCCGGAGAGGCAGACTTTGTTATCTGTTTTTACAACCCGCGCAGCCGCGGGCGCGAAGGGCATCTGACGCGCGCGTTTGACCTGCTTGCCGCCAGTAAAAGCGCGCAAACGCCGGTTGGCGTGGTGAAATCCGCCGGACGTAAGAAAGAGGAAAAATGGCTGACTACGCTCGGCGATATGGATTTTGAACCGGTAGATATGACCAGTCTGGTCATCGTTGGTAATAAAACGACCTATGTTCAGGATGGGCTGATGATAACGCCGCGAGGTTACACGCTGTGAATGAGGGAGATGTGCTGGTGGTGGGCGGCACCAGCGATGCGCGCGCGTTATGCCGACAACTGGATGCGGCGAACGTCGCATACACCTTATCCGTGGCGACGCCAGCCGGAAAAGCGCTGGCTGGCGACATTAAAGGACAGGTGCGCTGTGGTCGTCTGGAGTACGGGCAGATGGTCGCCTGGCTAAAAGAAAACCGTACTCGCTGGGTAATAGATGCGTCGCATCCTTATGCAGAAATGGTCAGCCATAACCTCCTTCGCGCCTGTGAAACGGCAGGCGTGTTGTTAAGTCGTTATCAGCGTCCGGAGCAGCTTAGCAATCTGACGCATCCGCTTCTCTATACGGCGCGCAGTATTGCCGATGCCTGCGAGATAGCGAGGCGTTTTGGTCCGCGCGTGTTACTGACGACCGGCAGTAAAGATCTGGCCGTCTGGCGTGCCGGACTGGCGGAAAAAACGTTGCTGGTGCGCGTACTGCCCGTGGCGGAGGTGATTCAACGCTGCAGCGAACTGGGGTTCGGCGTTGGAGAAATTTTCGCACTGTGTGGGCCGTTCAGCGCTGATTTTAACGCCGCGTTTTACCACCAGTGCCGGGCCGACGTGGTCATTACCAAAGCGTCCGGCGCGGAGGGGGGATATCAGGAAAAAGTTCAGCCCTGTCTGGATGCGGGCATTCCCTGCATCGTTATTGCGCGCCCGACGCCGCTTGTGACGGGTGATGAGTTACTGGAAAGCCAGGCCGCCTTTGCGCAGCGTTTATCGCGCTGGCTGGCCGCAGCTAAGGAGTAAAAATGAAAAAAGCGCTTCTGGTGGTCAGTTTTGGCACCAGCTATCACGACACCTGTGAAAAAAACATTGTGGCGTGCGAACGTGATCTGGCGGCGTCCTGTCCCGATCGCGACCTGTTTCGCGCCTTCACTTCCGGAATGATCATTCGCAAGCTTCGCCAGCGTGACGGTATCGACATCGATACGCCATTACAGGCTTTGCAAAAGCTTGCCGCACAGGGATATCAGGACGTGGCGATTCAGTCGTTGCACATTATTAACGGCGACGAATATGAAAAAATTGTCCGTGAAGTACAACTCTTGCGTCCGTTATTCACTCGCCTGACGCTGGGCGTGCCGCTGCTGAGCAGCCATAACGATTATGTGCAGCTAATGCAGGCGTTGCGACAACAGATGCCATCGCTCAGACAAACGGAGAAAGTCGTTTTTATGGGCCACGGCGCCAGCCATCACGCATTCGCAGCTTATGCCTGCCTCGATCATATGATGACCGCGCAGCGCTTTCCGGCGCGCGTCGGCGCCGTAGAAAGCTACCCGGAGGTCGACATCCTGATCGACAGCCTGCGTGACGAAGGCGTCACCGGCGTACATTTGATGCCATTAATGCTGGTGGCGGGCGATCACGCCATTAATGATATGGCTTCAGACGACGGAGACTCATGGAAAATGCGCTTTAACGCGGCGGGCATTCCGGCGACGCCGTGGCTGAGCGGGCTGGGAGAAAACCCGGCTATCCGGGCGATGTTTGTCGCGCATTTGCACCAGGCGCTGAACATGGCGGTAGAGGAGGCGGCATGAACGGTAAATTATACGCATTAAGTACCGGGCCAGGCGCGCCCGACCTGATAACCGTCCGCGCAGCGCGGATTCTTGGCTCGCTGGACATTCTGTATGCGCCCGCCGGTCGTAAGGGGGGCGATAGTCTGGCGCTGTCGATTGTGCGCGACTATCTCGGCAAGCAGACGGAAGTACGTTGTTGCCATTTCCCTATGAGCGCTGACGGCGCCGAGAAAGAAGCGGTCTGGAACGAGGTTGCCGCCGCGCTTACCGCAGAGGTGGAAGCGGGTAAACAGGTCGGTTTTATTACCCTGGGCGATGCGATGCTATTCAGTACCTGGATTTTTTTACTCCAGCGTATCGGCTGCCCGGAGTGGCTGGAGATTGTCCCCGGCGTCACGTCCTTCGCCGCGATAGCCGCCCGCGCGAAAATGCCGCTCGCCATAGAACGGCAATCGCTGGCGGTTATTTCTTGTACCGCGCCGGAAGCGGAAATAGCCCAGGCGCTACAACAGCATGATAGCCTGGTGTTGATGAAAGTGTATGGCCGATTCGCCCGTATTAAAGCGTTGCTGGCGCAGGCTGGCCTGCTGGAATGCGCCTTAATGATGTCCGAGGCCACGCTGCCCGGCGAGCAGTGCTGGCGCCATCTCCACGAGGTCAACGATGATCGACCGTTGCCCTATTTTTCGACCATTCTGGTCAATAAACAGTGGGAGTATGCAGAATGAAACTTGAACAGCAGCTTAGACAGGTGTCTTTCAGTGGACTGGCTGCAGCGCTATTGCTGATGGTTGTCCCGCAACAGGCGTTTGCGATGCATATCATGGAGGGCTTTTTACCGCCAGTGTGGGCGCTGGCCTGGTGGTTACTGTTTTTACCCTGCTTGTGGTATGGGCTGGTGCGCTTACGGCGTATTGTGCAGGAGGATAATCATCAGAAGGTACTGCTGGCGCTGTGCGGCGCGTTTATTTTTGTCCTGTCCGCGCTCAAAATTCCGTCGGTAACGGGGAGTTGTTCACATCCGACCGGCGTTGGTCTGGCGGTTATTTTGTTCGGGCCCGGGGTAGTGGCGATTCTCGGCGCGGTTGTGCTGTTGTTTCAGGCGCTATTGCTGGCGCACGGCGGCCTGACGACGCTTGGCGCAAATGGAATGTCGATGGCGGTGATTGGCCCGGTTGTCGGTTATCTGGTGTGGAAAATGGCCTGCCGTGCCGGACTGCGCCGCGATGTCGCCGTTTTTCTGTGTGCGATGCTGGCGGATTTGGCGACCTATTTTGTGACTTCAGTCCAGCTTGGCGTTGCGTTTCCCGATCCCCATGCCGGAGCGACAGGGTCTGTTGTGAAGTTTATGGGGATTTTCTGCCTCACACAGATTCCTGTCGCCATTGCCGAAGGTTTATTAACCGTCATGATTTATGACCAGTTAACCAAACGGCAAGTGATTACCGTACAAGGACATTAAAATGAAAAAAACGTTGATGTTGTTAGCGATGGTGGTGGCGCTGGTGATTCTGCCGTTTTTTATTAACCATGGCGGTGAATATGGCGGTTCAGACGGCGAAGCGGAAAGCCAGATTCAGGCTATTGCGCCGCAGTATAAACCCTGGTTTCAGCCGTTATATGAACCTGCCAGCGGTGAAATTGAAAGCCTGCTGTTTACCCTTCAGGGCTCTCTTGGCGCGGCGGTGATTTTTTATATCCTGGGGTATTGCAAAGGTAAACAACGCCGTGATGACCGGGCTTGATCGACTCAGCTATCAAAGCCGCTGGGCACACGTTGCGCCGCAGCGCAAATTTTTGCTGTGGCTGGCGATGATGATACTGGCGTTTGTTCTGCCGCCTGTAGGGCAGGGCATTGAGCTGCTGATCATTGCCGGATTGAGCTGTTGGCTATTGCGCATATCCCTCTGGCGCTGGTGTCGATGGATGGCGATACCTTTTGGATTTTTGTTGGTCGGCGTGATAACGATTATCTTCAGCATCAGCCGCGAGCCGCAAATGCTGCTGGCTGGCATCTCTGTCGGGCCGTACTGGATCGGGATCACCCGTGCGGGCGTGGTTACGGCGAATGACACGTTCTGGCGTAGCCTGACGGCGCTGTCCGCGACGTTGTGGCTGGTGATGAACCTACCGTTTCCGCAGTTAATTAGCTTGCTTAAGCGCGCGCATATTCCACGCCTGCTTACCGAGCAAATCCTGTTAACGTGGCGCTTTCTCTTTATTCTTCTGGATGAGGCGGCGGCAATTCATCGCGCGCAAACGCTGCGTTTTGGTTATTGCAGCCTGCCGAACGGCTATCGATCTCTGGCAATGCTGACTGGACTCCTGTTTACGCGGGTGTTAATGCGTTATCAGCAAATGACCACCACGCTGGATATCAAACTGTATCAGGGTGATTTTCACCTGTAAGGACTATTATGCTTGCCACTTCAGACCTGTGGTTTCGTTATCAGGATGAGCCGGTACTTAAAGGGTTAAATCTGGATTTTTCGCTTTCGCCTGTTACCGGTTTGGTGGGTGCGAACGGCTGTGGGAAGTCTACGCTTTTTATGAACCTGAGCGGCCTGTTGCGTCCGCAAAAAGGGGCCGTGTTGTGGCAGGGAAAACCGCTGGATTACAGCAAGCGCGGACTACTGGCGCTGCGCCAGCAAGTTGCGACGGTTTTTCAGGACCCTGAACAGCAGATTTTTTATACTGATATCGATAGCGATATTGCGTTTAGTTTACGTAATTTGGGGGTGCCGGAGGCGGAAATCACGCGCCGCGTCGACGAGGCGCTAACGCTGGTTGACGCCCAACATTTTCGCCATCAGCCCATTCAGTGTTTGAGTCATGGGCAAAAAAAACGTGTGGCTATCGCCGGAGCGCTGGTGCTACAGGCGCGCTATCTATTGCTGGATGAACCCACTGCTGGTCTCGATCCCGCAGGGCGCACTCAGATGCTTGCTATCATCAGGCGGATTGTGGCGCAGGGCAATCATGTCATTATCTCCAGCCATGATATCGATCTTATTTATGAAATTAGCGATGCCGTATACGTGTTACGTCAGGGCCAGGTCCTGACGCATGGCGCGCCTGGCGAGGTTTTCGCGTGTACGGAAGCGATGGAACAAGCGGGGCTAACCCAGCCCTGGCTGGTCAAACTTCATACTCAACTGGGACTGCCGCTGTGTAAAACAGAAACGGAGTTTTTTCATCGAATGCAAAAGTGCGCATTCAGGGAGGCGTCATGACACAGGCAGTTATGTTGCAGGGGACGGCATCCGACGTCGGCAAAAGTGTGCTGGCGGCGGGTTTATGCCGCATTTTTTATCAGGATGGTCTGCGTACCGCGCCGTTTAAATCGCAAAATATGGCGCTTAATTCTGGTATTACGCCGGATGGCAAAGAGATGGGGCGGGCGCAGATTTTTCAGGCGGAAGCCGCGGGGATCACGCCAGATGTGCGTATGAATCCGGTGCTGCTCAAACCGACCAGCGATCGCCAGGCGCAGGTCGTGCTGATGGGGAAAGTGGCGACCAATATGGATGCGGTGAGTTACCATGACTATAAACCGCGTTTGCGTGAGCAAATCCTTGCGGTCTATAACAGCCTGGCGCAGGAATATGACGTTATTGTGCTGGAAGGCGCCGGAAGCCCGGCGGAAATCAATCTGCGCGATCGTGATATCGTCAATATGGGAATGGCGGAAATGGCCCAGTGTCCGGTTATTCTGGTGGCGGATATCGACCGGGGCGGCGTATTCGCCGCTATTTATGGCACGCTGGCGCTGTTGCATAAACAGGAGCGTGACAGAGTAAAGGGCGTCATTATCAACAAATTCCGCGGCGACGTGGCACTACTCTATTCCGGTATCGAACAAATCGAATCGCTTACCGGCGTCCCGGTCCTGGGCGTGATGCCGTGGCTGGATGTGGATCTGGAAGATGAGGATGGCGTCGCGCTGCAAAACGATAAATATCGCGGTAACGCCCCCCGTGATATCACTATTGCCATTGTGCAACTGCCACATATTTCTAACTTTACGGATTTTAACGCTCTGGCGGCGCAGCCGGATGTGCGCATACGCTATATTCGCCGCCCGGAAGCATTGACTGACGTTGATCTGGTGATCCTGCCGGGCAGTAAGAATACGCTGAGCGACCTCGCCTGGCTGCGCGAAAGCGGGATGGCGGATGCGGTATTGCAGACACATCGGCAGGGCGTGCCGGTGATGGGAATTTGCGGCGGCTACCAGATGCTGGGCGACACCATTGTGGATGAGGTGGAGTCGGGGCTGGGTACGCAGCCGGGCCTGGGGCTGCTTAATACGATCACTCGCTTTGCACAGGATAAAACCACGACGCAGGTTAACGCGACAATGTCAGACGAGCTGCCCGGCTGGCTGGCTGCCGCAGCGGGGCTACCGGTACGCGGTTATGAAATTCACATGGGGGAAACGGTGCTGCAGGAAGGATGCTGTACGGCCATGACGTTACAGAAAAATGGATGCTCTGTGGCGGATGGTGCGGTCACCGCCGACGGACTGGCGTTTGGCACTTACCTTCACGGCCTGTTTGACAGCGATGCGTTTACCCGTGCGGTGGTCAATGGGTTACGGGCACGAAAAGGGCTTGCGCCGTGGGAAACGACTTTTTGTTATGCGGAGCATAAAGCGCGGCAATTTGATCTGCTGGCGGAAGCGATGCGGCAACATATTGATATTGATAAAATTTATACCATCATGCAACAATATCAGGAGCCGGTATGATGATTCTGGTGACGGGCGGGGCGCGTAGTGGTAAAAGCCGTCATGCTGAAACCTTAATTGGCGATGCGCCGCAGGTACTGTATATCGCCACCTCGCACATTCTTGATGACGAGATGGCGGCGAGAATTCAGCATCATAAAGATGGCAGGCCGGCACACTGGCGGACCGCAGAATGCTGGCGGCATCTTGATACGTTGATTACCGCGGATCTTGCCCCTGACGACGCGATTTTACTGGAATGTATTACCACCATGGTGACGAATCTGCTGTTTGCGCTGGGAGGAGAAAACGATCCCGAACAGTGGGATTACGCGGCGATGGAGCGCGCCATTGACGATGAAATTCAGATTTTAATTGCAGCCTGCCAGCGCTGCCCGGCGAAAGTGGTACTGGTGACAAATGAGGTGGGAATGGGGATCGTCCCGGAAAATCGTTTGGCGCGCCATTTTCGTGATATTGCCGGTCGGGTCAACCAACGACTGGCGGCAGCGGCGGATGAGGTCTGGCTGGTGGTCTCAGGTATTGGAGTCAAAATTAAATGAGTAAGCTGTTTTGGGCCATGCTCGCTTTTATTAGCCGCTTGCCCGTGCCATCACGCTGGTCGCAGGGACTGGATTTCGAGCAGTATTCGCGTGGGATCGTGATGTTTCCCTTTATCGGGTTGATTCTGGGGGGCGTAAGCGGCCTGATTTTCATCCTCCTGCAATCCTGGTGCGGTATTCCGCTAGCGGCGTTGTTCTGTATTCTGGCGCTGGCGCTGCTGACCGGTGGTTTTCACCTGGATGGGCTGGCCGATACCTGCGATGGCATTTTTTCCGCGCGCCGCCGTGAGCGAATGCTGGAGATTATGCGCGATAGTCGTCTGGGAACCCATGGCGGGCTGGCGCTTATTTT
This sequence comes from Salmonella sp. NW38, assembly GCF_051807745.1. Taxonomy (NCBI): domain Bacteria; kingdom Pseudomonadati; phylum Pseudomonadota; class Gammaproteobacteria; order Enterobacterales; family Enterobacteriaceae; genus Salmonella; species Salmonella sp. NW38. The sequence continues at coordinate 2,714 of NZ_JAMMTO010000008.1, read as the reverse complement.
TGTGCTACTGGCAAAAATTCTGGTGGTCAGCGAACTGGCGTTACGTGGAACGCCAATGTTGGCGGCGCTGGCGGCGGCCTGTGCGGCTGGGCGTGGCAGCGCCGTTTTATTGATGTACCATCATCGCTACGCCCGTGACGAGGGGCTCGGCAATGTATTTATCGGTAAAGTCAGCGGACGGCAAACCTGCATTACTCTGGGATTGGCGGTAATCGTCGCCACGGTATTACTGCCTGGTATGCAAGGACTGGCCGCAATGGTGGTCACACTCGCGGCGATTTTCATCCTTGGCCAGTTGCTTAAACGTACGCTTGGCGGTCAAACCGGCGATACGCTGGGCGCGGCGATCGAACTTGGCGAACTGATCTTTCTGCTGGCTCTGTTATGAGCCGATTATTACGGACGAGACATCTTATGCAGACACTACACGCTTTACTCCGTGACATTCCTGCGCCGGACGCCGAGGCGATGGCGCGTGCGCAGCAACATATTGACGGCCTGCTCAAACCGCCGGGCAGCCTGGGCAGACTGGAAGCCTTAGCCGTTCAGCTCGCGGGAATGCCGGGGCTTAACGGTACGCCGCAGGTAGGTGAAAAGGCGATGCTGGTGATGTGCGCCGACCATGGCGTCTGGGATGAAGGCGTAGCGGTTTCGCCCAAAATCGTGACGGCGATTCAGGCGGCGAATATGACGCGGGGAACAACCGGCGTATGCGTGCTTGCCGCTCAGGCCGGTGCGAAGGTGCATGTCATTGATGTTGGTATTGATGCTGAACCTATTCCTGGCGTAGTTGATATGCGCGTCGCGCGCGGCTGCGGAAATATTGCCGTTGGCCCGGCGATGAGTCGCTCGCAGGCTGAGGCGCTTTTGCTGGAGGTTTCCCGCTACACCTGCGACCTGGCGCAACGCGGCGTGACCTTATTTGGCGTAGGGGAGCTGGGAATGGCGAACACCACGCCAGCCGCCGCGATGGTCAGCGTTTTTACAGGAAGTGATGCAAAAGAGGTGGTGGGGATTGGCGCGAATCTTCCGCCTTCCCGCATCGATAATAAAGTGGACGTCGTGCGGCGGGCGATTGCGATTAATCAGCCCAATCCGCGCGATGGCATTGATGTGTTGTCGAAGGTGGGTGGTTTCGATCTGGTCGGGATGACCGGCGTGATGCTTGGTGCGGCAAGGTGTGGCTTACCCGTATTGCTGGATGGCTTTCTTTCCTACTCGGCAGCGCTGGCGGCCTGTCAGATTGCGCCTGCGGTGAGACCTTATCTGATCCCGTCGCACTTTTCGGCGGAAAAGGGTGCCCGCATCGCGCTCGCGCATTTGTCTATGGAACCCTATTTGCATATGGCGATGCGGTTAGGTGAAGGAAGCGGCGCGGCGCTGGCGATGCCGATCGTGGAAGCCGCGTGCGCCATGTTCCACAACATGGGGGAGTTGGCGGCCAGTAATATTGTCCTGCCGGAGGGGAACGCAAACGCAACATAACCCGGGCGCACAACACCAGCCATGTGAGAAAAAAGCTATACTTAACGCACACCTGCCGCGACAAAGGAAGGGATATAATGCGTCGTATCACACCTTTTTTTCCGTTTTTCGTCTTGTTGGTAAGCCATTTCTCGCTGGCTATAAGCTATCCGTTGCCGCCCGAAGGCAGTCGTCTGGTAGGACAGCCTGTCACAATCACCGTACCGCAGAACAATACTCAGCCCTTAGAGTCATTTGCCGCCCGCTACGGTCAGGGGCTGAGTAATATGCTTGAAGCGAATCCCGGCGTGGATGTGTTTTTACCTCAGTCTGGTTCCACACTGGTGGTGCCGCAGCAGTTGATTCTGCCTGACACCGTTCGTGAAGGTATTGTGGTAAACGTCGCCGAGATGCGCCTTTATTATTATCCCGCAGGCACGAATACGGTTGAGGTGCTACCTATTGGTATTGGTCAGGCTGGCCGTGAAACGCCGCGCAACTGGGTAACTGCGGTTGAACGCAAACAAGATGGCCCGGTTTGGGTGCCAACGGCTAATACGCGTCGGGAATATGCTAAAGAGGGAAAAACGCTGCCCGCGATGGTGCCTGCGGGGCCGGATAACCCTATGGGGCTATACGCAATATATATCGGCAGGTTATATGCCATCCATGGCACTAATGCTAACTTTGGCATTGGCCTTCGCGTCAGTCAGGGCTGTATCCGTTTACGCAATGACGATATTAAATATTTATTCGACCATGTTCCTGTAGGAACCCGCGTTCAGATTATCGACAGGCCCGTTAAATTTTCGGTAGAGCCGGATGGCAGTCGTTGGCTGGAGGTACACGAACCGCTTTCTCGTAACCGTGCTGAATTTGAGTCAGACAAAAAAGTTCCATTGCCCGTTACGCCAGTGCTGCGCACGTTTATCAAAGGGGATGACGTTGATACTTCGCGGGTTAATGAGGTGCTGGAGCGCCGTTCCGGAATGCCGGTCAACATTAGCGCGGGCAGGTCTGGCCTTTAAATATCCTGCCACATTGCTGGTTTTCATGGGCTGGAGTATCTGTATTAGTAGTGAGTGTCATGGCAGGGGCTTCATTTTCTCAGCGAACCGCGAGCCCTCCGATTAAGCTCAAAGTCATAAATCTTTTCTCCGGCATCGCCGGAGATTTTTGTCTATGGAAAACCCCCAGCTAGGCTGGGGGTTCCGGAAAGCTTTCAGCTTTAAGCCAGTTATTAAAACCCC